>JAFGJN010000185.1 GCA_016929055.1 Candidatus Zhuqueibacterota bacterium
CGCGAAAGTTGGCGTCGCGAATGGTGTCGGAAGCCGCCCAGGTTTCGCCGCCGTCGTTGGTATAACGCTGGGTGTAGATCTTGTCACCGACGATGGCGCCATACTTGCCGTCCCCATAAAACTCGATGTCATACCAGCTCTGGGTGGTATTGTCGGACAACGAGTCTTTGATCGCCCAGGTCTGTCCGCCATCGGTGGTTTTCATAACATAGTGAACCCGAAATTTGCCGGCGATGAGGTGGCCGACATTCTTGTCGACGAAATAGAGGCTGCGAAAATAGCTGAATGTGATATGAGGAGCGAGATCGGCAAAACTCACTTCCGTCCAGTTTGCGCCCCCGTCTGTGGTCAACAAAACACTGCCGTCTTTTGTGCCGACCCAGCCCGTCTGGGTACCGACAAAATAGACTTTTAAAAGGTTGCTTTTAACAGGGCATTCCTGCTTTTTCCAGGAATCGCCGCTGTCCTGGGTGAAATAGATTGCGCCATCGTTGCCGACCGCATAGCCATCCGTCTCGCTGACAAAAAAGATATCGTTCAGCGTCTCCGGAATATCCGGTTCAGAGACGGTTGTCCAGGTCGCCGCCCAGGCGGCGCCCAGAGCGAGAGTGAGCAAGAGGGTGAAAAGTAGCTGTTTCTTCATGGTAAACTCCTTTTGTTGAGGTTGCCTGATTCAGTGGGCGGACACCGATTGCGCCCATCCCTATTGTCTCGAATTATTCCTGTCCGGTTTCGCCGCTCGCACTCTGTTCAGCGAATCGGCAGGCTGTAGCACACGTTGATGTCGATATCGAACCGATGTTGACCCGTATAGGTTGCGGAGCCTCGGGGTTCGCTGTAAATGGCGGTGGTCTGCAGCGCAAGGGTGCCGCCGCCGGTCGGGGTGAATTCCACCACCAGCTGACCCCAGGTGCGCCGGCAATCGCTGATCAGGTAGAGCAAATCCGCTGCGCGGAAATCGGCAAACCAACCGGAGCCACTGGCCGCGTGATAGATCGGATTGTTGTTCCTGAGCTCTTCCTGACCGAGCCGAAAGGCGGTGACCAGGTTGACGGACCAGATTCGCCGCCATCCGATACGCATCATCCAGCCCGAGCTGTGGGTGTCGAGAAGGATGTTGCTGTAATAATCCTGGATTCTGGGTTCCGACTGTTTCCACCCGCCTTCCACCGACAGCAGGCAGAGAGCGGATCGGGTAAACCGCCAGGCCAGCACAGCTTCGGCCCCTTTCTGACGGCTTTCCTGCAGGCGAACGCGGTAAAAGGGATGTCGAGCCCAGAGCTGGCGTTCGGACCATGCTGTCCGCAACCGCACTCCATGCTTTTCAGTCACTTCCCAACCGGCCTCCAGCGTTGCATAGAGCCGCTCGGCTTGCCAATATCCCTCTTCCAGAGGGGTCAGGAGATTGTCGCTGACAGCCATCTCTTCCAGTTCCCAGCCGCCCGCTGTAAGCAGCACGGCTGTTTTTGCCGGCGTCCAGGTGATCGAACCAGCGCCACGATAGGTGCGGTGCTCGGAAAAACGGGTTTCCGATTTTTTTATCAGCACCTGGGGATAATCAAAGCCGCGGAATTTGAAAAGAATGGTCTCACGTTCGATCGACTCTTTGTCCTCGCTGTAGCTGATCTCTTCCTTGCGATCGACAAGAGTGGCCTGAAGGCCGATCTGCATCCGCCGGGAAGCCAGCCAGCCCATGCCAGCGGTTACACGAATGTCCCGGTGCTGCGAGCGCGGTTTGGGTGAGACTTTTTTCAGCCCTTCGTCGACGAAATAATCGATTTCGGTTCCGATCAGAAACGCCGAGCCCAGCCGGCGCGCATAGGCGGCATTCATGACGATGCCGTCGTAATGGGTGTCGCCCGAGGTGCTGTCGCCAATGAGAAACGGATTGCCGATCCCGGTCTCTTTGCTGGCGATCCATTCCCAGTTGCCGCGGATTTCTTTTTGAAACCCAAACGCGCCGCTGAATATCTGGTTGTCGCCGATCTGTTTTTTTCCTGACGCGCTTTGCTGCAGAATCTGAACCCGTTCCGGGGTCAGAAAGGCACGGAAATCCCCCTCGCTCTGCTGAAACTGTGAGCGCAGCGTCAGCGTTTCCGGCGCCGGATCGAGCAGAAGAAAGGCGGGATTGGCGTTGCTGCGCCAGGCATTGATTTCGGCGATTTCCGTTGTCATCAGCGACGTCGGGTTCAGGGGCATTCGCAGCATCTGGCTCATCGCTGGCACCGTTCCAGCCAGAAAAATGAGGATGGCAATTTTTTTCATTCTCAATGGATTGTCCGCTTTGTCCAAATAGTCAGTCTATCGTTGATCCGTTTCTATTTTCCGTGATGATATTCCGGCGTCGGATGGTCGAGAACGCGAAAGTCGAGAGATGAATTGTTATCGTCCTTGAGCGCCATGCGGCCTTCCACTTGCAGCGCAATGCGTTCCATGGATTTGCCGGTATAGAATTCGATCCCGCCGGTTGCCCCGGCATCGATTTGGGGATTCAGTTTCTTTTTATCCAGACGTGAGGGATCGTCGAGATACTCTACACCGTCGAGAATATGGGTATAGGGGATCAAAAGCCGGTTGTTGCGAAACCCGAGCGAATCGACAGGGATTTTCGCCAGCACCAGGGCGTCTTTTTCGCCACCGATGAGCCAGTCATAGCCCGAATCTTGCAGGATTCGCTTCATGTTGGGAACCAGGGGATTGTCGATGTCCGGTGCGTCGCGTTTGTAAAATTCGAAACGCACGCCCGACAGATCCACGCTGTTGGGTGCATTGTTGCGATGATCGATCCCATCCGCGGCGCAGACGGCAAAGTGCCCCGGTTCCAGAGGATAGTCACTCCCTTTGCCGGGAAACATCCAGACATTGGAGGAATGGATGAATTCGGGATCATCGATAAAATTTTCGCCGGTATACGAGCTGGCATAGACCACGGCGATGAGCAGGCTGTCGAGATAGACGGTTTCATCGCTCTGATTATAGATCTCGACATATTTGTCGTGAAAATAGAGCCCGGATCCCGGAGGACCGCAGCCATAGATTTCGCTGATGACCAGAGGGGAGCCTCCGGCGACTGGGTACATGGGCACTGTGACGGGTTCGGATTGGTCGGCCCTCAGGTCGATCAGTCCCAGGGTGCTGTTGACCAGGCGGATTTGTGCCGTGGCCTGTCCCGTAGCCAGGGCCATCTCTTCAGGCGTCATCGCACGGGATGCGGAAATCAGATAGGTGTCGGAGATCAAGCCGGTCACCACAGCCAGGCCGGTGGAATCGGCGGTCAGTCGTGTTTCCCGACGCAAGCGGTTGGATTTGAGCAAAATCTCGCCGTCGCGCACGCCATCCGATCCATAAAGGGTTTGCATAAAACCGCTTTGATCCTGCAAAAAGATGCGCAGCGGTGATTGACGTTCCACGGCAGTTGGTATCTCTTCGGGGTCCAGTAATTTCGAACAGCCGCAACCGATCACCGCGATGCAGATGATAATTCTATACGACCCGCGCATCAAAAAACCTCATCCAATTGGGTGCTGAACTCGACGCCATAGAAAATCGGCGAATTACGCCGCTCATAGTAAACCGAGGTAGATGGCACGCGCTGCCGGCGGTAGAGCGGTCGATGGTTGAGAAGATTGTTAACATAAAATGAGACCTCGGCACCGCGCCAAAGCGCTTTGCTCACTTTGAGATTGACCAGCCACTTGTTGGGCCGGTCTTCATCGATCCACTCGTAGTCCTGAATCGCGCTCCAGAGCCGGACATAGACCGGGTCGGTTCTCGATTCAGACGGAATGATCACCGTATTGCCGCGCGCGTCGAAATAGCCGAAAGCCAGTGAATCGGCTCGTCCCAGCGGACCATCGATTTCTATGGCTTTTTGTTGCACATGCAGGGTCAGCCAGATCCCCAGCGGTCTGGCCTGAATGTCGAAGCGGTAGTTGATCAGCAAATTTTCATACTTTTTGCCGTTGCTGCGATAGAGTGGCTGTACCATCAGATCGAGCTCCGGACTGTAGCGGCGGCTGCCAAAATAGAGGTCGTCCTGGCTTTCGATTTTTTCTGAGGTATAGGCCGCATCCAGCTTGATCACCGTGTCGATGACCGGCAGCCGGCGGGTGGTCAACGAGAATTCCAGCCCGCGTATGTGATGCCGGCGGTTGTTCAAATAACGCGTGTTGGTCTCCATCAGCGTGTCTTTGACAGTCGCAGTGGAAAGATCCGGATAATCGGGAAAGCTTTTGCGGTAGAGCAGAACTGGCATTCGTTTTGTGTCGAACATGTCGCTGGACTCGTTGCGAAACGCCGTAAGGGTCAGCCCAACATCGCCGATCTGCTGATCGAGACTGATCTCATATTTTTTCTGCCGGTATCCCTGCAACTCGGGATTGGCCTGGGGAAAAATTGTGGTGGTGATGAGGGAAAAGTTTTTTTCCGGCTGCGTGGGGTCGACCACCGATACCGTGTCGACGACATCGAAATAATTGTCCTGGGCAAAGAGCATACCCATAGGCGGCGACTTGGAGGTTTGCCCCATGCCGAGACGGATTTGGGTTTTGGGCAAAAGGCTCATGGAAAAATTGAGGCGCGGATTCAGGAAACTGCCATTGTGCGACGGAAGAAAGGGTTTGGATGACCACAAGCCGGTCAAGTCGATTCCGGTGGGGCGATAGGATTCATAACGCGCACCGAGCTGGAGAGTAAAGGGCTTCCACAATCGTCCGGTGATTTTGTCTTCAGCATAAAAATTGACGACGGGGTAGGCCGGAAGTTCATCATATCGCCGCAACCGCGGAGTGGTCACCGAGAGCGAAGGCGGATAGAGCGGATCGAATACGATGCCCTGGCCATTGTTGAGATCGATTTTTCCGGTCAACCCGGCGGTCAAGCTGTGGATGAAGCGGCCGCCTTCCAGGCGGTACTGGTATTGCAGGTCGCTGTAAAAATTCCACACATTCCCTTTGATCCATTTCTTGCCCAGATAGCTGCCGAAAACGATACGACCTTCCTGGGTCCCTTCGCTGAGGCGGTCAGAGATGACCAGATTGTCGCGCGAGACAAGCTGTTGTTTGAACGAGTTTTGCCGCATCCAATTGGCCGAACCGGTTGCCGATAACCGCCGTTGCGGCGAGTAGTTGCGGCGATAGGTCGTGGTCCATTTCAGGGTCACATCCCGATTGTACCAGGCTTCGCGCAGCGCATAACCCGGCTTTTCCTTGCTCTCGTCCAGCGTGCGGGTGACATAAAAACGGTTTTTCCATTCAAACTGCTCATTGCAGCGCGATAAGCCGATTTCGCCGGCCAAGCGCGTATAGCCGTCGCCCTCGACGCGAACATCGTGTTCAGAAAAGGCGACGTTGAAATTGCCGTTCACAATCCAGGTGCCCAGCCGTTTTCCGGCGCTGACATTGGTTTCATAGAGATGGGGGTTGTATTTGAATTTGATGCGCAGAGGATCGGCTGCTTCCTTGGTGGTGACCACCATGACCCCATCGGCGAGATCGCCGTACTGGGCAGAAGGAATACCGCGGATCACCCGCACTTCCTGTACATTTTC
>JAFGJN010000186.1 GCA_016929055.1 Candidatus Zhuqueibacterota bacterium
AAAATTTCGAGAAACGCGATCAGAACAGTGCCCTCGGAATAATCGTCTATTTCGTTTTTGACTTGTGCATCGGCTCGCGGCGGACGGACTTGCAGGATGATCTCGGCACCCTCGAACAACTCTTTACGCGATGAGACGATCCTGGCTCCCGCTTCACGATAAAGCGCATCGGTGTAGGATGCACGAATCCCTGCACCGCTTTCCACTTGGATATCAAAACCCGATCCGACCAGTTTTTTGACGACATCGGGCGTCAGCGCTACTCGGGCTTCATCCGCCTGGATTTCTTTTGGAATGGCTATCTTCATCTCGTCTCCTCAAATGAACCTAACCTGTTTATCCTTAGATGACTCTTTTTTCGATAGGATGCAGGAAAGCCTTCAAGTCGAATCGGATGGCCTGCACTCGGCGCAAGAAAACGAGACACAAGCATTTATTACCGAACACACTGTCTGTCCGCCTCAAGATATCGACCGCTTACCTGTAAACAGCCCCTTTTTCGCTCTTCGAGGATTCTTTTACCATTGGAATCCCGGAATGACTTGCCATTTTTACAGGTGTCCGGGTTGTTAACCGGACACCTGTAAAACGATTTTTAAATAATTTAGGTTTTTGACGTTACCAAGCAAGCCTTTTTCTTTCGAATTCGAATGTCTATTTTGATGAATATTCGCCCCAACCTTTCTGTTTTCTTTACTATCGAATCGAGCTGTGTTTGGGGCATCGGTCGATTTATAGCACAGCAGCGGATTGACTGTAATTGGGATTCTCGTGGTCTTAAAAGAGACGATGTGGATGACGATCATTTGTAGAGGGGGAAATGGAGTCGAATTTTAGCGAGCAGGAAAGATCGATTCTTTGTGCTCTGGCTTATTTTGATTTGTTTGACTATCCTCTTACCAACCCTCAGCTCGCCGAGCTGGTTGAGACAGCCAAGGGAAAAGATAGCGATTTTTTAGATTCGCTGAACTCGCTGATGCTGTATAAATTGATCGATCGTCAGGATGAATGGATTTTTTTGCGCGGACGCGCTCGATGCATCGCCGAGCGCATGAAACGTGCCCGTCGAGCCGAGGAGCTCCTGCTACAAGCGTCAGGAGTCGCACAAAATCTTTGCCTTTTGCCGTTTATCCGTGGGATCTATCTTTCCGGTGATCTCTCAAAAGGGGTGGCCACTGAAAACAGTGACATTGATTTTTTTGTCATTACTGCGCCGAACCGTGTCTATGTAGCCAAATTTTTTCTCGCGCTTTATCGCCGAATCCCGCGCTTCAATCCTCATAAACTGCTCTGCTTTAATTATCTGTTGTCCGAAGAGTCATTGCAGCTCAGCCCCGAGGACCGCTATATCGCTTCGGAAATCACCTTTCTGGCCGTGCTACACAATCCCGAACTGCTGCAGCGATTTCTGCAGGCAAACGGTTGGGTAGCGGATTTTTATCCGGGCTATCAGCGTTTTTCCAGGATTTCGCTCATCGCACCAACACGATTGGAGTGTATGCAAAAATGGGTGGAAGTTCCTCTGCGCACGCCTCTGGGAACTCTGCTCGATCGAATCCTGTGGTTGATTTGGCGCGGCACCTGGTTTGTGCGGTATCGCCGCGATCGGCGGCGGCGACTCTTGTTGCTCGGAGGAACACAACATGATCGCTGCAAAGCTCATAGCGATGCAACCCATTTTAAAGTCCTTTCAGCTTTTCGCAAACGATTGCGCCAAATCGGAGTGGAGGAATAGCCTCATGCCTGAATCCCACGGTGATTCGTCGGCTTATTATCGCCAGGTCGCCGGCTATTTCGATGTCGAATCGACCGCTTTTGAGAAAAACTATCGAAACAATGCGATTTTACAGCAGTTGCGCACCGATTTCCGCCAAATAACCGAGCGCTATCGCTTCGATTCGCTGTTGGAGATCGGTTGCGGCACGGGCATCGATCTGCGCTACTTTGCCGAAAAATATCCGCACTGCCGCATTCGGGGCATCGACGTTTCGCCTGCCATGGTGGTGGAATCGCGCAAAAAACTCGAGTCGGCTGCGGGCAATGTCTACGTCGATCTCGGGACACCGGAGAAGCTGGATTCTTTGGTCGGTCAGGATCGATTCGATATGATCATTTGTTATTTTGGCGCTTTGAACACCGTTCCCAAGTTGAATGAGGCAGCAGACGCGCTCGCACGGCACTTGACTCCCAAGGGAACGCTGGTTCTCACCTTTGTCAATCGCTGGTTTTTATTCGAGATCCTGTGGAATTTGCTGCGCTTGCGCCCACGCCGAGCCTTTGCCCGCCTGCGTCGGGATTGGCCGGGTTATGCTCCAAATCGGCCGTTGCCCAGCCGATGCCGGTCGGCCAGCGAAATCCGTCGCTGTTTCGGTCACCACTTTCGTTTGGTCGATCGACGCGGCTACTCTATCGTTTATCCGGCCTGGTACCGGCATCGTTTTATCTCCGTCGACGGCAGGCTGGGACGGATGTTGTGGAGGGTCGATCGCCTGATCAACAAAACCCTGTTCTGGAATTTGGGCGAATACAGCCTCTATGTATTCAAACCGCAGAGATGATAAAGTACGCGCTTGCTGGAAAATCCCGCTTGAAATTAGAATGGATTGACGAGTGTGCGAGTGAAGCGTCTGCGACTTTCTGCTTTCGGCATTGGTTGGTGTTTGGATCACCCGTGCTTGAATTTATTTCAGCCGCAGCCTGAATCCCCTGCAGGCTGTGCGGCGAATGACCCCAAGGTAGCGCCAACAAGAACGGTTTTGGTGTGGGTTTTCGTATCCGTTTATTTCATGCTGTGACGGTGCTTGTCTGCTTTTAAGCAGCTCAGCCAGACCCATACGCAGGTCGGGATAGCTGAACGAATATGCGGCCAAAATATTCCGATGTTTGCTGTCTACCCGCAAGGAAAATTCAAAGGCCTCCGCTATCGCTCTTTTTCGTTTTTTGCAGAGATGATTTTGCGTTATCTGGTGCACCTGATAGCCGGTCAGATCACATAAAATCTGTACGAATCGGCTCTGGCGAATCGGTTCACCGCAAAAGAGATTGTAGGTTTCACCTGCCGGCGCCGAATGAATGAGATGGCAGATCAATCCGGCGACGTCTCGAACGTGGATTAAGGACATCCAGTTGTCGCCGGAGCCGTACAACGGCACGCATTGGGTCTGCAACAAGGGTTTGCGAAAAAAGCTGTCGAACCAGGATTTTTCACCATAAACCCAGCATGGACGCATAACCTGCACCGGAATTTCGCCACGGTCGAGTTGATCGACGATCGGTTTTTCACCGACGCTATAGTCGCGCGCAAAACTGGTCGGGGTGAGAGGGGTTTGTTCGGCAATCGGTGTATCGCCGTGGCTGCCATAGGCAAGAGTGCCGGCAACGAGAACCAGCAGGGGCGGGTGGGGCAGCTTTTTCATCCAGCGCACCAGGCGTCGATTGGCGTGGTTGCTCAAGCGGGCGGCCAGACGGCGGCCGAGCCGTCCCCTTGCCGAAATCCGCGCCAGGTGAACAATGGCGTCCGGAAGGTCTTTTTCGAGTCGTTTCCAGTCAAACGTCAAAAGATTTCCGTCAAGGATTCCCACCCCGGGGTGGCACACGGGACGCCGGTGCACCAGAACGTTCACGGCGATGTTCTGATCTATGAGGTGATCGACAAGCACCGAGCCTATAAAACCGGAACCACCCAGAACGAAAACCTTGTCGATTTTTCTTTTCTCCATCGCTTCGCTCGCCATCGAGTTTTATGCAAGAGCCGCATTTCGAACGGGTAAACCCCGATCATTTAACCAACTAAACAACGGCGATCATGCGTTCTACCGCCCGCAGCGCTCGGCGACGAATATCTTCCGGTACCTCGATGACATATTGCGTTTTTTCCAGCGACTCCAGGGTATCCTCCAGAGTGATTTCGTTCATGTGGGGACAGCGAACGCTGCACAGACGCAACATTTCCTTGTTCGGGTTCTCCGCAGCGATATTGTCGCCCATGCTGCATTCGGTGAGCAAGAGATAGCGTGAAGCGTTCACCTCGCGCACCGCTTTGATCATCGCCGATGTGCTGCCGCTGAAATCCGAGGCCTCGACCACCTCTGGACTGCATTCGGGATGCGCCAGAATATAGACATCCGGGAATTGCCGGCGAATATTTTTTATGTCCTCGACGGTAAACTGTTCATGCACTTCACAGCGACCGTTCCAACCGATCATGGCGTATTCGAGGTTCGGGTCGGGATAGCGGAGCCCGGCTGCGGTTTTAAGCGGAAAAACAATCTTTTTTCCCGACTCTTTGGCCACATTGCCGGCCAGATATTCGTCCGGCAAAAAGATGACGCGTTCGCTGTCGAGTTGTTGTACCAGCTTGACCGCATTACCCGAGGTGCAGCAATAATCGCTTTCCGCTTTGACATCTGCATAGGTGTTGACATAGGAGACCACCGGAACGCCGGGATAGCGTTTTTTCAACTCCCTCACGTCCTCGGCGGTGATGCTTTCGGCCAACGAACAGCCGGCTTTTTTCGCCGGCAGCAGCACGGTCTTTTCCGGACTGAGGATTTTGGCGGTTTCGGCCATAAAGCGGACGCCGCAAAAGACAATGATGTCCTTGTCGGTTTCCGCTGCCTTGCGGCTGAGTTCCAGCGAGTCGCCCACATAATCGGCTACGGTGTGGTAGAGCGCCGGCTCCATGTAATTGTGCCCCAGGATGACAGCGTTGCGTTCCTTTTTTAGTCGGTTGATCTTGTGGACAATTTCGGCCTTGGCCCGCAACTCGGTTTCGGGAACGAATTCCGCGAGTTTTTCTTTCATGCGCTCAAAAGTTGCCTGTACACTTTTTTCGTCTATCGGCATGATTCCACCTGTTGTTTGTTTAGTTGCACTGGTGTGTCACTCGGCGACATGACCAAACATAATTACCGTAAAAACAGCTCGAAATAAAAAAAACAAATTTTATGGCTCAAAAAATTCCCGCCTTCCCACCGTTTCAGAGGGCGAGACGGAACGAGTGCGGCAGTCGAATTTTCAGTACCTGGTCGAAATGGGAGACGGCACCGACGAGTTCGTCGTTGTAGCGCAGCACATAGTAGCCGGCCGGCTGTTTGCCCCAGTTGTCGATTCGGCCCTTTTCGAACAGCTCGACCAGGTCGTCGAGGTCGAGTTCGATGATGCGTTCGCTGATCCGGTGCCTGAAAAACCGCACGCCGGCATTGGTCAGCCGCCAACCTGTCGATTTGCGCAGCGCGATCGGCAATCCGATACCGACCAGACCGTTTTTGAGCGCAATTTGTCGTTCGGGCGCCGCCAGCCACAGTTTTTTTTGGGTCAGATGATAGGCAAATGCGTCGAAAAAGGCCCGATCAATGCCCCAGAGCGAAGCGAGATTGTCGAGTGCGGCGCGTACCTCGGTTTGCCCGGGTGACTCGAGCGCGATCTCCTGTAAGGGCTCGTGATGCGGTCGTACCGGTATCGTTTCGAGCTTGCGCAGACGAGCGACAAAAAAACTCTCCATTGGCTGCGGATAGGGATAGATGCGCCGCGATTTTTGCAGATCGGTGTGCACAGCCGTATCGCCTACTCGGGGCAGTCCGGGCTGCAGAACCCCGCCCGGTGCAAGCGGAATGCTTTCAACAGCCACCTGGTGGGGATAGGCCTGAAGCAGGCGGTCGATGACGGCTTCATTTTCTTCGGGTGCCAGCGAACAGGTGGAATAGACCAGCACACCGCCGATGCGTACGGTTTTCAGCGCCGACGCCAGCAGGTGAAACTGCAGGTTGCTTTGGTGGTCGAGAATTTCGCGTTTCCATTTGCGCATGCGCTCGAGCTGGCCGGCGTTTTTGCCGAGATTGGAACAGGGCGCATCCAGGAGAACGCGGTCGAATGTTTCCGGCAACCACCGGCCCAGGCGCTGGCCGGGCAAGCAATGAACCGAGGTGTTGATAACACCGCTGCGGTTGAGGTTGGCCTGCAGGGTCTGCAGCCGCAGCTCGGAAACGTCGTTGAGCATCAATCGACCGCGGTTGCGCATGGCCGCGGCGATCTGGGTCGATTTTGAGCCCGGCGCCGCAGCCAGATCGAGGATCGTCTCGCCCGGCTGCGGATCCAGGGCAAGCACCGGAACCTGCGATGAGGCGCCATGGTACTGGATGGCACCGGTGAAATAGAGCAGCGAGTGGCTCAAGGGAATAAAATCGTCCTCGATCAGCAGGCCATCCGGATTGAGCGGATGCGGCTTAAAGCGTACTCCCCAGGTTTGCAGGCGTCTCCGTACCGCGTCGACGTCGGTCATCAGCGTGTTGGCGCGAATGCTGACCGGTTCTTCGCCGATCTGTTCCAGAGCGTCGTGCCCGATCAAGTCGGTGAGATAGCGTTCGAGGTCTTTGTTGGGGATCTGCATCGAGTATTCGCTGTATTTTTTTGCAAGAAAGCCGGGAATTGGATTGCCGGGTCAAGCCGGCATCAGTTGTCGTGCCGTCGCAACCGAGACAGCGCGAGCTATTCAATATACACTTAATCGTCCAAAAATTCAATAGAGATGCGGGAGACGGAAAGAGAGAGTTTTCGGTTTTTATCAAGGTTCTATTCAGCGGCTTTTGCGGTTGGGGGCAATAAAATCCGTGCTTTTTACTTCTCCCCACCTTATATTGACCCGGTTGGACCCCCAAATGAAAGTCTGTCATGTCCGCTTTATCGCGAAAATGGCTCGGATTGGCGGCGCGAAATCCCCGCTTGGCATGGGACAAGGCGCGCATCACTCTGCGCAACCGGTTGGGTGGGCGCTGGGATTATACTTTTGGCAACGGACGGGCGCGGCCGCCGGCCACTCTGTGTCTCAAACTCAGCAACGCCTGCAATCTGCGCTGCCGCATGTGCGGCCAGCCGCGGGAAAACGCTCGGCCAGGCGATCCCAAATACGCACCGCCGGATTTTTTTCGTCAGTCGGTCTCCCTGGACGTCTATCAACGCCTCATCGACGAGATGAAGCGCTTTCGGCCCACACTTTATCTCTGGGGCGGCGAGCCGTTTCTCTACCCCCACCTATTTGAGCTCATCGCACGCATCAAAGCCGCCGGACTCGTCTGTCAGATCAACACCAACGGTTTGCTGATCGAAAAACACGCCCGCGAGCTGGTCGAGTCGGGGCTGGACGATCTCATCGTCTCGGTAGACGGCCCGGCCGAGGTGCACGATGCGGTGCGCGGCCGGCGCGGTGTCTTTGCCCGGCTGCAAAGGGGCGTGGACGCGCTGGCTGAAGCCCGGCGCCAACTCGGCAGCCGCACGCCGGTGCTGCGCGTGCGCGGAACCATCTGTCCCGAAAACTTTGCTTCCCTCTCCGAATTGCCGCCTATTGCCCGGCGATTCGGGGCCGACAGCTTGAATTTCAACTGGACCTGGTTTACCACTCGACAAGCCGGCCAGGCCCATCAGGCACTCATGCGCCGGCTTTTCGATATCGATGCCCGCTCGTGGATTCCCTTTCTCAGCGAAACCGTGCTCGACCGCGAGACCCGGCTGCGCTTCGAAGCTCTGAGCGCGGAATTGCAGAAACTGCAGCGTCAGGCCGGCGATCTGCCGATCACCCTGTCGCCGCACATTCGGCCCGACCAGGTCGAGAGCTATTTCACCGATGTTCGTCAGTCTTTTGGCTGTCGCGATTGTTTTGCCGTATACGTCAAATCTTATATTTTGCCCAACGGCGATGTGACGCCGTGTCCTGATTTTCCCGATTATATCGCCGGTTCGATCGTCGACAAGCCGTTTCTGGAAATCTGGAATGGCGAACACTATCGTGCCTGGCGACGAGAACTGAAAAAACACCGCCTCTTCCCGGTGTGCACCCGTTGCTGCGACCTCTATCTGTCCAGCATCCAATTTGTCTGACGGGGATCGTGCTGTGAAAATCGCTTTCATCAATCCGCCGTTTCTGCCGCGCTTTAGTCGCGGCCAGCGAAGTCCCGGCGTGATCAAGTCCGGAACGCTTTACTACCCCTACTGGCTGGCCTATGCTGCGGGCATGGCTGAAAAGCACGGACACGAGATTTCGCTCATCGACTGCCCGGCTGAGGGACGTTCGGTCGCATGGCTGCTGGACGAGCTGCTACGGCAGGTTCCCGATCTGGTCGTGCTTGAAACCTCGACGCCCAGCTGGGAATCGGATGGACGATTGGCGGAGCGAATCAAACAAGCCCTGCCCGAAAGCCGGATCTGTCTGACCGGCACCCACGTCACCGCCCTGTGGCAGGAGACACTCGAGAGGTTTCCGGGTGTGGACACGGTCGCCGTCGGCGAAATCGACCTGACCGTCGCTGAACTTGCCGATGCGCTCCAGAGCGGAAGAGATTTGCAAGAGGTGCCCGGACTGGCTTACCGAGGTTCTGCAACGATACGGCGCACCGCTGAACGGCCGTTGTTGCAGGATCTCGACTCTCTGCCCTGGGCGGCACCGATCTATCGACGGTTTCTGGACCTTGGCCGCTATTATTTCAATCTCTGCCATCATCCCATGATCATGCTCATTGGCGGCCGCGGTTGCACGTCGATGTGTTTTTACTGCGTCTATCCCCAGGTGATGCACGGCCATCGCTATCGCCACCGCAGCGCCGCCGATCTGGTGGACGAAATGCTCTGGGTCCAGGAGAACCTGCACCAGATCAAAGAGATCGCTTTTGAGGATGACAATTTTGCCGCCGACCCGGCTTTTGCACGCGACTTTGCCGCACGTGTGGTCGAAAGCGGGGTCAAACTGCCATTTTTTGCAAATCTGCGTACCACAGTGGATTACGACACTCTTGCG
>JAFGJN010000187.1 GCA_016929055.1 Candidatus Zhuqueibacterota bacterium
GGTGCGGATTCTGGTGGAGGGATTTCGCGACGCCGGCAGTCACCGTGTGATCTGGGATGGCCGGGATGAGCGCGGAGCGATCGCACCGAGCGGAGTCTATCTCTACCGAATCGAACAGGGTGGGCGCAGCGAAACCCGCAAGATGCATTTCATTCGCTGAGTTTTTCCTGTTTTTCTCCTCAATGCGCCGGTTTTGTTGCCGGCGCATTTCTTTTTTTGTTTAAACTTTGGTTCATTCCTGTCCGCAACTGATTTGAATAGCAGGATTACGCTCATAATAAATAGAAATTTGGGAAAAACGATAGGATTGCAAACCTGATCTGTTGTTCATGGAAACCTTTATTTTTTTTCATCGAGTTGTATGTGGGGTGTCCCTATATGGGACACCAGTGATAGCGGTTCATTCCTGGCCAAAACAGATTACCAAATTCGGTGGGAAACATCGGATTCCGGATCTAGTGTTTGCAAATTTGTGCTGCAAATCGTATATTTGAAAAACGCTCGAAATAGCGAATTCTGCGGCTCGGCGGAGAATCAAAAAGGGGAAACGCTCTCGGTGCAAACGCATTCCAGGAAACGCACCGGCATATCCTGCCGGATGGTTCGACCGTCACAACTCCCGCCTCAAACACGCGAACAAATGGCCGAGGAATTTCAGCATTCCTGGTGGTCGGCAATCGGTTCGCTGCAGCCCTTGCAGCAGAAAAAACTCGCGCTTTTCTCTTCCGTCTCTTGTCCCGGTGAGTTGCTGATCAAGAGCTACGATCTGGCCCAGCTGTTGCGCCGTCATGGTGTAGCGGTCGTCAGCGGGTTTCATTCTCCAATCGAGAAATCCTGTTTCGACATTTTGGTGTGCGGGTTGCAGCCCGTGATCATTGTTGCTGCCAAGAGCTTGCCGGGGCTTCGAATCCCGGCAGAACATCGTCGCTCGTTGCACCTCGATCGTTTGTTGTATCTGTCGCCTTTTTCCCAAAATGAGACACGCATTAGCGCTAAAAGCTGTTTTCGCCGTAACCGGGTGGTGGCTGCTCTGGCTGATGTCATTCTCTTCATCCATGCCCGCCCGGGTAGCAAGTCGCATTGCTTGTTTCAGAAATTATGCGACCAGCAGCGCCGGATCTTTGTCCTGCAAAGCGAATTCAATCGGCATTTGCTTGACGCGGGCGCCCTTCCTCTCGACCTCAATAGATTCGAGCCTTGGTTGACGGACAGTGGTTTAGCCGCCGCGGCACCTCCCTCATCGCCTCAAGTCGCACAGGTTCAAGATGACAAGCAGATCTGTTTGTTTTAAATCGATAACGTGGTCTCCCGATGAAAGAAATTGCCTATCGATTTTACTCCTTCCGTGAGCCGATTGTGCCGTTGGCGGTGCAAGAATATGCTCGGAACAAAACCGTTTTTGTTTTCCCCACCGGGATCAACAAACATCAGGCGATCCAGACGCTGCAGCGGTTTTGGTCCTTTGATGATCTTCAAATTTTTACCATGGATGAGTTCAAGGAGCATCTCTTTTACCGCGCTCAACCGTTGATCAAGGAGGAAAAGCGCACCATCGCCTTTTATCTTTCTCTCGATGACGAAGCACGGCGCTTTTTCAAGATCAACAGCTATTTTCAATCCATCGAGTTGGCACAAAACTTTTTTGCGCTTTGGGAAGAATTCAATGAAGAACGGGTCGCGGAAACAATCGATCCGGATTTTTTCGAGCGCAACGGCATAGAACTCGTTAACTGGCAGAAGGAGACGTTTCAGCAATTGCAGCGCATTCGGGCCAACTATAGAATATTGCTCGATGAGCATGGATTTCAGGATCAAATTTTTTTTAGCGATCCCCGGTTTTATGACCTGGCCGATCTCGATGCCTACAACCGGTTCATTTTTGTCAATCAGTTCTATTATACCCGACTCGAAAAATGGATTATCGACCAACTCTCTCGAGCCGAAAAAGAGGTCCATATTCTCTACCAAATTTTACCGTCACTGGTGGATATCGAACAACTGGAGGTGAAACCCTTTTCTCTTCCCGATCTGCTGTCCGATCAGCCCCTGCCCGATTTGCAGATCATTCGGTCGCTCGATTCTTTTTCCATGCTCGTATCCTTTTTGCAGCTGTTGAAGCGGGAATCGATTCAGACAGTCGTCGACGTCGATTTTTGCAACAAGCCTTACGCCTATTATCTTTCGGCGCAGTCGTTCAAGTTGAGGACAACCCAACGATTTTTACAAACGAGTCTCTATCGGATATTCGATCTGCTGCACACACTTTTACGTCAGGCGATTCACGACGCGACAAAAAACAGGTGGTTGCTGCCTCTGGATGTTGTTTTACAGGCCGTTTTGGCGGATGATTTGTTTCGTTATTTCGCCATTCGAACCGGTGCGCAGGAGATTGCCGCATTGCAGGAGCGCTGTTCGCATACAGTTTTGCGCTGGATCGATGCGGAATACCGGTTGATCGATATCCGCCCTGAAAAGTTGAATCTTGGTGGTCTTGAGGATCAAGACGTTCGCAGCTGGTTCGACGCTTTGCTCGTGACCGTGGATCGCCTCTCCCGAATATCGAGCATCACCGCTCTCGTCGATTTGATCGATAAAAAAGAGGGCCTGGATATTCACGCCATGATTCATCCCGCGGATCTCGACAGCACCGATCTCCTCGATTCTTTTTATCGAATGCTCTCGGATTTTGCCGCGATCGAAGCGTTTCCTCTGGTGCAATCCTGGACGGATTTCTGGAGTCTGGGAGGAGCGCCCACAACCCAATCGCTGCAAACCGCCATGAATATCCTTCGGCTTTTTCTCGAATACATGAAAGCCAAACAAATTCATTTGTTCGAGAAACAGCCCTTTGAAACACCGGTCCGATTGACCGATTTGTTGGATACCCGCAACATGAGCTATTCTTCGGTGGCGCTTCTCAATCTGGTCGAAGGCTCCTTGCCGCATGGCCGCAAAAGCCCCTATCTCTTTACCGATCCACAGCGCAAACTTTTGAATCTCAAGACCTTTGAAGAGGTCAAACAACGGGAAAAGTATTACTTTTTCCGCCTGCTTTTCTCTTCGGCACGGGTTTATCTTTTCACCTGTGCCAATCAGGAACAGAATATTGAAATGAGTTCTTTTGTCGAAGAGATTTTGCTCGATTTTCCCAAGGCCAAGTTGAATCAAGCGCCCGGCCATTGCTTCGGCGTGGTTCATGCCGGGATCAGTAAACCGGCTTTCCCGCGTCACCGCTATCGACCTCCGCAAGAGCCGGACTTTTTCTATCTGCCTTATCGGGACGACTTTTCCCGGGAGCTTTATCTCAGCTACACCCGTTTCGACGCGTTAAAAACCAACGCCTTTGCTTATTATCTCCGCTACATGTGCGGCATCCAAAAACTGCCCAAGACATTGGAAATGGATTACTCTTCTCGTTTGATCGGCAATATCGTTCACGATGCGATGAACGAGTATTGGCAAAGTTTGTCGGCGAACAAAAACCAACTCCAGCTCGAATCGACAGATTTTGATGAAAAAAAATGGAACCAGGCGCTCCAGGCTGTGATGAGTGAAAGGGCGGATTATGATTTGAAACTCCCGCACAACTATACGAATATCTATTTCCAGCAAATCTTGCTGCCGCTCATTGCTGAAAATTTTTCACGTTTTGCTTCCTTTATGCTCAAAAAGTGGCGCGGTCGTTCGCTGATGGTGTTTCCGGAGAAAAAGTGGGAAACGGGTCCGGACAAATTGCTCATGACTCCGGAGCAGAACGATCTTTTTTGCCAAGTGTGGATTCACGGTCGAGCGGATTTGCGTCTTCATGATGCCGAGGAAAGAACATTTCAGATTCTCGATTATAAAACCGGCAAATCTGACAGTTTGCAGCTGGACTGGTACGAGTGGTATTATTATTTGCTCGATTGTTCCGACTGGATGAACCGGGTCGAATCGGCATTTGTAAATTTGACCGAAAGTGAAGAAAAACCGATTGTATTCATCAACCCGCGTTCCGGCACGGGCGAGGGAGTCATGGTTATCCGCCGGCATCTGCAAAAGGTTTTGAAAAAGATCGCCGATACCGGATTTGGACCGCCGCCGCAAATAAGCCACGCCAAGGAGAATGTGGAAATCAGCCGCGCCGATCTTTTGACGCCGCAGATCCGGCAACAAGCCGAGGCAAGGTCAGCTGGAGGCGATCATGTCGAATGTCATTAAAAAAGTGATTCGCGCCAGTGCCGGAACCGGCAAGACCTATCGCCTCTCTCTCGAGTATATCGCCCTTTTGCTTCGTTTCCGCACAAAGGGCATTCATTTCAGCGAGATTTTGGTGATTACCTTTACCAAAAAGGCGACGGCGGAAATTCGCGAGCGTATTTTTAAGCACCTTCATGAGCTGTGCAACAATTCGCAAGATAAAGCAGCACAAGAGTTGTGTGCCAACCTGGAATCATTTGGAATAAAAATTTCTCCACTCGAGATCGATTATCTGCGATCGGTCTATCGCGAGATGTTGAAAAATAAAGATCAGGTGCAGATCAGCACCATCGATTCTTTTACCAACATGCTTTTTCGCTCCATGATCGCACCCTATCTGGGATTGGCCAACTATGAAATCGATGAAGAAATCAAAAAACAAAACCTGGCGGAAATCAGCGCGGCATTGTTGCAGAACAGCGAGCAACTCGGCCTGATCAAGCGATTTCTTCAGCAAGGCGCCAGGCGCAACATTCAGATGTATCAACAGCTGATCCGCTCGATTGTGGAGAAACGCTGGATATTTCATTTTATCGCCAATTCCGGTGTTCGGCGCCCATCCGACACATTGGCCGATCATTTGCTGCTCGAGTTGTATGGCGAGTTCAGCCGCATCTATCTGCAAGTGCTGGATCGTTTTCAGCTCTACCTCGACAGTGAGGCTCTTTCTTTTTCAGCAAAAACAGCTTTGAAAAAAGAGTTTGTTCAAATTCTGTTTCAGGACAACGCCGACTCGGCCGATTGGATCGCGAATTTTCGCGAGACCGTTCAGGATCCGCGAAAAGCCGAGCCGCTTTTTAAACTGATTGTCAAGAAAAATCATTTTTGGAACGGCGGCAAACTGCTGAGGAAAAAGCAACACGCGGATATAAAAATCGCGCTGTTTGAAGCTCTCGAAAAGGCAGCGACCGCTCTGGGCGATTATCTGTTGTTCGCTCGAGCTTTTCCCGAGGAGACGATCCTCTTTGCTCTCGCGGACTTTATTCAGGTAAAGTACGATGAAATCAAGTGGCGGGACAAGATCTTTACCCATGCCGATATTTCTTATTATACCTTTCGTTATCTTTATGAGCCAGGGTTGTCGCTGATCGATAAAGATCGGGTGACCAATGCTTTTTACGAGTACCTTACCAGCCGCATTCGTTTTGTATTGATCGACGAATTTCAGGACACCAGCATTCTGCAGCTCAAGATCGTACAACCGATCATCAATGAAGTGACCAGCGGTATCGGCGCCAAACCCTATGGCGGTGTGATTGTCGTCGGCGATGAAAAGCAATCGATCTATGGTTGGCGAGGCGGAGAACGCGATCTTTTGCTGCGAATGCCCGAAATCTTGCAGGAAGCAGACGTTTCTTCGCTCGATGTTTCCTATCGCAGTTCAGCGCTTTTGATCGATTTTTTCAATCATCTTTTTGTCGACCCCGAGCTTCATCGCTCTCTTGCGGATCGTGGGGTTGAGTGGGTTTATCAACCCATTCGACCCTGTAACACAGAGAAGGCGGGGTGTCTCGATGTCCATCTTTGCGGCAGCGGGCGTTCGGCGGATCAGGAATCGAAAGCGCAAGTGGTGCGCGACTATGTGCAGCGGTTGCTGGCCCCGCAAATCGCGGATCCCGGCATTGCAGGCGAAACGGTCGTCCTGGCGCGCAAAAACAGCGATCTGGAGTCCATTGCCGCTGTGCTCGACGAAGAGCGCATCGATTATGTTCTGGAATCCAGCCGCTCGCTTTTGGCGCACCGAATTGTTCGACCACTGATGTGTTTGTTCGATTTTCTTGTTTACCGCCAGGCAATCGACTTGCTGCGGTTCCTGCGTTCTGATGCGGTGCTTCTGGACAGCGAATCCCTGCGGCTGTTTTTGCTCGCTTATCGCGAGCAAACTGAATCGGGCTTCTTGAAAAGCTGGAGCGAATTTTTACATACGATAAAAGACCTGCCCTTCATTTCGGTGGTGATCGGGATTCTGGACGACTATAACGCTTTTTTCGCCGAATCGAAAGCGCGAGAACCGAAACGCTCGCTTCTCAGTTTTGTCCATTTTGTCGTCAAACAACTCGGACTCGTCGATCTCTTTGATCAAGAAAATGACATTAAAAATCTTCACGCCTTTCTCGAACGCGTGGCTGTTTTTGAACAAACGGCGGTTGATTATCCGCCGAATCTCCAGGGGTTTTTGCTCTATGGCCAGGAAAATTCCAAACGAGCCGAGCTTCAGCAACAGGGACTCGAGTCGGCGCAGATGGTGCAGTTGATGACAATACACAAAGCAAAGGGGCTCGAGTTCGACCATGTTTTTCTCTACCTGGATCTGTCTACAGGTGCGCAGTCGGAATCCGGTCAATTGAACAGCTATTTGCTTTATGATCGGTTGTATCGCCAAGTCGAGGATTATCTTTTGACTTTTCATTATGATTGGATCGTTCCGGCATGCGGCAAGAAACTTTTGCACGAGGAGGCCCAACGGCGCAGAACGATCGAAGCGCTTAACACCTTGTATGTGGCCATGACCCGCGCCAAGTCCACCCTGACGCTGATGGCCACCGTCGGGCATATGGATCTGCAAAAATGGCTCGAGGAAGAAAAAGCGGACGAGCGACCGGAGGCTTTGTTGGTGCGGCGGTTGTTGAACCTTTTAAACAAAGACGGCTCGGTGATTCGGCAAGACGATTCGTATTTTCATTGCCGCAGGGGCAAGCGCCTTTCTCCTTCCTCATTGAAAATTACGGATAAAGAGACAGATAAAACCGGGCTGGGAATCGATCGTTACATCGATTTCGATCGCCATCGGTTGCGTTTGCCGCTGTCCGAACGCCTCGGCCGGGAAAACCTGCTGGATTATCACGGCGCCAGGCAGATCAATTTAAATGCCATACGCGGCAACGTTATCCATTATTACCTCTCCTTTATCCGCCATGACTCTACTCACGCACGCGAGAGGGCAGCCGGCCGCACGCTTTGCTTTTATGGCAATCTTTTGCCGGTGGAAGAGATCAACCGTCTTATTGCCCGGGTCGATGGTTTTATCGATGAAAACGCGGACTATTTTTGCGCCGATCAGTGGCCCATGGTGTTTACCGAATGGACGCTGTTCGACAGTAAGGGGAGCGAGGTGCGGCTCGATCGTCTCATGGTCAATCCCGACCGCAAAGCGGTTTTGATTATTGATTTCAAGACAGGCGAGCACCATGACCCTGAACAGCTCGAGCATTACCTCCGTATAATCCGCTCTCTTGATGTGGTGCACGAGAAGGGCTATCGCTGTGAAGGCCGATTTGTTGAAATTCGCGGTTGAAGGGCTGTGGCGGAGCATCGGTCGGCTCAAGGGGCCTTCTGGTTGAGGTAAACTCGGCCGCCCTGGGTCTCGATAGAGAGAAAGGCCGGTTCGCCATCGCCGAATTTTCCTCGGTAGTTGGAAATCCCCTCTTTTACTTCCGATGTCAGGGGTACCCAGCTGTGCAGTCTGCCGTCGTTGATGGTCGCTTCCAGCTGCAACGTCTCTGTTGGGCGCCATTCGAGTTCCAGGTTACCGATGGTGTTAGCGATTGTAGAGTGGGATGCCGGCGGCAAGGCGTCGAATTGAACACGGATATCACCTTCACCGCAGTTAAAATTGACGGCGCCCTGCATTCGCTCCGCCTCGATCGATCCTTGAAGGGTCTGCGCCTCTGCTGACCCACCGATATTGTCGAGATGGATGGAACCCTGTACAGTGGCGATGAAAAGGTTTCGGTCAGCGGGGACGATGAGGTCATATTCGATTTTGACTCTGGATTGCGGCCGGCGAAACAGAAAAGAGAGCGGGGTGTCTCCGCGATACTCCTGGATAACGGTGGAGATGACCAGCGTATCGGTTTTTGTTTCGCTTTGGATTCGAACGTTTTCGAGGGTGGTCTGAGCTCTCTTGCGGCTGGATGCCTGGACCGAGATTTGCGCCTGCATGTGGATTTCCGTGCTGCTGGTTCCGTGGATCGCAATCGATCCAACGCTGTTCTGCACCTGGATGACCCGCACATTTTCAGCGGATTGCCGGCTGTGCATCTCTTTTTGCGCCAGGCCGACCACACTCGGTGGGTCAGAACAAGCCAAAATCAAGCTTAACAAAATCGGGCCAGCTGATTTCATCTCGCCTCTGTAAAGCGGGTGAAAGCGGACATCATCAAAAAGCCGAATGCAGCCCATGGGCTGCATTCGGCTTTTTTTGTGGGCTCAATTGGATTGCAGCGGTCGAAAAACCCGCCACCACTTGCGCAGGGTAAAGTTTTTGAAGCGTCGTTTCATGTTGCCGCCAAAGGATTCGATCGTCGCATAGATGACCGGGACGATGATCAGGGTCAGGATCGTCGCTACAAAAAGTCCACCCATGACCGCCCGTGCCATCGGTGCCCAGGATTCCCCGCTTTCGCCCAACCCGAGCGACAGCGGCAACATAGCGAGGATGGTGGTCAATGCTGTCATCAACACCGGCCGCATTCGTACTTTTCCTGCCTCGGCAATCGCTTCCAAGAGCTGCAATCCCCGTTCGCGCAGCTGATTGATGTAATCGACCAGCACGATTCCATTGTTGACGACAATCCCGACGAGCATGATGATGCCGATGAGGGTCATGACGCTCACAGTCGTACCGGTAACGAGCAGCGAAAAGGAGACACCGATCAGGGAGAGCGGAATGGTAAAGAGAATGATAAAGGGATCGATAAGTGACTCGAATTGCGACGCCATGACCATATAGGTCAGCAGAATGGCGATCATCATGGCAAGGCCCAGATAGATGAACGATTCCTGCTGGTCTTCGGCCATACCGCCGATTTCGTAGCGGAAATCGCGTGGCAGCGTTGCATTTTTCATCAGTTTATCAATATCCCGGGTGACGCTTTGCAGGTCGCGATCGGCGATATTGATCGAGATGCTGACATAGCGCTCCTGGTCTTCCCGAGTGATCTGCTGCGGTGCGCGGGTATAGTCGATTGTGGCCAGACTTCGCAGCGGTACCTGATCGCCGCGCATGGTAGAGATGATAATATTTTCGAGATCCTGTTTGGTTTCCCGAAACTCTCGGCCCAGTTGCACCCGTACGTCGTACTCATCCCCGGATTCGCGATAGCGGGTTGCAATGGTTCCGAGGATGCTGGTGCTGACGATCGAACCGACCTGGGCTGTGGAAAGTCCGAGATCGGCGATGCGCTGACGGTCGAGATCGATGGTGAGTTCGGGGCGCGATTCCTTCAGGCTGACCTCGGTTTGCACCACGCCGGTGATGGCTTTGATTTGGCTTTCGAGCTGATTGGCCGTGGCTTCGGCTGCGGCCAGGTCATAGCCGAACAGCTTGACCTGAATGTCGGCATCGCCAAACATCGCGCCCATGCCACCGCTGCGAAACGTGGTTTTCAGATCCGGAATACGGGAAAATTTATCGCGCAAAACCGCTTCGATCTCGGCGATACTGCGGTCACGCTCTGAGCGTTTGGGCAGGCGAATATTGACCTCGCCTTCAGCAGAAGATTGGGTGCTGAACAAGGCCCAGACCCCTTCGCCCTGCCCAAAATTGGCATAGAGGAATTCCGCTTCCGGCACTTTTTCCCGAATGATTCGGTTCATCTGCAGGACGGTTTTTTCCATCTCGTCCAAACTGACGCCCGGCGTGCGCTCGACACGGATCTCCATAAAGGCATTATCGGATTCGGGTAAAAATTCACCCCCGCGTCCAAACAACACCACGAGTGAGAGGATAAAAGTCAGAAAGGTGAGCAAGAGAACACGCTTGCGATGCTGCAACGACCAGGACAGGGCGCGCAGATAAACGTCTCTCAGATTGATGATTCCGTTTTGGATGCTTGTTTTTATGCGGTTGAGAAAACCTGTTTGTGGATTGTCGTTGCTGATGGTTTTGATCAAACGCGAAGAGAGTAGCGGAATCAGGGTCAATGCCACGACCAAAGAAACTGCGAGCGAAAAACAGATGGTGATCACCATCTCCCGGAAAAGCTGTCCCGACAATCCCGGAACAAAGAGCACCGGAACAAAAACCGAAAGCGTTGTCAGAGTTGATGCGGTAATCGCCATCGATACTTCGTCGGAGCCTTGATTCGCTGCCTCTCTGGCGTCTATACCTTGCTCGCGAAAGCGGAAAATGCTTTCGATCACGACGATCGAGTTGTCCACGAGCAGCCCCACAGCAAGCGCGAGGCCGGCCATGGATATAATGTTCAGGGTCAGATTCGCCTGGTCCATAACGGCAAAAGTCAGAACCATGGATACCGGAATGGAAACCGCGACAATCACCGAGCTGCGTATGTTCTGCAGAAAGAAGAGCAAAACCAGAAATGCCAGAGCGATTGCCTGCAAAGCGGTATTGCCGAGGTTGGCCATCGATCGATTGATAAAATCGGATTGATCCCAAAAGATTTCAATGGACACCCCTTCCGGAATCTGTTCCTGGATTTGCGGCAATCGTTGATTGACGTTGCGGGCGACCTGAACGGTATTGGCGTCGGATTGCTTTTGCACCATCAGCACAACTGCCGGTCGGTCATTGGCCCATATGCGCGAACGCTGTTCCTTAAATCCATCTTCAACGCGGGCGACGTCTTTGATGCGAATGACCGAACCGTTCAGGGTGATGAGGGCGGTCTCTTCTATCTGTTTCAAATTTGTATATTCGCCGGCGGTTTTGATGGTGAATTCCATCTTTTCCGTGTCGAGAAACCCCGAAGGTATTTGCAGGTTATTCTGCTGCAAAGCGGCCAGGAGCTGTTGAATCGAAAGGCGATAGGCGCGGAGTCGGGAAGGATCGACGAGAACACGAATTTCGCGCTGCATGCCGCCGCTGGTAAAGGATGAAGCCACGCCCTCCAGTCGTTCGATACGCGGTTCGATGTCGTGTTCGCAAATCCGCCGCA
>JAFGJN010000188.1 GCA_016929055.1 Candidatus Zhuqueibacterota bacterium
AACTGATAATAGAGTACCGCCGCATCAGCATAGCGCTCGATCGCCCCATCGACGCGATAGATGAATTCAAAAGTTCGCGTCTCATTTCGGGCCCGATAATACCAGTTTACAACCAGAGCATCGGTGTTGTTCTCGACAATAAAGGTGCCCGGCGCCCTGGAATCATCGCGAACAAAAATCATATCGCCTTCGCGCACAGCAAATTCGCTATAGCGGACACCCGGACGCACAGGCAGGGTGCGAAAAGCAAAGGTAAAGGATCCGACAAATCGATAGGTGCGCCGCTCGCTGATCACCATTCCCCCATCGGACAACAATTGAGCTTTTATTAAAGCCGAAACCAGTTCATAGCGTTTTTCCGCATGGGCAAAGTCGCTGTTTCCCAGCACTACTGTTACCAGGACAATCAGCGCTACCCCCAATATCGGTTTCCTGCGCATGGCTTCCCTTTCGATTCAAACGCCTCGATATGCCGGCTTTTTTACTCACACCAGCTTAAAACAACCCAGATTCAACCAGGACGATCAGTTCCGAGATATTTGATCATCATCAAACAAACACCTGAGCTCAATCTAAAAAAAATTGACATCCGATAAAAGCGAAAAACCAGTGATACAAAAAAAAATCGATCCGATTCCACTCGTCGCCCCTCATTGGTTGGCAAGAGGATCCATTTATTAACGATATTATCGCTTTTTTTTACGATATTATCATTTATATATTGACACGATTCGTTTTCGAGTGTATCTTTTAGTGTGATTCCTGAATCACAACAAAACTCGACGAGAAAGGAGGTGAACAAGATGCGCAACAGAGTAGCAAATGTCGGTCTGCTGATGACCCTGCTCCTGGCGCTGACGCTCCTGCCCGTCCTGAGCCGATCAGTTGATCCGCTGGAGGTGGTGTCGGGAAAAATCGGGTATGCAGCATATCGCGTAACAGAATGTGAATGGATAGGCTATGCAGTTGCAGGTGGAATGGCTGCATTGCTCACTCCAAAGGGTGCTGCTCTTGGATTTGCAGCTGGCGGACCGATAGGAGCAGGTGTTGGTGCGTTTATCGGTGGCGCTACGGGAGCTTTATAAGCCCAAAGACACGAGTGAGCGGAAAAATCGCTCACTCGTGAGAAGGAAAAAAATGAATAATACGAGTTTAACAAACGGCATTATTATCGGGACTGCATGTTTTGTAGCAAGCCTTATGTTTGGAATCATTTATAAATTTTTCTCAAAAAACTCTGAGATTGAAACAGGCAAAAAACTTGTCTTTCTTGGCGCGGAATGGGTTTTTTACATTATAATTTTTTCAGCTCTTGGCACTATTTATAATAGATTTCATCTTCAGGGGTTATTGTTATTGCTTGTCATTTCCTGCTTTTTATCATTACTTCCACTTTATTCCTATTGGGTAACACCATTTTTTCTCGTTCTTCGAAAAGATGTCAGGACAGCAGAACAATCTATTAAAAATTGGGTAAATACAAAATATCCAGGATTAAACAAAATCTATGTCTACAACCGCGAGCCGGTCAACGCTTTTGCCATCGGATTGTTTGGACGATCCCGGCGCATTCTCATCCATCAAAAGCTGGTCGATGCGCTCCCCCAAGAACAGGTGCAGGCGATTCTCGCCCACGAGATCGCCCATCTGCAGAATCGCCATCTCTATCTCAGCTATCTGATCCATGTGGCCGGCCTTCTCGCCATCAGCAGCGCCATGCGCCCTCTCTATATCGCCGACTTTTCTTCCGAAGCGCTCAGACTATTAACCATCGTTCTGACCAGCGCCGGTTTGGCCGGAATATTTTTTGCCTTTCTTCCAGCTCTTGTCATGCGCCGGCTCGAGATCAAAGCCGACCGCCAGGCGGCAAAAACTGTCGGTGTCGAAACCTACAGCGCGGCTCTGCAGGCCCTCTTTCGCCTCTCCGAAAGAGCCGATAAAGGCGGCGACCTCTACCATCCGCCGCTTAAAAAACGTCTGGCCGCTCTGCAAAACATCTGATCCCAATCCGAGAGGAGAGACAGACGTGATCCAGCTCAAATGGCTTCTGTGCGCGGCGCTGTTCTACGCCGGTGGAATGCTCTCAGGCTGGATTCTGAACGACGTCATCGCTCAAAACCCGCCACTCCTCTCACCTGCGGAAACCAAATCTTTCGATTCACTGCATCTCAAACACTTTGAGGGGCAATCCTTTGTGCGCGATTTTACCCACATCGCCGGCGTCAATCTGATGGTCGTCTCTCTGATCGCTCTCGGCGGTCGCTTTACCGCCGGTATCCTCAGCGCTCTTTTGCTGATCTGGAACGGCTTTTTGCTGGCTTGCACCCTGCACGGTGCCTTTTGCCTCAAGCTGCCGTTGTCTCTCGTGCTCTGCCTCTATGCATTGCACGGTCCTCTGGAAATCACCGCTTTTTTGCTCGCCGGTGCAATCGGGCTCGAGGCTTTTTCCACCTTTACCCGGAGCCATACGCATAAAACCCCATCAACCGCTCGACAATTCGTTGCGGCAATCGGCCCCACCTATGCCCTGACGCTGATCGCCGCATCGATCGAATCGGGCGTCATCAACCTGGTGGCAATCACATGAAAAATGATGGGCAAAAACCGGATTCCGCTCAACTCGTTCGTTGGGCGTTCGCTTATATCCTCTTTTACTGCTTTGTTGCCATTCTGCTGCAGGAAACCGTGCTGGCCGCCGCCCCTTTGTCTTTTCGCCCGCTGCTGCGCTTTACCGCCTACCTGACCATTCTTATCAATGGCTGCGTTGGATTCGCCGTTCTGTTCATCCTCTACACCCTTGTCAGAATTTCACTGCAAACAACCGACTGCAACCTTTCAACAGATTGCCTGAAAAGAGGGGTCATCGGTTACCTGATGGCCGCAACCGCTGTCGAATTCTGGCGTTTTGGGCTTGCGTTTAAAATCCTGCATTATCCACAGCGTGTCGAAACCCTCGAAATCTTTTTCACTGCTGTCGACCGCGTTCACAACACGGCCAACTGGCCGCAACATCTGGCACGAATGGAATTGACATTTATTGGACTGGGTCCCCTGGCGTTTTTGATCGGTCTCTACTGCGCCCGGCCTCGTCCGCGTATTTCGGATGCCGCCGTGGGCGCCATCGCGCTCTTTCTCTCCCTGGCTCTGCTGCAATTCGATTCAGGACTTTTGAACTGACAGTAAGCCGAATTACAGATAAGAACAGACAGCCACGGGTAGCAAAAGATTCATGCCCATGATCAGCCGGTTGTCGCGGTCGAGTAACAGAAAAAATCCTGGACTGTACGCTCCCAGGCGCACCAAACCTGGGTAGACATTGATGCGCAGCATGTTGTCTTTTCTGTCGGAATAGATGCAGGAAAAGAGCAGAGAATTATGCCGATCGTAAAAGATACCGGCCGTCAAAGCTAGATCTGCGGTGAGACGGCGACTGCCTTCGGGCGCTTCGAGATCGACCAATTCACGCGCCGTCAGGCCAAAGCCCGCCGATAGCGCCTCACCGTTTTTACGCCGATAAGAGAGACCAAACTCGCCATGGGTTCCGTAAAAATAGAACAAGCTCCAGGATGGGGCAAACGGCAAACGATATTTCAGGGAAAAATTCTGGCCGTTGTTCTGCAACGTCCGGCTCCAGGGGTCATATCCAAGCTGGTAGGACCAATCGGCAAAGTTCAGGGTTTGCGAAAAAAATCGACAGACGCGATCGGATTGAAAAAGCAGAATACTCAGAGGATTGAAAATACACATGTCGGCGATGGGGTCGACATTGACTCCGCGATATCCATCGTTTTCCACCACTTCATTTAACCCATGATAAATCGCTGTGGTGGCCAGAGCCCAGAGCCGGGGCTTGGGATAGCGATGATGTTCGTACCATTCGGCCATAAGACGATAACTCATACCGCCGCCGATCAGATGCTGAGTATAGTTGGGCCAGTAATTCGCATCCTCCTGGTTCAAAGTGAACGGTACGATTTCATTCTGCACGAACGTCTTGCCGCCATAGGTTCGGATCGCCTGAAGGGGCGTGCTCAGGTTTTGCCAGACGTTTTTTACACCGGTCCGATAATCCACCGCAAAGGGATCGTTGCTGCGGTTTTCCACCTGCATGATTCCAAACCCACCGTGAAGGATCAGAGCGATCGGGTGGATACAAGTCTCTGATCCATAGGGCAATCCTCGATAAAAATAACTGGATTGAGCCGACGAAAGGGCAGGTGAAAAGATAATCGAGAGAAACAGGCCGTACAAAGCGAGTTTTTTTCCAGTCCGGACCATCAGCAATAGCCGCTCTTAGGCAGAGAGAATCAGCTAACCCAAATTCGGTTCAAAAAACCAAATCTGAGAATCCATTCCACAGGACAAAAAGATCACTGGTGTCCGGTCGAACGACCGGACACCAGTGAGTTCAATTCGCAAAATTTTCTGAAATTTGTCTTGCATTTTTATTGAACATTTTCCCATACTGTGTTTTATACGACTGTAAGCATTCGGCCAACCCCATCTTGACAAGCCGATGCAGGCCGATTGTGTTCATTTTTTCCAGTTTTGGTGCAAGAGTTCGGAGAGGCGTTTCCAGGGATGATCGGAGATGGTATTGATCACATGCTCGAGATATTCAGATGGCTCCACCTCATGATAGGCAGCAGTAGCCATCAAAGAATAGATCAACGCCGCATGTCGTGCTGCGTCATGTGATCCGGAAAAGAGATAGTTCTTCCGGCCCAGGGCGATCGGCCGAATGGCATTTTCTATCCGATTGTTATCGATTTCAAAACGCCCGTCTGTGGCATAACGTTCCAGTCTTTTCCACATCCCGAGCGTATAATGGATTGCTTTACCGATAAGTGATGCAGGCAATACTTTGACCGCATTTTGATCGAGCC
>JAFGJN010000189.1 GCA_016929055.1 Candidatus Zhuqueibacterota bacterium
ATTGCAAACCTGATCTGTTGTGAAGAAAAATCTTTGTTGTTTTTACATCAATTAGGGTGTGTGGTGTCCCCGTTTGGGACACCAGTGGATTACAATAAAATTATAGCGGGGTGTCCGGTCGTTCGACCAGCAGTAATGTTTAAACATATAAAAAATTGGCAAAAATCCAAAAGCATTTTTCAAGCAAGAGGTTGTCCCCAAAAGTTTCTACAGACCGGTTTTTTGTAACGCCTTCAGGCGGGCACCCGGATTCTGGGCGAAACACCGAATCCCCAATAAATAGATTAGGATCGTTACAGCAAACGGATGGAAATGGTGACTGCTGCAAATAAAATTACGTTGGTATCCCATTTGGGGACACCATATACTCTAATTGGTGTAAAAACAGTGTCAAATTTACAGAATAAAGAATCAGGTTGAACGCCATTTTTGATTGTGACAAGTCTGATATTTTAAGTTATTCGAACCGCCAAAAAGTTGTTTTGGGCAAGAAATCACTGGTGTCCGGTTACATGGCACCAGCCAATTTAACTATATAATAAACAACAATGATTTCGCAACATTTGATTCAGGTAGATTCATTTTTTCGACAAACATAATAAAAGGATTTTAATAGAATTATAGCGGTGTGCCCGGTCGTTCGACCGGACATGAATGGCAAGAATTATAAAGATAAATTTTATTGGATTCTGGTGACACAGAATCCGGGGGGCATTTATGAGGGATTTAACCATTGCAAAAAATCATATTTTATATTAAATTACACACCTGTACAAAACAGGTTTTAGTAGTATGATTAGTCAACTGATAAATAGAAGGTTAGGTCAAATGGCAAAATAGCGAACCTGATCTGTAATTCATGAAAACCTCTATTGTTTTTACATCAGATAGGTTGTGTGGTGTCCCCGTTTGGGACACCAGTGATTAAATTAGAAAACTAATTTGTTGCCGATGTAAACCATCGCTGTTTTTAAATCAATTAGTATGCGGTGTCCCCCCCTCAATGGGACACCTGTGACTAAAATAAATTTCTATTCACTGGTCTTCCGTCATCAGGCGGGATGCCAATAATTACCAGAGTTCTCGAATGTGATACCCTGGATGGTAAATTAAATGAATGAATTCGAGTCGATCGCACACAATGAACAGATCGGCCGGATGGAGCCAAAAACGGAAGAGAGATGGCGGAAAAAGAACGCTTGTTTTTGATCGACGGCTCGGCTCTGGCTTACCGCGCTTATTTCGCCTTTGTGCGGAATCCGCTTATCAATTCCCGTGGGGAGAATGTTTCAGCCGTTTTCGGTTTCACCAAAACTTTGCTTAAGATTGTCGATGACGAAAAACCGGATTATCTGGCTGTGGTTTTCGATACGCCGGAACCGACCTTTCGCCACAAGATCTATCCGGACTATAAAGCGCAGCGAGCCAAGATGCCTGCAGATATGGTCGAACAATTGCCGCGCATTCATGAGATGTGTCGCGTTCTCAATATTCCGCTGTTGCGTCTTCCCGGCTATGAAGCCGACGACATCATGGGAACGCTGGCCAAACAAGCGGAAAAACGTGGCTTGCAAACCGTACTGGTCTCGGGCGATAAAGATTTGATGCAATTGATCACATCCTCTACTCAAGTGTTGAATCCCAGGCGTTCGGGTGAGGAGCCCGAGTGGCTGGATGAAAAAGGCGTTCAGACCAAGTTGGGGCTTCTGCCGGAACAGATCGTGGATTACCTGGCATTGATGGGCGATTCATCGGACAACATACCGGGGGTTGCCGGTGTGGGCCCAAAAGGAGCTCAGAAGCTGCTTCAGCAGTACGGCGCGCTGGAGCAGGTGTTTGCTCATCTCGACGAAATTGCCAACAAGCGGTTGCGAACCAGCCTCGAGGGGCAATGGGAGACCGCTCTGTTCTCTCGAGAACTGGCTCGAATCAAGTGCGATCTCGACTTGTCCCTGGGACCTGACGACCTTCATGTCGGCGAACCGGATGTGGATACAGCACGGAACTTTTTTCAGCAATTGGAAATTCAGTCGCTCGTCGATCGTTTTTCCGAGCGCCGCGAGGAATCGGGCCGGGATTATCTCTGTCTCCAGACGCTGGATCAGGTAAAGCGCTTGTGCGCGGATTTGCTTAAAGCGGGCGAGTTCGCTTTTGACACCGAGACCACCAGCATCGTTCCCCTGAGCGCCAAACTTGTCGGCTTGTCGTTTTCCTGGAAAGCGGGACACGCTTTTTATATCCCGGTAGCCGGGCCCGGCGATCTGACGACCGGTTTGCAGCCACTGGATCGGCAAAAGGTACTGGAGCTGCTGCGACCGGCTTTGACGGATGAAAAGATCGGCAAGATCGCCCACAATGGCAAGTACGATCTACTTGTTTTAAGCCGGCATGGCGTCGATGTCAGGGGCTTGGTTTTTGACACCATGGTGGCCAGCTATCTGGTCGACCCATCCGCACGGCAGCACAATCTCGATGCCATCACTCTGAGCGAGTTGGGGATTAAAAAGATCGCCACTGCCGATCTGATCGGCAGCGGCAAGAACCAAAAGACCATGGAGCAGGTGCCCATCGAACGGGTAAGCGATTATGCCTGCGAAGATGCGGACATGACCTGGCGCCTATCGCGTATTCTGAAAAAAAAGCTGGACGACCTCGGGTTGACGGATCTTTTTGTCCGGGTCGAAATGCCGCTGGTCGGTGTTTTACTGCGGATGGAGCAAAACGGCGTCGCTCTCGATATTCCGTTTCTGCACCGAATGTCCGTCGAGCTCGACGAGGCTCTGCACAAGCTCGAGTCGGAGATTTATGAATCAGCCGGTGAACCCTTTAACATCCAGTCGCCAAAGCAACTCGGCGCCATTCTTTTCGACAAACTCTCACTTCCGTCTGTTCGTAAAACTAAAACCGGCTATTCCACCGACGTCACAGTTCTGGAAACACTTGCCGAGCGCCACGAACTGCCTCGGCAAATCCTGCAGTACCGACAACTGGCCAAACTCAAGTCGACCTATGTGGATGCTCTGCCGAGTTTGGTCAATAAAGAAAGCGGGCGGGTTCACACGTCGTTCAATCAGACCGTAGCAGCAACTGGACGTCTTTCATCGAGCGATCCGAATCTGCAAAACATACCGATCCGCACCGATATCGGACGGCATATCCGACGTGCGTTTATCCCGCGTAGCGCCGAAAACATCCTTCTCGACGCCGATTATTCGCAGATCGAGTTGCGCATTATGGCGCATCTGTCACAGGACAAAACTCTGTGCGCCTCTTTTGCCGACCAGGAGGATGTGCATACCCGCACCGCCGCTCTGGTCTTTGGTGTGGAGCCGGATCAGGTGACGGGCAACCAGAGGCGCAAGGCCAAAGAGGTCAATTTTGGCATTATGTACGGCATGGGCGCATATGGATTGGCACAGCGTCTCGGCATCCCGCCGGAAGAGGCGGACGAGTTTATCAAAAGTTATTTCGCCAGTTATCCGGGTGTTCAAAAATATATGATCGAGATCGTCGAGAAAACACGGGAACGGGGCTATGTGACGACTCTGCTGGATCGTCGGCGCTATATCCCGGAAATTCTCAGTGAGAATCGGCGAATGCGCGAATTCGCCGAGCGAACCGCAATTAACACACCGATCCAGGGCAGCGCCGCGGATCTGATCAAACTGGCGATGATCCGCATTCACAGACGCATGCATCAGGAAAAGATGCACTCCTGCATGATCCTGCAGGTTCATGATGAACTGGTTTTTGATGTTTGTCAACCGGAAGTCGGCGCCATGCGCGAGCTGGTATGTCGGGAAATGGAAAACGCCATCGAACTTACCGTGCCGATCAAAGTGGACATGGGTGAAGGAAAAAACTGGTTTGATGCTCACTAGTGCATCGGAGCATTGAACCAATTGCTCACGGACGACAAGCAGGGACGACGAATTCGAGTGCAGGGGAGGAAAAGCTCGTTACATGGCCCAGGTATTTGAATTGCAGATCAGCAGCGACCCGCGTCTCTTACGCGTGGTTAGGGCGACTGCTGAACAAATCTGTGAAATCGCCGGGTTTTCCAGACTCGAAGCGAGCAAAATTGTGCTGGCGGTCGATGAGGCATGCTCCAATGTTATTCGTCACGCCTATTGCGGCCGAGAGGACCAGACAATTCTCATCACTTTTCGCATAAAAACTCATAAACTGCAGGTGGAATTGACTGATTTTGGCGAACATGTGGATATCAGCAAAATCAAACCCAGACCGTTGCACGAGCTTCGTCCCGGCGGTCTCGGCGTTCATTTGATTACCAGTGTGATGGATAAGGTGCGGTACAGCAACCTTGAACAAAGCGGCAACCGCATGGTTATGGAAAAAGCGTTGCCAAAGGGGTCAGGCGTTGAATCTTGAGATTAAAACCGTGTATATCGATCCGGTCACAGCCGTGCAGGTCGCGGGTGAAGTCGATCTCTACTCTTCACCGCAGTTGCGCAAGATCCTGGTGGCATTGACTGAAAAAAGGACAACGCCGATCCTTGTCGATTTAGCCGAGGTTCGTTACCTGGACAGTTCCGGGCTCGCAACGCTGATCGAGGGATTGAAGCAATGTCAGCGCTACAAAGGTCGATTCATGTTGAGCGGAATATCGGAAGAGGTGAAACAGGTTTTTGAACTGACTCGCCTGGTCAATGTTTTTGAGATTCATGCAACCGTAGCAGCCGCGGTGGAGAGCGTTTCGAAATGAGGGCACTGAGAGAGACAGCCGGGGCTTTCGGTCGGGCCGCCGGTCAATTTTTTGCGCAGGTCGCCCGGCTGGCCGGTCTCGCGCGCCGCACACTCTATTGGACAACGATCGGTGCCATCCGCTACGAGCGCGTACGCTGGGGCGATACCTTTGTGCAAATGGTTCGAATTGGCGTCAATTCTCTGCCTATCGTCAGTCTAATCGCCTTTCTGGTCGGATTGATCATTGCCATGCAGTCCGCTTATCAGCTGGACCGCTTTGGCGCCGTCGTCTATGTGGCCGATCTGGTCGGGGTATCACTGACACGCGAACTGGGACCCCTGATCACAGCGATCATCATTACAGGTCGCAGCGGCTCGGCTATCGCAGCTGAACTCGGAACCATGAAAGTTTCTGAGGAAATCGACGCCCTGCAGACCATGGCTATCAATCCGATCGCTTTTTTGGTGGTGCCACGCACTCTGGCCATGCTGATCATGCTGCCCTGCTTGACCATCGTGGCCAATTTTCTCGGCATTCTCGGTGGACTTTTGTTGGGTGTGACACAGTTGGGCATCCCCCTCTCGGCTTATGTCAAGCACACAGCCGAGGCGATTCTCTTCAAGGATATTATGACCGGACTGAGCAAGAGCGTGATTTTTGCATTGATTATCGCCCTCATCGGTGCCTATCAGGGATTGGACGTCAAAGGCGGTGCCGAGGGTGTCGGCAAATCGACCACCCGTTCAGTGGTAACGTCGATTTTTCTGATCATTCTTGCCGATGTCCTGTTTACCGCCATTTTTTTCTCAACGTTTTAACGCCGGATAAACCCGTGGTAGAAAAAAAACCGATTATCCAGATACGCCGCCTGACCACCAGCTATGGTCGGCACCAGATCTTGCGCGGCATTGATCTGGATATCTATCCGGACGAAACGTTTGTCATTCTCGGCCGTTCCGGATGCGGAAAAAGTACGCTGCTGCGCCATCTGGTGGGACTGGAAAAACCCACCGGGGGTTCGATCACCATCAAGGGCATGGATGTGGTCAATGCCGACGAACACGAGCGGGCAGCTATTCTGAAAAAAATGGGCATGCTGTTTCAGAACGGTGCTATGTTCAATTCCATGTCGGTAGGCGAAAACGTAGCGCTGCCGTTGCGCGAACATACGCCTTTGGATCCGGCGACGATTCAGATCATGACGCGTCTTAAACTCGAACTGGTCGGGCTGTCCGGATTTGCCGATTATATGCCCGCTCAGCTCTCTGGTGGCATGCGCAAACGCGCTTCCCTGGCACGCGCTCTGGCCATGGACCCGGATATTCTGTTTTGCGATGAGCCGTCCGCCGGCCTCGATCCGATCGTCGCTGTTGGTATCGATCATCTCATCCTCAGGCTAAAGGCGGCCTTTAAAATGTGCATCGTTGTGGTGACCCACGAGTTGGCTTCCGTGTTTCTCATTGCCGACCGCATCGCTCTACTCGATGGGGGGCTGGTTCGTTTTATCGGAACCCGGCAGGAATTCACCGCCAGCACCGATCCTCGAGTGCGGCAGTTTCTCGAACGCAGACCGGATGAAGACCAGATCGATCCAGAAATGTATGTCAATTCGTTGTTGGAAAATGACTAGAAAGCCTTGAGAATAGCGTCGCCCGTCATCAGGCGCAAAATGGTGGAGAATTATGGAGTATCGATCGAGCGAAATCAAAGCCGGCATCTTTATCATGGTCAGCTTGCTGCTGTTTCTGGTTTTTGTGCTCGTGATCAGCGGTGTCGGTTCCTGGGGCGGCAAAGAGCTTTATCGCGCCCGTTTTGAATATGTGGGTGGGGTTGAAAAAGGTTCGCTGGTCCGGTTCGCTGGTTTGGAAGTCGGTCGCGTCAAGGAGTTGCGCATTCCGCAGGAAGGCGATTCGCGCATCGAACTGGTGCTCGAAGTGCAGGAAAATACGCCGATCCGCACCAACAGCCTGGCAAAGCTCAGCACCATCGGCATTATGGGTGCCTATTACGTCGAGATCTCCCCCGGAACCCCCGAGGAAGAACTGCTGCCGCCGGGATCGTTGATTCAGACAAAATGGGTCTCCGGCATCGCTCAGTTGGCTGAACCCAGCGGAGAAGCCCTCTCGGAGATTAAGGAACTGCTTTCGCGCCTGAACCAGCTTCTCGATCAAGAAAATCGCGAAAACCTGGCATCCCTGTTGCGGGCGCTGAACGACATCGCTGAGGGAAATGCCAATCAGTCCAAAGTTCTGATGCAGAATCTCGGCCGGGCAACCGCACAGCTCGAAGAGACGCTGTCGCTCACCAATCGCATCCTCGCGCAAAACGACTCGACTCTGCACAACGGACTCACCCATATGGATCAGATGTTGGCTGAATCCGTTCAGGCCGTCGAACGGATCAATCTCCTAACCCAAACGCTGCACCACACGGTCGAGCAAAACCAGGGAGATCTGCGCCGAATGAGCGAAAACATGCGCCGGATGAGCGAAAATCTCAACGATTTCAGTCTGCGCCTCAAGGAAGAACCCTGGAGCCTGGTGCGCAAAAATTATCCGCCGAAGCGCCAATTGCCTGACTGATAAGGCGATTGGGGCTCTGCAGGGAATCGGTGGTTTTCCGCCGATCCGCTGAACCACTGTTTATAGATTGGATGACCTTATGAAAATATACCGATTCATCGGCGTGATCTCTTTGCTCGTCTTGGCATGTGCACATGCGCCCCAAACTCGATACTACCAGCTTGCGCTCTCGTTCCCGGATTCCGCCGAGCCGTCGAGGATGCTTCCTCTTTATATCAAACCATTCAGCGCGGTCTCACCCTACCAGCAGAATCGTTTTGTCTACCGCGTTTCCTCTTATGAGGTTCAATTCGATGCGTATCGGCGCTGGATCGCTGCTCCGGCAGAGCTTTTATACGATTCCGCGGTGGATTATTTTAGATCCGTCGGAGCTTTTTCTCAGGTTTCGACCGTTTTGCCCGAAGGGCCCCATTATCGCCTGAGTGCCACGATTCAGGAATTCGACGAGATCCAGATCGGGAGCGATCACCTGGCACGGGTCGCGCTTTGGGTCGAGTTGTTCGATCCTGACGGTCTGCCGCTCCTGCAGCGCCGGTTTGTGCAGCAGAAACCCATCCACCAATCCAGCGTCTCCGGGATTCTGGCGGCACTGAGCCTGGCGACGGAGACACTTTTTGCCGAGATCGATGAACACATAGGCTCTGTGATTCGCTGAATCCTCCTTTTTTAGACCATTACCCACAAGAGCCGCAATCGACCTTTGGCTCGATGGCGGATGCGCAGAATCGGAATGACATTCCATTTTCGGATTTAAGCAACACGTTTAAGCTCAGCTTAACATGTGCTCGTTGCCGATTCTCTATGATGGTGCACCAGCGCTTTCCCAATGATATTCATTAGTGTCCGGCCGAACGACCGAACACCTCGCTACAATTCTATTAAAATCAATTCATTGTATTGGTCGAAAAACAGGATCGACCCGAATCAAATGTTAAGAAATCATTGTTGTTTATTATAAAGTTAAATTGCTCCGTGTCCGATTGCCGGACATCAGTGAATGATACTATTTTTCTTCTTAAAAGGATCAAACCATGACCCAAAAGACCGGTGGAATGGCCGATGAATTGTTTGAACATTCCGAGGACGGTATAATCGTTCTCGATAGCAACGGCGTCATCTTGTCGGCCAATCCCAAAGCCATCGCTCTGCTCGGTTTTGTCGAATCCGAGCTCGTCGGTCAGTCCTATTCCTGGGTTTTTTTTCATGAAACACAAAATCAGGGCTTGAGTCAGCTTCTCAATGATGGCCTGAAACGGGCCAAAGAATACCGCCGCCGCGAGATCGAATACCAGACGCCCGCCGGCCTGATGCATCGCCTGCAGGTTTCGACCTCGGTTTTCTCGCGCCAGGACGACATCGGCAAATTGCTCGACCGCGAGAGTCTGGTGGTTTATTTCAAAGTCGTATCGCTTGGATCGAGCGAGAAGACAGGTGTTGCGGGTGAAAGGGCGCGGGAGAGTCTCGATGTCAGTTTTAACGTTCTGGAACAACGCAACCGACAATTGTTGACGATTTTGCAGCGCCACGATACGCTCAAACTGGTTTTGGCGGGACTGATCTTTTTTATCGTCTTTCTGGTGGTTTTCTATGCCAAAAATGCTATAACGGTTATACCGGATACTTTTATTGCCAGAGAGTCGGAGCAGATGGAGCGGCGGGTTGTGACGGCGGTTGTCGATACGGTGGAAATGGATGTCGTTTTTGCCGGCCTCATCGAGCCGCACCACAAATTAACTCTAGCGGCACAGACGTCCGGTACGGTGGTGCGGCGCGGTTTTGAGGAAGGCGATCATGTGCCTCAGGGACACATTCTCTACCAGATGGACACCAAAGAATTAGCCAAGAATGTGCGTGCCGCACGGGTAAAATATATGGAATTGTTGGAACAATACAATATGCTGGCCAATTGGGAAGAAAGTCTGGAAGTGATGCAGGCCAGGCGTAAATTCGAATTGTCCAAAATCGCTTTGCGCAATGAACAAAAAAAATTGGCAGAAACCAAAAAACTGTTTGAAAAGGGCATCATTCCCCGGGTGGAATACGAAGAGGCGGAGACCAAATACAAGGAAACCGAATACAATTTTGAGAACGCCCGGCAATCCCTGGATGCTGTTCTCGATCGCGGCAGCGCTGACAAACTGCAGATCCTGCAGCTGCGTCTCTCTAATGCCAGGGAAGAGCTGGAAGAGGTGGAAGCCCGCTATGAAGCCACTCTGATTCGTGCACCGGTGGCGGGAATCGTGTTGCGTCCCGAACGGGAAGACGGCAGTCTGGAAAATTTTAAAAATATTGGCGATTTGGTCAACGACGGCGACCTGGTGGCAACGATCGGTGCGACGGAATCCTATATCATCAATTCTTTTGTCGGTGAATTGACCGTGCGCCATCTCAAAGCCGGACAGGAAGCTGAGATTGCCCTTCCCGCCGCTCCTGGTGTTCGCCTGCCCGGCCGTGTCGATTGGGTCGGCACCGAGGCGACAATGGACGGCAGGTACAAAGCATTTCCCGTACGCCTGATCCTCCCCGGCGTGCCTGATTCACTGCGCCGCGAAATTCGTTTTGGATTGTCGGCTCGTGCCACCGTTGTAGTACGACGTTTCCTCGATGCCCTGACCGTTCCTGTCGAAGCCGTAGAACACACGGACAACGAATACATCGTTTATCTTTACCAGCCCGATGGCAGCATCGAACCGCGGCCGATTATCCCCGGCTACAGCGATCGTTTTCGTGTCATCATTGAATCGGGGTTGGAGGCGGGAGAAAAGGTGGTAGTTCAGGCTCATGATGAATAGGCCGGTATTAAACGGAAGTATCGAAACGATGGTCAATCGACAAAAAATTTTGGCGCGTTTGCGACTCGCTCTGAGCCATTTTCGGCTCTTTGGACGCCAACTGTGGCTTCTGTTGCTCGGTTTTTGGCTCGGATTTTCGGCGCTCTATTGCCTTTTCTTTATGATCGAGGCTTTTCGTACCGAAACCGCGCGGCGATTTCCGACTCGGGGCCGGAATCTTTTTTCCATCATCAAGGAGGAAGCTGCTGGTGTGCCCGCTCCTGCCCAGACCCGCCCCCTGGATCTGGAAATATTGCATGTTCTGCAGCAATCTGATTTTATCACCGATCTTTCTCCTGAGCTTCGCGATCAACAGCTTTTGCGCCATCAGGGACAGGAGATCGAGATTTCTGTCATCGGTGTGCTGCCCGGCTATCGCCGGGTTCATGGACTGCAGTTGCGGGAAGGGCGTTTTATCAACGATCTGGACAAAAATTGTCGCACCTGTGTGCTCGGCGCCCAGTTGCACCAGCTGTTACACAGACCCAGTGTAGGGGATTGTCTGTATGCGGGCAATCAGGTCTATGAAATTGCCGGCATTCTCCACCCCACAACCGGAATGGCAGGCGAATTCGATATCAATGCCGGCTTGTTCGTGCATGTGGCCTATCTGCAGCAATTTCTTCTGCATCCAGAAATCCGCAAAGTGACTCTGCGTCCCTCGGCTGCAATAGAATCGCAACGGATTAAACCGGCGCTGGAAAAAGTGTTGCAGCGGTTGGTCGGGGATATCCGCGGTTATGAGATCAGCAATCAGCAGCTCTATCTCCGCCGGATCTTTTACCGTATCAACGGATTGTCGATTTTTCTCGGAACATTGGGGGCAACTTTTTTGCTGGCTGCTGCATGGACGTTTTTGCGTCTGATGACGGCAACGATGCTTGATCGCTGGGGTTTTATTCAAGTGGTTTCGACACCGGAGCAGTACCGGCGAAATGCCTTTTTGCAATTCGGGCTCGAGACAGTCCTGTTGATTTTGGCGGGCATTCTCGGCGGTTTGCTGTCGAGTTTGACCTTCACTGCGATTATCAGCCGAATGACAGGATGGCCCTTTGCGTTTTCCTGGAGAGGGATGGCGATTGTCATTGTCCTCGGACCAGCAACGGCTTTTGTCTGTTTTTGGTATCCCTTTCAAAGAATTTTTGGATACTCCCGGGCCCTCTCATCGAGCATGGGAGGCACGAAATGAGACACTTTGTTCGTGCATTTTGGGTTTTGATCCTGTGTGGAGTCCCTGGATCGCTCCTCAGTCAATCCGCAACCGAAACGACAGTTGAGGTCATCCCCGGGATGCTGGCCACGGATGACGAATCCACAGCCGCTGCGGATTTCGGCATCGAGCGCTACAAAGCGGAAATGCAGGTGTCGGCGTTTTCGATCGAAAAAGTCCTGACCCTGGCGGTGGAAAATAACCGGTCTCTGAAAATCTACCGCACGCTTGAAGAGGCGGCGCAGATCAACCTCGAGCAAGCGGAATACAGTTTTTTGCCCAATGCCTTTGTCAGGGCAGCGCGCAACGAGAGCCGCAACGACGATCTCGGATATGTGATCAAAAAACAAAGTTTGAGTTCCACCCTGGGCATGTCCCGGGCATTGGAAACCGGCGGTTCTGTGAGCCTGAGTCTGCAATCATCAACAAGCGAGACTTCGATTTCCCCCGACGTGACCAATTATAACACCAATTTTGGTCTTTCGATCGAACATCCCTTGATGCGCGGTTTTGGAGTGGCGATCAACACCTGGCCGATCGAACGGGCCAAGGGCAATGCGCACATTTCTCTGCTGAATGTAAAGCAGAGCATGATCGATCTTATCACCTCGATCGAGAGCCAGTATTGGGATCTGATCCTGGTGTTGGAGGATGAAAAGATACAAAAAGAGGCGCTTCGTCGGGCGCGTGAGCTGCTGGCGGTCAATGCCAGCCTGATCGAGTCCGGGAGAATGGCTTCGCAAGAGATCGTCCAGGCCGAGTCGGATATCGCCACTCGAGAGATCGCTGTGGCGGCAGCCGAGAACAGCATCATCTCCAGGCAGATCGCTCTGCAGGCAGAACTGGATCTGCCGGACCCGATTTGGATCGAGCCGACAACGCAGATGGAGTTCACACCGGTGGATCTCGATGTCGCCTCGTGTTTGGCGCGTGCCTACCGCGACCGTCCGGATTGGCTGATCTCCACTCTCTATTTGGATATCAGCCGTATGGATATGGTGGTCGCCCGCAACAATACGCGCTATCAACTGAATTCCAGCGCCAGAATTGCCAGCGATGCCAATACGCCGTCCGGATTGACACAAGCGGCGCAGGAGGCATTCGGATTCAAGGGGATTGCCTGGAATGTAGGGGTATCGTTTGCGGTGCCGTTCAATAAGGCGGTTTTGCAGAACGGCTATTTGCTGAAAAAATTGGCGTATGAGAGACAACAGCACACGGTACAAGAGTTGCGCGACAATATCCGTATTCAGGTGGAAAATGCGGTGCGGCAGGTTTATTTCACCTTGCGGCAGGTCGCTTTGGCTCGTCGGGCCAAGGAGTTGAGCGAGCGCAAATTGGAGCTGGAAGAGGAAAAGATGCGGGTGGGTCGGTCGACGAATTTTCAGGTGATCAGTTATCAGCGGGACTTGATCAACGCTCAGAATGAAGAGCTCAAGGCGATTGCCAATTATCTCAAAGCGCTGAGTCATTTGCAACGGATGATGGGGACGACGCTGGAACGTTGGGGCATCGAGATGACGGGTCGAAATTAGGGGCGCGGGGGGGCAAGAAAAATCAGAAAAATACTTGACATTTATCGGACAAGTTCGTATAATTGTTTGTGGAAGCGCTTCCGAGCCCTTTCACTTTTTTTGCGACACAATTGGAAACGCTTCCATCGTCAGGCCGGGCGTCGGCAGGTGTCCGGAATGCACCGAACCAGTCCACAAAGCGGGGGCCGCTTTGGCAATTAC
>JAFGJN010000017.1 GCA_016929055.1 Candidatus Zhuqueibacterota bacterium
AGTTCAGGCGGGGGCAGCTTGTTGACGCCCTCGGTAACCCTCACCGATTCCCGCGGCATCGCATCGGCTCGATGGCGGCTCGGCAACGCGGGACCACAAGTTTTGCACGCATCCAGCGAATATCTACCCGGCAAATCGGTGCAGATCGGTGCCCAACTGGCTGGTAATCTACCCCCGGTGGTACAGGCACTGACAGATACGACGGTACAGGTCGGACAGCAGCTGATTTTTCAGCTCGTGGTCAGCGATCCGGAAAACAAACCGGTAAGCGTCAATACAGAGAATTTGCCGGTCGGCGCCCAGTTCGACGCTGTCCATACCCTCCAATTCCGCTGGTCTCCGACCCTGGATCAGATCGGCGATCATCGTATGACTTTTATTGCCGCTGATCCAAACGGTGGTGTGACACGGGTCGAGGTCTGGATTCGTGTGATCGCACACAACCATGCGCCGGAAATCGTGCAGTACAGTCCCAAACAAACCGAGCTGAGTTACGGTTTCGGCCAGCGTCTGGTTTTTTCGGTCACTGCTCAGGATGCCGATGGCGATCCTCTGGATTATCGCTGGATCTTAAACGATATGCCGGTGTTGAGCGGAAGCGATGAATTGGTGATCACCACCAATCCCACGCTTACATTCCCACTGACTGTGGCGGTCGCTGTCAGCGACGGTGTGCATTCACAAGTTCTGACCTGGACGGTTTATTTCGCCACTCGGGTTGAACTATCGACTTTTGAGGCTCATCAGGAGGGAGAAGACGTTCGGATCGTCTGGCGCAGTGCGATCGAAAACGACACTGCTGGCTATCGACTCTCACGTGCCCTTACTTTTGCCGGTCCGTTTGTCGCTCTCCATTCAGGTTGGTTGCTGACGAATCCACTCGGCGAATATGAATTTCTCGATACATCAGCCCGCACCGCTGATCGGTTCTGCTATCGGCTCGAAGCGCTGTCGCGGTCGGGCGAAATCCAGAGCTTTGATCCAATTTCTCTCGTATTGGCTCTGCCGCAGGACAACCAGCTGCTGCAAAACTATCCGAATCCATTCAACCCCGAGACAACGCTGCGCTATCAAATCACATCAGCGCAGAAAGTGGATATTGCGATCTATAATCTGTCCGGGCGACGGGTTCGAACCCTGGTGCAGGGTGACGTTAGTGCCGGTTATCACAGTGTGGTTTGGGACGGTCGCGACCATGATGGTCAAACGGTTCCGTCCGGCATCTATCATGCCGTGTTGCACGGCCAGTCGTTTCGGGATGTGATAAAACTGCTTTTGATCAAATGAGCAATCGCTTTTTGAAAAAACACAAGGCGTCGGTCCGATTCGACGCGGGTAGAAAAACATAAAAGGGATGAGGAGATATCATGTCCAAACTGACCTGTTTGATCTTACTTGGACTGATAACGGCGTCGACGGTGTTCTCGGCTGCGCCGCAGCACACCAGAGAGTTGTTCCGCGATGCATTGCTCAGCGCGGGTGAAAAGGATTACGGCTTGATCCGTACAGAACACCGCGGAACTTTTACGGCCGAAGGCTGGCAGGCGACGAGCGGTTACTCGAAATTGTTTTTCGAGCTCAAGGATGCCCTTCCGCACGAGGGCACGGTCGAGGTGACGATCAAAGGTCTGATGCCGGATGTCACGGATGACTGGGTGCCATTTTCGCTCTGGTCCCGTCGCGGTGGCACCTTTTACAAGTCAAATAAAAGCCCCGGCTCTTATGCATTTATCAAGACCCGGACGGGGCAGCTTCAAAGCGGCCAGCAATCGTTTCGTTTCTTTTCCTGTCCTTTTTATGACAATTATGTTGACGGTTCGAGCGAAAAAACCTATTTCGAGTACAGCGATTTGTTATCGCCTCCGGTCTGGCGACCTCAGGATGAGCATGTTTTCAAGTTTGTATGGGACAGTGAGAATATCTATTTTGTCGTGGACAATGTTGAGCTCCATCACGAGTTCACCAACTCTGCTTTACACATCAACCAGGTCGAAGCTTTTCAGTACATCCTGCTCGGTTCCGACGAGGGCTATGACGCCATGAGCGGGCCGATCTATAAAAACCTCCGGATTTTGGTTCCTGATGCCGACGAACATTTCCGCGACGTCAGCCAGTCGACCGGAGCTTTTATCGACCGCAGCACCGGCGGCCAGGCCGCCACCTGGGCTGATGTGAATGGTGATGGGTTGGATGATTTGTTTGTACCAATGTATCAAAAAGCCAATCGGCTGTTTCTCCGCAAAGTGGATGGATCCTTCGAGGATGTGGCTGCGGCATGGGGTGTGGCCGATATCGACAACACCTTTGCAGCCTGTATGGCTGATTTTACCGGCGATGGGAGAGTGGATCTCTATCTGGCTGATTTGGGCGGCCCGAACACGTTTTATGTCAATTCTCCGACCGGCACTTTTGTCGACCAGACCCAGACGAGTGGATTGTCGACCTCGGCGGGAAATTCGGTCGGTGCTCTGGCTATCGATGTCGACAATGACGGCGATTTGGATCTGTTTGTGGCCTACAGCGGAACGGCGCCGCAGCTCTACATTAATCGCGGCAACGGCCGTTTCGATGCGCGAACGCTCTCCGATGCACCAGCCGGATCCGGCGGTCGAGCCGCCGCTGGCGATGTCAACAATGACGGATTTGTCGATATCTATTATATTCGACGCGGTGAACCCAACGTGCTGTTGATAAACGATGGAACCGGACGATTCACCAATCGGGCGATGGAAAATAATTTGGCGATTGCCGATAACTGCACGGCCCCGACCTTTTTAGATTGGGACAACGACGGCGATCTCGATCTTGTCATCACGGTCTCAAGCAGCAACACGGTGCCGGTTCCGACCATTCTCTTTTTTGAAAATGTCGATGGCAGCAGCTTTCAAGATCGCACTGCCACGATGAACATTCGTTTCGAGAGTTACGGCGCCATACCCGGCGACTGGAACAATGATGGGTGGGTGGATCTCTATTTCCCGGCTCGCCATCCAAGCGAGTCCGCACGTCTTTACACCAACCGCGGCGGGACTTTTTCCCATGTTCCGGGAAGCGGAGCCGATAAAATTTATGCCGACGGGAGAGGCGGTGCTACGGTCGATTTCGACGCCGATGGCAAACTGGATCTCTTTGTCGCATCTATGGGCGGTGTAATCGATGAACAGGAATATGGCCGCAGCTATTTGCTGAAAAACCAAACCGACACCGATGTTGCGGACAATCGCTTTCTCCGTGTGGCGGTCTATGACAGCACCGATCAGATCAATGGTCTGGGCGCCAGGATCGCTGTTTACAAAGCCGGACGGTTAAACGCCGGAACCGCTGATATGCTCGGTTATCGCGAAATTCAACCCTGGCAGGGATACCAGAGCCAGAATTCAATGGTCCAGCATTTCGGACTTGGAACCGAGACGGCTGCCGACGTTCGAGTGCACATGCCAACCGGACAGGAGTATATCTATACCAATGTGCAGGCGAATTCATTGCTCTCGGTCATGCCCGATGTACGGATTCCCTATCGACAGCTTTTGGTCAAAGGCGATCTGCAGCGGGCCAAGGTAGGGGATTTCTTGCCCGATTCGGTCACTGTTTGCGTTGTCACGCAGGAGAATCAGCCGGTCAGTGGTCATCCTGTGCGATTCAGAGTTTTGCAAAGTCAGGCAACTTTGAATGGTTCGACGCAGAATGATGTGACGGTCACTACCGATCAACACGGGCTTGCCCGCGCGGCAGTCAAACTTGGCCCCGTGCCGGGTGAGAGCAATACGATTGTCGAAATAACAGCCTTGAATGCGCAGGGAGGCAACCTGATCAACTCGCCCATGCGCGTGACCGCTTCCACCGATCTGGGGGATCCTGATCGATTGGTCAAAATCTCCGGCGATGAACAGAGCACGACGATTTTGCAGTTCTGCGATGCGCCTCTGGTTGTGCAGGTACGGGATCGATACGACAATCCGGTTCCGAATCGCACGGTCGTTTTTCAGGTTCTCACCGGCGGCGGTAATTTGGAAGGCGGGGCAACCCAGACCCAGGTGATGAGCGATGCCGCCGGCCGGGCCCAGGTGCGTTGGCAGCTGGGCACAACACCCGGAACACAGCAGTTGGAAGCGCGCAGCGAGTTTTCGGGGCAACCTTTGCAGAACAGCCCGGTGATTTTTCAGGCAACGGCGACACAGCCAAGTCTGCGACTGGTGCTACAATCGGGTAATTACCAGGAAGGAATTGTCAACCAACAGTTGCCTCAGCCTTTTGTCGTCAAGGTCAGCAACCTTCAGGGAGCGGCGGTGACAGGCGAAACGGTGACCTTTTCTGTGGTACAGGGCAACGGTCGATTTGCCGGCAAGGAACAGGTCTCGGTCTCGACCAACGCATCTGGTCTGGCATCAGCCACAGCGATGCTGGGATTTGTCGCCGGCGACACGAATCAGGTTTTTCATGCCACTGTTATCGGTGCACAAGGATCCCCCGCGGTTTTTAAAGCTACGGCTCTACCGGCGAGTCCAACACTGATTCGCGAAATCGATGGTAACAGTCAGACCGGGAAAGCGGGTTCCTTGCTGGCGAAAGATTTCGTCGTTCAGGTCATCGACGGTTTCAACAATCCGGTTCCCGGATTCAATGTGCTTTTTATTGTCAATCAGGGCCAGGGAACCCTTGACGGCAATTCTCAAAAAACGGTGAGAACCGATGCTGCCGGCACCGCACGGGTTCGTTATCGCCTGGGAACGGCGGTTGGCAACGAAACCGTTTTTGCCCGCGCTGATGGATTGGAGGATTCACCAATCGTTTTTAGCACGATCGTCTTGCCTGGTGATCCGAAACAATTGAAAAAGATTTCCGGCGACAACCAGCGCGGTGATGCCGGGCAGGCCTTGCCTCAACCTTTGGTGGTCGCGGTCAGCGATACCTTTGATAATCCCATTCTCAACCACTCGGTTATTTATACCGTCACCCAGGGCGACGGCAGGGTCAATGGCACCCAGCAATATACCACAGTAACAGATCTGAACGGCCAGGCAAGCGCGACTCTGGTTCTGGGCGTAGCGGGCTATTTGAATGAAGTGCGGGTGCAGAGCAGTCATAGCGGTACTCCCCTGGCCAACAGCCCGCTGATTTTCCGGGCCACCACCGGACCTGGTACCCCCGATTCTCTGCTCTATGTGAGCGGTAATTATCAAACCGGACGAATAAACAGTCCGCTGCCCAAACCCTTTCGAGTTCGAGTGACCGATTCGAACGGAATACCAGTCCAGAATCACGACGTTCATTTTTTGGCAATCACTTCTGGGGCGAATTTTTCCGGCCAAACCTCGCGCACGGTCAAAACCGACGCCGATGGAATCGCCCAAGTCATCGGATCGATCGGCAGCAATATTGGCGACAACATCTATGTCTATGAGGTGCGCGCCTATGAGGATGATGTTCCCTTGTTCGGCAAACCCGAGTGGCCGATTCGTTTCTTCGCCTCCGCACGTTTGAGTACTGGCACCCGAATTGTCAATGCCACCCAAAACAGCGCCAACCTGGCAGCTACCGTGGGTTCTTTTTTGGCGGATACCATCAAGGTGCGCGTGTTGGATGCCGATGGCTTGCCAGCTGCCGGTCAACCGGTTGTTTTTCGCGTCTATGAAGGAAGCGCTATGCTCGAAGGCGATCTCTCCTCCCGGAACGTGATATCGGATGCCCAGGGTATCGCTGCAGTGAGGGTCAAGATGGGTACCACACCCGGCATTAGTCGAATTCGGGCGACCGCCAACAATGGTGTCAATGATTTGCAAAACTCGCCGTTGACTTTTAGCGTTACCGCGGGCATCGGCGTGCCCGCACCGGCACGCTGCACCCTGACTGCGGACAGCACGGCAGTGGCCGATGGCAGCCAGATCGCCCATGTTCGGGTTGGTCTGAAAGATGCGTACGGCAACCCTGTTCCAGGTAAAACAGTCAATCTTTTCAGCAAAGGCCTGAATGTGACCATCCTGCAGCCAGCGCAACCGACAGATGCAGAGGGGAATGCTAGCGGTTCGGTCGCCTCGATCCGCTCCGGATGGGTCGAAATCTGGTCGCAGGTGGACGGCAACGTGATTCCGGAAGACACGGTTCGGATTCGTTTTCTTCCCGGATCGCCAACTCAGGTCACCACATTCGGCTCCGGTAAAGTCGGTGAAATGGGCAAACTGCTCCCCGATTCCGTCGGTGTGGTCGTTAAGGATCAATTCGGAAATCCGGTTCCCGGTGTAACGGTCAATTTTGGCGTAATTGCCGGCGGCGGCTCGTTGGTCGACCCCGGTCCCTATGTGACAAACAGCCAGGGTATCGCCTGGGTACACTGGATTCTTGGCAATCCGGGCGAGCAAGTGCTCGAAGCCCGGGTTCCGGGTGTAACCGCTCAACCGCGAACGATATCCGCTATCGCTCTGGCATCGGCACCAACCTCGCTTACCCGAGTGCATGGAAACCAGCAGATCGGTTTGGTCAATCAAACCCTCCCCGATTCATTCAAAGTTGTGGTGCATGATAAAGATTCGCGTCCCATACCCGGCATTATGGTGCAGTACACCGTGATGCAAGGACAGGCGAGTCTTTTGCCCAATGCTCTGGTCACGACCAATTTGGCGGGAGAGGCTGCTGTTCTTTTACGAGCGGGCGGCTCGACAGGCTTGCATACCGTGATCGCTTCGGTGAATGGTCTGGCTCAAACCGTCGAATTTACCTGTATCATCCAGGCGCAAAACGAAATCGTTTTGGAACGCGTCGACGGCAATGGTCAGAGCGCCCGTCCGAATCGCGTTCTGAACAATCCTCTTCAGGTGCGCACAAGGGATGCATTTAATCGGCCTCTGGCCAGCGTCAAAGTCGTTTTCGAGGTCGTGGAGGGCGGAGGAACCGTTGTCAGCGATCAACCGATGACAACGGATGGTAACGGTGAGGTGTCCGCCGAATGGCGATTGGGAATGGCGGGCGTCCAGCGCCTTCAGGTGCGGCCGTTCTTGGCAGGAGGTGAACCGGTAGAGTTTACCGCCACGATCCTCAATGCCGCGCCGGTGATCAGCGTGCCGGCCGATACAACCATCGAGAACGATCAATTGCTCTCCTTTACCGTTTACGCAACTGACCCCGATGATGATGCCATCACCTTTGGGGCGCGCAATTTACCTGCCGGCGCTTATTTCGATTCGACTTACAGCTATAGTTTCAGCTGGCAACCGGCGCGCAACCAGGTGGGAACCCACACCCTGACGTTTATTGCGCGTGACGAATACGGCGCCACATCCAGCACTGATTTGACTGTCACCGTTCAGGCGATCAACCGGGCACCCGTGATTCTCAATTATGAACCCGTCGATACGCTATTGACTTTTGTCTATGGCGAAACCAAATTTTTCAGCGTCATGGCTTCGGATCTCGACGGCGATGAACTGACTTATCGATGGCGGGCCAATGGTGTCTATGCCGGCGACTCGAACACCTCGGTGATCTATTTCGATTCCGGGCAATTCGGCGAAGAGGTTCTCGTAGAGATCGACGTCGATGACGGCCTGAGCACCACCAGTGTACGCTGGCACCTGACGTTGCTTGGCAGTCTGGTTGAATTGTCGCTTTTCGAGACGCAAATCACCGATAACCAGGTTGTGTTGCTCTGGGAAACAACACGCGAAGAACACAATCTCGGTTTTTGGGTGTTGCGCAGCCGCAGCGAAAACGGGACGTACGAGCGTCTCACCGCTGAACCGATCGCACCAAACGCTCAGGGTAAATACCGCTTCGTCGATTCCCAGGTTCAGGCGGGCGAAAACTGGTTTTACAAGTTGGTCGATCTGGGAGCAAACGGTGTACAAACGGAGCACGGAGCCGTTTCGGCCCAGTTGCCGCTGCCAATGGAATTGCGATTGGCGCAAAATTATCCCAATCCCTTCAATCCGGAAACGACGATCGCATTTGAATTGCCGCGAACTCTGCATGTCAGTCTGGCGATTTTCAATATTTCCGGACAGTTGGTCGATATTCTTTGCGCTGAAGAGTTATCGCCAGGCTATCACAAACGGGTTTGGCGCGGAACCGACCGTCAAGGCGTATCTGTGCCCTCCGGAGTCTATCTCTATCGCCTTACGACACCGGAACAGAGCCTGACGCGCAAGTTGTTGCTCAGCAAATAGATCTCGGCAGAGTTTTCTGTTTTGTTAACCAGGCCCTTGCTAAATATCAGCAGGGGCCTGGTTTTTTTCTCCCTCTTTTTTCCAGCGGTGGTTCTTGCAAATACAACAAGATCTTGCTTTGCACGGTGGAATTGTGTATACTGTTCGAGAAGGAACGGGGCTTGGCCGTAAACGACTGTTCGCCACTCGATGGCCGCTTTGGACGCCCCGTCAATTCAGCCCGGTATTTGAAAGCAAAGAAAAGGAAGATCCGCCATGCGTGTTTTTTTGGCCGGAACACTTTTGGGCTTGTTGTTAATTTCCTGTGCAGCCAATCGGCAAAAAGAGGAAACGCAAATTCAGGCGATGCTGGCCAGTTCGGCTCATTATTACGCCCAAAAAGCCTCCGCTTTTGCGTCCAGCGGCCAGCATGAAGAGGCAGCGCAGCACTACCGACGAGCGATCGAGTTGGTTCCCACTGAACCTTCTTATTACAACAATCTGGGCGTCGCTTATTTTCATCTGAACCGAGCGGATTCCGCTTTGTGGGCTTATCAAAGCGCTCTGCGGTTGCGCCCTGATTACGGTCAGGTTCTGGTCAATATGGCGCATCTCTATTTGCAAATCGGCAATATCAATTATGCCGCATCGGCTGCCGATGCGGCAATTGCGGCGGAGCCCGACCTTGCCGGCGGCTATGCGGTGCGTGCTGCTGTTTTCGATGAGCAAAAATTGTTCGATTCCGCCGTCGAATATTATCAGCGCGCGCTCAAACTCGCGCCGGATAATCCCTCCTATCATATCAACCTCGGGGTTCTCTATTATCGCAAAGGGCTGATAAATGAAGCGATCCGGCAGTACAAGTCGGCCGTTGAAATGGACAGTTCACAGGTTATCGCCTATTTTAACCTGGCCAATGCCTATGCGCGCAAGTGTCACCTGGAGGAAGCACTTGAGTATTATGCCCTGGCTCTGCGGTACAAACCGGACTTCGCCGCAGCGATCAACAATTCCGGTCTGGTTTTGATGAATCAGGGGCGTTATGCCGAAGCTGCGGAGACCATGAACCAGGCTCTGGACGGGCAAGACAATCGATCCGCGATTCATTTCAACCTCTCCATTGCCTATGATCATCTGGATTCTCTGCAATTGGCGCGTCGCCATATCGATGCGGCTCTGCTCTTGCGGCCGGATGAGCCGCTTTACCGTGTGCAGCAGGGCAATATCTATCTGCGACTGGAGGAACGCGAAGCGGCGATTGCCGCTTTTTCACGAGCGGTCGAACTGGATTCCTCCCTGGTCATTGGGTTCAATAATTTGGGAAACGCTTTGTTGCCAGAGCGTGCGGACGAGGCGGAATTGGCCTATCAAAAGGCGATGCAGCTCTTTCCCGAATACCTGGAAAGGCGTTATTTTGCCGGCGAACGCTATCTGGAGGACGGCATAACCGACTTGCTGGGGGGGTGTCAGTCACCGAGCGAGGTGACGCGCAACTATGCCAAGATCTATGCGAACCTCGGTAATGCCTATTTGCGGGACGGCAAACTGGGGCAGGCTGCCGAAATGCTCGAACAGGCGCTCGAGATCGATCCGGCTTTGATCGAAACCTGGCAGTCTTTGGCCGTTGTACGACAGCGGCAGGCAAGGCCGCAGGCGGCGCGGCAAGCACTGGCCCGCATGCACTACCATCGTGCCCAGGAAGCTGCGGCCGACAGCCAATGGGATTTGGCAGCGGATGAATCTCAGCAAGCCATCGCGCTCGACTCTGGTTTTGCTGCCGCTTTTGCTCTTCTCGGCCAGGTTTGGAATAGCCAGGGTCGGGCGCGAGATGCAGAAGCCGCTTTTTCCCAGGCTCTTGGACTTGCACCGGAAGAGCCGATCGTTCTGCTCAACTATGCCATCGCGCAGGTCGAGCAGGAGCGTTGGCAGGAAGCTCAACCCTATTTTGAACGCGCTTTGCGTCATCTGCCCGATTCACGGCCGATTCTCGAACGACTGGTCGACCTCCTGGAAGGGCAGGGCCGGCATCAGATCGCCTCGCCGTATCGCGCCCGATTCCTCTATCTGCGCGGTCGGGAACTGCAGTTTGCCGGACTTTGGGATCAAGCGGCCGACGCATTCAGTGAAGCGGTCGAACTGCAGCCCCAGGTCGCAGAATATTGGGCTGCTCAAGGTTATCTTTATGCAAAAAAGCACTTGAACGATGAAGCCGAGCAGGTTCTACAAAAAGCGCTTGAAATCGACCCGGAAAACAGCATCGCTTTGTTCGCCCTCGGCCTGGTATACGGCGATCGCCAAAATTTTGCTCGCGCCGTTGAAATTCTGGAAAAAGTCCTCTCGATCAGGCCCGATTTCGGCAAAGCTTACTATACCCTGGCGGTCAATCATTATTTTTTACAGCACTATGAGCTCGCCTGGAACTATTTACAAAAGGCACAAAATCTGGGTGAAATCGTCCGGCGTGATTTTATCGATGCCCTCAACGTTGTTCATCCCCTCCCGGAACAATGAATGGTTTCTCACTCCTATCCCGGCTGACAGAGGCGCCCTTGAGCTCTGCCTGAGGGTCGATATGCTCTTGCCGTCAATCCTGCTATTTCTGCAATCATAGCCCCCTGTTTTCGATCATTCGAAACGAAATCCGCTTTTCACTATGAAACGCGCATTGGGGAAATCGCCATAGACTGCCGGGTAAATGACGATTTCCGTTCCAATTTTATGGAATAAAAAGTTTAGTCTCCCTTAACTCATTAAATAACAAAACTGTTTTAGACGGATGCATCTCGCTGTCATTTTATTTTGCCCTGACTTTTGGCATTCATTTTGCAAAGATAAAATCAAAATAGTACAGACCCATGGAGTGGCGATCGTGGAATTTTTGGGTATCGATATCTGTCCGATTCTTCGTTACTGGGATTACCTTTTCTCTGAAATGGCGGTTCGTCGTCTGGAAGGGGAGGGTTGTCAGCCGCAGGTGGAAATCTCGATCGCAGGAGGTATGATCCGCCTCAATGCATTAGGAAAACCTGTAGATGTGCTGGATTATACCTTTGAGTCCTGTGTCGATCGATTTGCCGAGCGCACTCGAACCGATGAAAGGATCGACTATACCGAACAGGAAATAAACGATCTGCAGCAGGAAATCGTTCTTTATAATGCCCGATCGTTGGCTCTGCTCAAAATCGAGGATTATTACAGCAGCCATGTCGACACGGTGCGCAATCTTCAGGCGATCGAATGCCTGGTGCGCCGCTCTCCGGATGCCGAATTTGCCCGCACCTTTCTGGCCATTCGTCCACAGCTTTTGGTGTCTTATTGCAGGGTTCTCGTCCTCTTTTCCATCAAGCAAAATCGTATTTCCGAGGCCCGGCGTTACATCGCCGAGACCTTGCAAAAGATCCACCGAGCGGGATTTCCACAACTGGATTCAAAACAACTGGAAGGGAGATTCGAGATCAAGACCTTGAAGCAATGGGATGAAGAAATTCAAGCGCATTACCCATTGGAAGGAGTAAAAGATCTCCGCAAACACTTGCTCCAAGCAGTCCGCAGCGAAAATTACGAATGGGCGGCGATTTTGCGCGATCAGATTCGCGCGGCTCTGGACAGCCGTGCGGCTGAGTGATGAATCTTTTATCACGACGGCTCCGGCATTTGCATATGAATTCGGTGGCCAAAAGTTGAGTCACCCCTTGTTCCCACCTTTCGCCATGACCTGGCGTTTTTCATCTCAAAAGAAATACTTGCCGGCTTCAAAACCAGTCGCAAAAGGCTGGGGCGGTCTTTTATCGAGAGCGATTCGCTTTCCAGCACCAGATCGATTGGGCACGAATCAACGAACACAGTTGGGATCGGCGATGGAAAAATGAGATATAGCCCATGCAAAGCTCGCTGGAGGGTCTGATGAGTCTGGAAATGGTGAGTTTTCTGTGGAACGAGGAAAAATCGAATGGCGATAACCGCAAGCATTTCGGTCAGATCGCCCAGGATGCAGAAACGGTTATTTCCGAGCTGGTCGTGACCGATGCTGATGGATACAAAGCGATCAACTATATCGAGTTGATTCCTTTTCTGGTTCGCGGGATGCAGGAACAGCAACAACTGATCGAGCAGTTGCAAACCGAGCTTGAATCTCTTAAAAATTGAAAGCAGTGTTTGTAGCCGTTCCGAGGTCATTATGGGTTGACCTCGGAACGGTAAAAAATGTAATTTATACCAGACCCAATTCATCGGCGATGGCGATAAACGGACCGGCCGTCCAGCCCCAAACCGGCTGATTTTTGATTCCCGCCGGCGTGTCGATGCTGCGATTCGTCACATTGTACCACTCCCAGACCTCGCCCGTTTTACTATAGATTTCGGCGACCATGTCCAGCCAGCTGTTGCCGATATCCGCCGCATCCTCGAGAAAATCATAGTCCATCATCCCCTTGAGGATCAGATAGACCAGCGGCGCATAGCCTAGCGGATAGTTCCACGTGCAAGCGGGAAAACCATAATCCTGATCGGTGCAGGCAAGTCCCCCGGGATGGACAAAACGCGAAATGTTTTGCACCAGGCGCTCAGCGCGATCGGCGTCAATCATTTCCACAAAGAGCGGCATAAAACCGGCCAGAGATTTGATCGGGCTGTGCGATTTTTCGCCATAATTGTGGTCGAGATAGAGCCCTTCCTCTTCATTCCAGCATTTTTCGATCGACTGTTTCAATTTTTCCGCTCGATTGAGCCAAACCGGGTCTCCGTGACCATCGGCCTCTTTTTGCAGATCATGGATCAACAGAGCGTTGCGATAGAGCAGGGCGTTGAGGTCGATCGGATCGATTTCGCTCGATCGACGAAAGCGAGGTGAATCGACCCAGAGCGATTCGTGCATCGCCAGATGTATGGCCTGATCCGGGGAACTCTGTCCAGTGCCGAAACGATAGAGACCAGACGGCGAGCGATGATTTTCATCGGTCCAGTATTGATATTCGTGAATGACCTCTGGCAGTACCCTGCGTAACCATTCCTTGTCGCCTGTGGCGCGATAGATGTCCCGCACCATCCAGGGCAGGAACGGCAGGTGCGAATGGTCGCTCATGTCTTTTCGGTTGGAAGCGGGTACATAGCCTAGCTTTGGCAGCAGAGAAACAAGATTTTCCACACCAAAGCGGGCGAGATCGATCTGTTTAAGGCGCAACAATCCGAGATTGGTAAAAAACGTATGGGCATACAATTGCGCACCGTTTTTTTCGGTCGCGACATAGGGATGGGGCAGTCCGAAAAACTGCTCCGTGTCCTGAGGCGTTTCGCAGACAAAGTCGTTGAGCCTGGCCTGCAGCTCGGGAAACAGATCGTGATAATGGGTCGACATGATAGTCCTTTCTGATTATAAAGGCTTTGGTTTTGTTCGTTGTCCCATTGTAGCACAGTGGAATGCGATAGGATGGGTTGAATCGCGACAAGAGCTCGACGGTTTTTCCATTTCGAGCCCATTCCCCCCGCTGAAGGGGAAAAATGAGCGGAGACGGGTTCCGAAGAATTCATGCATGAGCGGATAGCCCCGAAAAGAACTCTGTCGATGCTGTTAAAATTTCCAGGCTCTGAGGCCTGGTACATTTGCAGGGTGGGAAATCGGCAGTCCTTATTCGACCCCGAAAACATCGTGTGCGGTGGTACCGTTTCGGAAACAATCTGTTGCAAAGTAATCGCCCTGTCAGTTAAATGCAAGCGAATTCACCGATCTGTGGAAAAAAATGCTTTGAGGATAGGAGCGAGCAAATGAATGCGCAGCATCGCCCGTCTATAGGCTTGTGGATCGATCGAACGCACGGTCTGGAGGTAGCTGTTCACATAGGCTGTCAGATCGCCGCTGTTGCGTGGCAGGAGTTCCAGCGTTACGAATCCATCATAGCTGTGCTGCCGCAGGGTTTCCAGAATGGCGTTCAGAGGCAGTTCGCCGCCCGGCACGCCGAAAGGCAAGTGACTGTCTTTGTCGCGCGAGCAATCGGAGAGGTGAACCAGACGGATATCGAGTCGATTTCGTCGAAATTGCTCGACGGGGTCTCTTCCCTTGATAAAGTGATGCGCCGCATCGAAACACTGATGAACCGTTTGCCCCGGCAGGCCCTTTCGCAGCCGCTCGAGATCCTCGAGATAGCTCTCAGGGGAATGCTCGGGTAAATTTTCCACGTAAATCGGCAATTCCAGTCGAGCAAGATTCGAACGCAAGGTATGGAGCGCTCTTTCCCGATCCGTGCAGTCGATATCCGGCGGATGGGCCACTGCATAGCGCAGATTCAGATCGTGTCGATGCCGGTTGAGAGTTTGGACCAGACGCTCGCTTTCGCGTTTGCATTGTGGTTGTGACAGATCCCAGCCGTTTTCGTCGCGGATCGGCAGATGAAATCCTGTTTGGATTTTTTTGCTGCGTTTTTTTATCTGTTCGAGTTCAGACAGAGCCTCTTCGGTCAATTCAAAAAAGCGAATCCCCAGCGTTTGGAGTCCAGCGAGGATCAGCGATGAGCGGTATCCCCGATAGGCCTGTACGGTAAAACCAATGTTGTTGCGATGTTTATTCTTCATTTCTCGATTGTGACCACCCATGTTTGGAGCTGAATTTACCTGGTGAAAATCAGAAAAAGCCAATTGATCAGAAACAGAACCAAAACAATCCAATGCACCCATTGTTTCTCTTCAGCCGACCAGAGAAAA
>JAFGJN010000190.1 GCA_016929055.1 Candidatus Zhuqueibacterota bacterium
GAAACGCGGGCTTTGCAAAATTAGGTTTTCATCTTTCAACTTTTAACTTTTAACTCTCCACGGGCTCTGCGCAATCTATTTATTGCTTTCCCATTGATTGTTTCGGGTTTTCTGATGTCATTGTTTTTCTTCCGCTCCGGCCCCGCTTGAGGGCCTTGATGCTTGATCCCGTAAGATGGCAAGTCAAATTTCTCTATGCACCACCAGCGGTGCCGGGATCCTGCGCGAGCTCCGCGCGCCTTCATCGGCCGCAAGAGCATGACACGCTTCCTAAAATCCAGCGGAGCGCGATCGCCGAGTCCGCCGTTCTGGCGGACGAGGAAGCGCGCGCAGCCGCCGGAGGCTCCTGACTTGTGCTTGCGGAATCGTGTATCACGCTGACTCTCGATGCACCGCGATCAGCGCAAGTCTTGCAAACCCCAAGCGCAAGGCAGAGCCGCAGGCGAGGCGGAGAAAGTGCCAAGTGCGAAAGTGTGAAAGTTACAAAAAACCTTTTCCAATCACCTCTGTCGAGAATTGTTTTGGCGGCAGAGTCGAAGGCGAAGTGGAGAAAGAGGCAAGTGGCACGTGCAAAAGTTGAAAACAAATTTTCATCGGATCAGCAGACGTCAGTTGCTGTGGGGCAGGCGGATAATGAACTCGGTATACTCGCCTTCAACGCTTTCAAACAAGAGTTCTCCCTGATGTTCCTGGACAATGATATCATAACTGATCGAAAGGCCAAGACCGGTTCCCTGGCCTGCCGGCTTGGTGGTAAAAAAGGGAGTAAAGAGTTTGTCGCGAGCGTCGGTCGGAATACCGTTGCCATTATCGCGGATGCGAATTTCTACCTGATCTGCCATATTTTTGCTGGTCACGGCAAGTGTCGGGGAGAAATTGTTCTGTTGTTCTGTTTTTTTTCGATGCGCTTCGTAACAGGCATTGGAAATAATATTGAGGAAAACCCGACTGATATCCTGCGGCACAATATTCATCTTGCCGATGGATGGATCCAGGGCAGTTTGAATTGTGATGTTGAAACTGCTGTCCTGGGCACGCATCCCGTGATAGGCGAGATTGATGTCTTCCTCCAACAGGGCATTGACATCGGTGAGTTGGCGCTCGCCTGATTTTCCGCGCGAGTGCTGCAACATGCTGCGCACGATGCTGTCGGCGCGTTTACCATGTTCGTTGATTTTGCCGGTGTTTTGCTTCATGGTGGCGAGCAATTCATCGATGGCAGCCAGATCAGCCGGATCCAGTTTGTTGCGGTATTTTTCTATCTCCTGGCGCAGTTCATCGACAAGATCTGATGTGAGCTCGGCAAAATTGTTGACAAAATTGAGCGGATTTTTAATCTCATGGGCGATGCCGGCGGTCAAAGCGCCGAGTGCTGCCAATTTGGATTGGGTCACCAGTTTTTCCTGCGTGCCCTTTAAATCCTGTAGCAATTCATGAACGCGGCGATAGGCATCCGCATTTTCAAGCGCAATGGCGGTGTAGGTCGCCAGGTTGCGCAAAATATTGAGATGATACTCGGTATAGGCATTTTTTTGAAAACTCTGGGCGGTAATGACCCCGATTGTCTTTTCCTTGTACTGCAACGGCACATACAAAATAGAGTCGGGATTTTCGCCTTCCAATGCCGGCTGGATCTGCTCGATATAGCGATTGAAATCGCGGCCATAATCGTTGATGAAAACATCCTTACGATTTTTAAAACACCAGACCGCCAGGCGATTTTCGTCGTTGATCGGAACGGTAAATTCCGGCAGCGTTTCATTCTTTTCCTTGGTACCGGGAAAGATCATCACGTGCTGTTCCGGATCAAATAGACCGATTCCAAAAACCGTGGCATCCATCAATGTATTGACGTTTTCGTAAGCGGTGTCGATGATATCCTTGACCGACAGATTGTCGGTGATGTGGCGCCCGATAACGCTCAGGCGTTCAACGTTGTTCTTTTGCGCCTGAATTTCGGCTGTGCGCTCCTCGACCGTCTTTTCCAAAACACGGCTGCGTTCCTGCAGTTGATGCGTGCGAGCACGAACCACGCAAAAAACGAGTCCGGCAGCACCGAGTATATAGAGCGACCACGCCCACCAGGTCCCATACAGCGGAGGTTCGATGGTGAATGAATAGAGATCCTCGCTGCTGACATGCTGAAAGATATTGCGAGCCCGTGCGCGGAAACGATAGTTGCCGGGCGGGAGGTTGGTATAGTATCGTCGTGTGTCTTTGCTCCAGGGCGACCAATCGTCATCGAAACCCTCCAACCGGGTTTGGAATTCATTGGCACGCGGATTCAAGTAGGAAGCGGCGGAGAAATCAAAACGCAGCTCATTGTTTCGGTATGAAAAGCTGTTTTTAGAAGGATCTTTTGAGCGACTGTCAGGTGTTCCGGCGCCGTAATAGACGACCGAGTCGCCGGCAACTGCGACTCGACGGATGATCGCGGGAAAATCGACCTGCTCGGTCTGATGTTGGTCCGGAGCAAAGCGGATGACATTGTTTGCGGTGCCGAACCAAACAACCCCGTTCGGCTCGGTAAAGATGGTGTTGATCACCTCATCAGCAAAGCGCGCCGATTGATCCTTTTCCAATCGATAGTCACCATTCGGCAGCTTTTTATAGACGGCCGATTCCTTGCCAAAATTGGCCCATAAATTTCCTTGCGTGTCAGCAGTGATGATCCCTTCATCCGGATTGGGTCCCAACTCTATTCCATCGAAGAATGGATCGGGTGAAAATTTATTTTGCAGCGGATCAAATTGATAGACACCCTGTTTGGTGAAATAGACGATTCGTTCTCCAACTTTATAGGCACAGACGCCGCCGATAGGCAGGTTGTGCCCTTCGAATCTTTCAATTTTGGGATCGAGCAACTGATCCGCATTAAATGTCAGTCGCATGATGCCGCTATCCATTGTACCTAGCCAAATGACGCCCGGTTCTGCTTCGAGGATCGTGCGAATGTATTCATGCGTTCCCAACACCGGTCCGATCCGACTCAATCGATTGGGATTGCGAGCGTCATAGCGCAGCAGGACGACGCCGTCGTTTGTTCCGCCGACGATCAGGTCGTTTCCCAAACTCAATTTGCACAGTATCAGCACAGGTTGGGATAGTATATCGTTCGGCAGCGCCAGTATCGCCCGTTTTCCCTCGATCTGATAAATGCCCTGATTAATCGTTGCGAACAATTCGTCATTGATCTCGAAGAAAAAGAATGACTGACCTACGCCCAAAACCCCCTGCACCAGTTTAAATTGCCCGGTATCTTGGTCCAAATAATAGACACCATCGTTAGCAGCGAGGTAAAGCAGACCTTTGTGGCGGCAAAAATCGGAGGGTCCCGTGCCTCCAGGAACATCAAACGTCGTCAGTGGAGAATCGTATTCCAGCACGGCCATGCCTCCGTCCATCGCCACCCACAGATTTCGCTGTTTATCGACAAACAGGCTGCTCATCGTATTGGAGATTAATCCGGAGGATTGGGTAAAATGGTATTTAATCTTTCCGGCCGCATTTATGACGACCAGTCCGTTAGCCATGGTCCCCAGCGCAAAACAGCTGTCGGGTGTGACCACACCGGTATAAATCGTCCCTGTTTCCAATAATGCATCCGCATCTGTTGAGAAGGGATGAAAAGCGCTTCCGTCCCATAAAAACAATCCGCGGCCAAAGGTGGCAACCAGCACATGGCCGGGTTTGCCCGGGAACGGCAGCAGTACATTGATTCGATCATTGGCAAATTGTTCGCCTCCGGGCATTAAAACCAGCGAATCGTTGACCATTTTCATCAGTCCGACGTCATACTGCTGAACATAGAGCGTTTGATCGATTCTCATCGTATAGCCAAAAGTGCCCTGCGGGCGCCAGACATCCACCTGCCACTTTTCCGTGCCGTCGCTGGCGGGTTGGGGACGAAAGCGGAAGAGCTGTTGATGCGTCTGGTAATAAATACCTTCCGACATCGCCTGCACCGACCAGACATAATTAAACGTCCGATCC
>JAFGJN010000191.1 GCA_016929055.1 Candidatus Zhuqueibacterota bacterium
GAGCTCGCATGGATTCGACCGCTGATCGATTGGATCGCCGCGCACTCGAGGGTGAGCGAACAGATCGTCGGTGTCTGGCTTCCGATCACTATTCTCGTAATCCTGCACGTGTGCAGTCATCAAACGGATAGGCGCTGGGGCATTGCCCGGACAAGGCTCCAGGAATTGTCTCCCGAAAAAGCAACCGCTGCATCGCCGTTGCCGGCCAAAATCGTCGCCTGGAATCTGGTGGCAATCGGGATTCTATTCGCCGCTTTGGCGATCCTGGATCGTGAGGTACAGGGACTGCTTTTCGGATTCGCATCTGTCTTTTCAGCCATCGGCGCTGCTATTCTGATCCTATCCGCTCGAAAGTCTACTGCGCTGAACGAATCCCAGCCGCAAAGCGGCTCATAAAACACAAACGTGCAACCGCCGGGCATGAGAGTCATCGCGTCTGCTGTTCGTGCCAAACCTCATTTGAAAAAAAAGGAGTTCCGATGAAAAAAAAGATTCGAATTTCAGCAGCGGTTTTAGGGCTCGTACTCTTGTCATCGCTGTACGCCCAGGCAGAACCGGTTTCCCGCAACGACTACCTGACCTATGCAACCCAAGCTGCCAAAGCCTACTGGCAAACCTACGACGAGTCGATCAAAGCCTGGGCCGACCGAATCGATGTCAAATGGGTTTTCGGCTATAACCCGCCGGGCGATCCGCTTTCGTTCTGCTATGTCAGTGCCAATCTCTATCGAATCACCGGCGAAGAAAAATACGCGCTCTGGGCAAAAAAAGTGCTGGTCGAATACGGCTCTTTTCGCGATTATTATCCAAGCGATTTCTGGTCGCACAAGATCGGCTATGAACAGGGATTGCCCGCGCTGTCCAATTTTTTTACCGCTCCGCAATACCTCAAGGCATTTCACATTCTCAAGGGAACAAAATATCTGTCAAAAAAAGAGATCGAAACTATCATCGACAATATCGCCGGCAGCATGAACAGCCAGGTGCGATTTCAGGAATGGGGTGCCATGAATCGGGCGATATTGCGGGCGGAAAACTTTATCATCGCTGCATCGGTTCTGCCGGATCACCCCGACGCTAAAACCTGGAGAGCGATCGGCGAATCGATCCTCGACGACTGCTGGGGCGCCTGGCAGATCGAGGACGCCGCCCATTACAATCCCATCTATCTCTATTCGCTGATATCGCTGGTCGACTTTCTCGGCAGAGACGACTATTGGAATCTGGCGGTGACCCGCTATATCATGCAATTCTATACGCGGCTTTTGGCACCGCACGGCATGATACCCGATTTCGGCGATGCCGACCTTTATGGCAACTGGCACCGCTGGCCGCCCATACTGGAACACGCCGCCAGCGCCTATGGCGATGCCGAGATCAAGTACGCCGTCAATCGGATTGTCTCTACCCATTGGGATCTGGAGGCGGAAAAGAAATCGATGTGGTTGGCTACCATTGCAATGGATTGCTACCGCTGGGCTTCCGACGAGATTCAACCCCAGGAACCGCCGCAGCACAGCGAAAAAGTGCTCGACGACATGGTGGGCAAAAAGATCGTCTTTCGCGACGGCTATGAACCGCAGGACACCTATCTGCTGCTCAACTATAAGGACGAGGGTCAGGCCGGATTCCTGTCGCGCGACTATCTGCGCAAGACCATCTGCGTGGAAGAAGAAAAAATGACCCATGGCCATTCCGATGAAAACGACATCACTCTGTTCATGACCGACGGCTGTGTGCTGCTGCACGATGGGGGCTATCGCGACTATATGCCGAGCGGACCCTTTGGCGCCTATCGCGCCGATTATTTCCACAACCGCGTGGTGATGCGCAAAGACAAGCTGTTCAAAGGACAGGAAGCCGGTTTGTTTCGCTACAGCTCGCCCGACAGCTCGGCTGTCAAAGGCCAGAACGTTCTCGATTTCATCCGCAATTCCGGCGCCTATCGGGAAACGGTCACCGAATTGATTGACTTTCTCCGCAGCGACGATTTTGACTATAGCCGAACGCGAGCGACGTATGTCGACTTGAAAACCCAGCACGACCGCATCGTCACCTGGGTCAAACCGCTCAATATTTTCGTCGTCTTTGATGCCGTGCAATTTTTGCAGCCCGATTACTATACCACCGTCAACATCTGGCATACCCGACAGGTGCTGCAGCAGGGCGACAGCTATTTTCTGACCCACTACGACAGCCTCGGGCGGCACGCTTTGCCGACCCACAAAGCGCTGTTGATCGTCTTTCCTCAGGGCGACGACGGCGGCCGCATGATCGGCACCGATCCGGAAAAACGCTACTACCAGGACGAGATTGCCATCCACCAGTCCCTGTCGCGCTGGCATTATGCCGGTGAGCAGGCAATTTTTACCACTGTCCTGGTTCCCACGGATGCTCAGGGTTCAGACATTCGCTCAATGGTGGAGAGCATCAAAATGGTCGACGTGGACCGCAAGCTGGGCGCGGTCGGTGTCAAAATCAAGTCGGACGGCAAAACCTATTATGTCTGTTCGAAACTGGACCGCGACATGGATCTGCACCACCTGGACCGCCGGCCGCAGTACGATTATGAACACGGCAAGGTCCGCTATGACGATTTTGAGACCGATGGCCATCAGTTTCATGCCATCATCGACGGCAAGAAACTCGACTATCAGTCGATCTATACCGTCAAAATCGCCTACAAAGACCGGGTACTGTTCGAACAACCGCCGGCCGATTACGGCCTGCAGTTCGAAGACGGCATCGACAAACCCGGAGTCGGAAAACTGCGCTATTGGAGAGACAGCGTCTTGATTCAGTGAATTAAAAACCGTGGTGTCCCAAATGGGACACCACGCGACCCAATTGATTCAACCGTATTTCCATAACCTGCTGCAGCAGGAATGAGAGGTCTCAGATGATCAGCAGAAAAACTGGATTCTCTTTCATCCTCGTTTTTTTGGGCACGATTTCAGTCTTGACAGCGCAGTCTCCACTGTATCTTGATCCATCGGCATCAGTCGATGATCGTGTCAACGACTTGCTTTCCCGCATGACGCTTGAAGAAAAAGTTGGTCAAATGACCCAGGCCGATAATCTGGCGATAAAGAATCTGGAGGATATCAAGACTTTTTTCCTGGGTTCGGTATTGAGCGGCGGCGGATCAGACCCTGATGAAGGCGACGATCCGATCAGCTGGGCCAATTTATACGACCGTCTGCAGCAAAAGGCCCTGGAAACCCGCCTGAAAATTCCTTTAATCTATGGAATCGATGCGGTGCACGGCCACAACAATGTGACCGACGCAGTCATTTTTCCGCACAATATTGGCCTGGGCGCCACGCGAAACCCCGATTTGATTGAACAAGCCTCGCGAGTCACTGCCATCGAAATTGCAGCGACCGGAATCGACTGGACATTCGCTCCATGCCTCGCCGTTCCGCGAGATGAAAGATGGGGAAGAACCTATGAAGGGTTCGGCGAAACCCCAAAAGTGGTCGAAATGCTTGCAGGAGCTTCGGTCAAAGGATTTCAGAGGGACTCTTTAAACCATCCCACGAGTATTGTCGCTTGTGCCAAGCATTTTATCGGAGATGGAGGAACGATCGGCGGCCAAAACACCGGTAACACTGTGCTTACCGAGGAGGAGTTGAGATCGATTCATCTGCCCGGCTATCTCAAAGCGCTTGAAAACGATGTCAAAACAATCATGGCTTCATATTCGAGCTGGAACGGGGAAAAACTGCACGGTCACAAATATCTTTTAACCGATGTCCTGAAAAAGGAACTCGAGTTTAAAGGATTCATCGTTTCAGACTGGATGGGTATAGACCGGCTGCCCGGGGATTATACCTCTGATATTGAAACAGCCATCAATGCCGGCATCGATATGGTGATGGTTCCGAATGAATATGCAACTTTCTTTACCTCTCTTGTTTCACTCGTCGAGCAGAACAGAGTTACCCTGGCACGGATTGACGATGCGGTTAAAAGAATACTCAAAGTCAAATTTGAATTGGGATTGTTTGAACGTCCACTGGCAGACAGATCTCTTTTGCCGCTTATCGGGTCAAAAGATCACCGAGCAGTTGCCAGGCAATGCGTCAGAGAGTCGCAAGTCTTGCTCAAGAAAAACGACACGATCCTTCCGCTGGCAAAAAAAGATATCAAGATACTCGTTGCCGGAAAACATGCAGATGATATTGGACTGCAATGCGGTGGATGGAGCATTGAGTGGCAGGGTGCATCAGGTGCGATTACCGATGGAACAACGGTACTTGAGGGGTTGCGCAAGGTTGCTCCGGACGTTGAATTTGTTTTTGATGCCGATGGCAATTTCAAGACTTGCGATGCAGACTATGCCATTGCGGTTATTGGCGAACAACCTTATGCGGAAGGTGCAGGAGATACGAACGATCTGACAATCAACCAAGCACAAATCCATCTGGTGCACAAGTTGAAAAAGATGGGCCTACCGGTGATCACACTGCTTATATCCGGAAGGCCGATGATCATCAATCCAGTATTGCACGATTCCGATCTCTTAATCGCCTCCTGGTTGCCCGGTACCGAAGCCGATGGAATAGCCGAGATACTCTTTGGTGACTATGCGCCGACCGGTTTGCTTCCCATGACATGGCCCAAATCGATGGAACAAATACCCATCAATTACGGCGATGATGACTATTCTCCGTTGTTTCAGTACGGATTTGGAATTACGGATATCAGCGATTCACAGGCCGGCACCCCGCCGATCTTTCAATCTGCAATGCTGACAAAAAACGGTTATTCTCTTGAATTGGCTTTTAACAAGTCGATGAGCTTGGATGACGCGACAAACGCTCGCTTTGAGGTAATAAAAAACAACTCGACACCGGTGGAGGTGAAAAGCTACAAACTGAGCGATCTGAATGATAGAATAATTGAGCTTTTATTAGAGGATGAAATATCAAAAGATGATGATTTGACTGTTTCCTATGTTGGCGGGAATCTATCCTCCCGCGATGGTGGAAACCTGGCTCCATTTCCTCACCAATCGGTTATCAATTTCAGGCAGGTCATGCTGGCTGAGCATCAACTTCCCGGACGGATTGAAGCGGAAGATTACATCAACATGTTCGGTGTACAGACCGAAATCACGTCTGATGCGGGCGGCGGTTTGAATGTGGGCTGGATCGATGACGGAGACTGGGTGGAATACCTGGTTCATTTTGAATCGACAGGAGTTTATCTGGTCATTTTCAGAACCGCCTGCCTGAGCAATCCAGGCAAAATTCAATTTTTGGTAAATAACGAGGTGGTTTTTTCAAAAACTATACCGGTAACCAATGGATGGCAGAATTGGACAACTGTAACGGAAAGAGGTGAATTCGCACAAGGTCCTGCCACCCTAAAAATTTTAGCCGAAAAAGGGGGGTTCAATTTGAATTGGCTCGAATTCGTGCTTTTGACTGAAATCGAAGAAAAAACAGATCAAATAACAGAATTCAGATTGGCACAAAACTATCCCAATCCATTCAACCCTCATACGACAATTGAATACACGATTGGGTGTAAGGGGTATGAAACGGTTGCGTCTGACCCGAATGTTCAACTGCTGATCTATGATGCTCTGGGACAAGTTGCAGCAATTCTTGTGGATGAAAAACAAAAGCCGGGAAGTTACGTCGTTGAATTCAATGGAAGTGATTTCGCGAGCGGAATCTATTTTTACCAGTTAAAAACATCGTCAGTTCGGCAGACCAAAAAATTCCTTCTCATCAAATAGCATCTGCTCTTCGAATCCATCCCTATCCCTGACCAGTCGCTTTTGGTCTAGCCTCAACATATGTAGATTATTGCCAAGGAAATAGAGTCAAGTTGGCCGGCAATCGCAAGGCTCACTCGATTTCTGCCCAATCGATTCGATCAACAATGCAGACAACAGCGAATCTGGAACAGGGTCATGCACAAGCGAAATCCAGATTTGTCTTAAGGGGGATACTCGATATTTACCCGAATTCGGTGCTTTGTACCGAATCCGGGTATTAATCCGTACTTTTATAAACGCGGACATGATCAATTATCATTTTTTGAGGAAAAACCGTCGAATTGTCCGGATTGCCAGGCCAGTTTCCTCCGACAGCCACATTTAAAACGAGATGAAAAAATTCATCAAAGGGGGCGGGAAAGGAACCATTGCTGCTATACCATTGTGTTTGAGTTTGATAGAGCTCCCCGTCCACATACCAACGAAACACACCAGGGCTCCATTCGAGGGTAAAGAGATGAAAATCCGATGAAAAATCATTCTCTTTGAGAAGAAATGCTTTTCCGCTGTGGATATTATTGGGCCATTCCCCTCCGTAATGAAGGGTACCGTAAACTTTATTGGGCTCATGGCCCAGCAATTCCATGATGTCGATTTCACCGCTGGCTGCCCACCCGCCGTATTTCCCTTCTGTTGGCAGCATCCAAATTGCAGGCCAGATTCCTTGTCCGAAAGGCAATCGGGCGCGTATATCAAATCTCCCGTATTTCCAATCGCCCTTGTTTTTCGTTCGCAATCTGGCTGAAGTATATTCACGGGTGCCTTCAGGACCTTTGTAATTTTCTCTCAACGCCTGAATGACCAGGCAGCCCTCCTCGATAAAAGAATTGACCGATCGATCTGTATAGTATTGCAGCTCGTTGTTTCCACCCCCTTGAGCATTCACTTCATGTTCCCATTTGGCCGGGTCGATTGAATCGCCGGAAAACTCGTCATTCCACACCAAAGTCCACCCTTCAGGGTTAGGGATGGTATGGGGGTCATCATTATTTTGCAGGGGATTCTTTGCAGAATCGCGGCACCCACTGGACGATAGAGATGCCAACCCAACCAGAGATAGAATAAAAATTCTTGTTCTCATAAACAATTCTCTTTGCATTAGGATTAAAAAAAGAACAACCCGGGTTCGGTTGTCACCGAACCCGGGATGCAAGCTCGCAAGTTAATAAACCGTGCCGTCATTGGCCAATTTTGCATGGACGCGTTTGAGTTTGCTATCGATATCGATGCCATAGGGACAGTGATCGTTCAGGTCTCGATAATCCGCCGCAGGATCGATCTGTTGTTCCAGGTTGGAATAGTGTTCATGCGCCTGGTCGGTCTGCGCGAACCACTGCGCCAGGCGTTCGCGCAGGGAAAAGTCGGGCGGTTCGGGTATCGTTCCGTCGTTCATCTGCCGATCATACAAACCCTCGAGGGCAAAAAACTCGGACGGACGCCAGTCGGGGCGATCGCATTTGCCGCATTGGCGGCAGACCGTTGTTCCCAGTTCCGGTGCGTCAAAAAACCACTTTTCTCGTTCGTCCGCTGTCATCGGTTGAAATTCCTGACCCAGAGCCCAGTCGAGTTCCAGGTAGGCCAGAGTATTGATGCCCAGAACGAGAGAAGCAACCGGCAGGCTGAGCGTATAGCGGATCGCATGGCGGGTTGAGCGGTAGAGATAGCCGTCGGCAAGGGCTTTCATGGCAATCAGCCCGGTTTGCTGTTTGCGGCACAGCGGAATGAGTTCGTTTTCGATTTGCGGAAAATTGCAGTGATCGAAATAATTCATGCCGGTCATCAGCACATCGAAAGGAAACTGTTGCACGGCATTCAACAAGAGTGCCGGATGGCCATGGCCTGTGATGCCGATCAAACGCACCCGCCCGGCCTTCTGGGCTCTATGCACCTCTTCCAGGGCACCGTTCGGCGACAGAATTTGCTGCCAGTCCTGAGGCTTTTGCACCGAGTGAAAAAAGAGAATATCGAGATAATCGGTGCGCAGATTGCTCAAGCTCTTTTCAATCGATTGGCGAGCACCTGCGGCATCGCGAGCGATGATTTTACTGGCGAGTATAAATTCATGGCGACGGTGGGCGACAGCACGCCCGATCTTTTGTTCGGAAAGACCTTTGCCATAAGCAGCGGCGGTTTCGATATAATTCCCGCCATAATCGAGATAACGGTTCAGAATACGGTCGACCTGCGCCATCGGCGTCTCGACCAAATGAAATCCTCCGACTCCGATCAATGTCAACTCGAGGCCGGTCTTGCCCAACGGGCGTTTTTTCATCGCAAGCTCCTAAAGGCGTTGCGTTTGAACAACGCCGAAGAGGCTCAGGGAATGAGCGCGTTTAATAGCGAATTGAACTGTTTGTTCTCACGATTATAAACACCGAAACCGGCGCAAAATTCCCAGTATGCCCAGCTGATGTTTCGATTTTCCGCCATTCGAGCGATGTGCTGTGTCCACAGATAACGCGACTGCATATCCGCTTTCGAGTAGGCACCAAATTCACCCATAAACAGAGGACGGCTGTGCTGTTCCGCCCAAAGCCAGGCGCGGTCCAGATCTTGATTGACCGCATTTTTCTGATTGGCAGTTCCCACCCAGGTCGTTCCCAACCACTTGTCGCTATCGTCTACCCATTCGGCACCCTGATGGGTAAATTCAAAGGGATTGTAATAGTGAAAGGTCACGATGAGGTTCTGATCCGCCTGCGGTAGAATCAATTTTTCCAGTCCGGCAGCGTGTCCCCACTCGGCGGTTCCGACCACAATCGTTCGTTTGGGATTGGTTTGCCGAATGACCTCTATCGCTTCCGCCAGATATTCATTCCACAGTCCGGCGGTCAGGTTGGCGTTCGGTTCATTGAGCACTTCAAAGAAAACCGAATGGGGGCGATTGGCAAAGTGAGCTGCGATTTGCCCCCACAGCGACAAAAATCGCTTTTTATGACCCGCGGGATCCACCATAATCTCTTGATAATGGTGCATATTGATAATCGCGGCAAGATCATTGGATTCGGCTTGATTCAGCGCCCAATCGACTCGAGACAGAAAAGAGGAGGAAATCGTGTAGGGTGAATCGACAGCTGCGTGGTTGGACCAGCGAACCGGAATGCGAACTGCGGTAAATCCCGCATCTTTGATCAGTGCGAAATATTCACTCTCAAGCGTGACACCCCACTCTCCTTCGTTTGGGGCTTCCAGCGCATTGCCCAAATTCACGCTTCGGTAGAGCCTGCGGTTTTGCTCAAATACATCGACAAATTTATCGTCTTCGTCATCGTTGGGCGGCTGGTTGGGATGGAATTGGCACCCCCCCAATATGGCCACCCAAAAGAGCAGGATAACCGGCAGCAAAACACGCATCAAGATGCTTCTATTCTGATAGATCCTGCTCATTCGTTACAGTCCCTTCGCTTTGCATTTTACGTCCATAATCGAGTTTATTGTGCATCGTCATCAGGGGAAAATTGGGAACCATGATGGGAAAGGGAACAGAAGATTGAACGGCCAGCATGTCGATTCGGGACAACTGAATCTGTTCAAAAAGATCGGTATTGATTTGAATACGATCGGCATATTTTTGTCTCAATCGTCGAACATAAGGATCGAGATCTTGCTCAATAATAGTCAGATAATCGTCCTGAAAAGTATCCAGCTTGTTTTTTTCTGAAAGAATTTGATTTCGGTTATACAAACCCAAAAGATAATCTTTCCACATATTCACATTCATTACTACCGCTACGGACTTTTCATAGCCCTTTTTTCGTGCTGCGTCGGCAATGTGTTTATCGCGAATCATATCCGCAATGGCATATTTGAATTGTTCAGAGAACTCTGATTTTTTCATCTGTTTTTTGCGGAAAACCAGAGGGTGAATGTTCAGCTCGTTGATAAAACGCGCCACAGTCCAGACCTCATTACCAATTTTCAGCAAAGGTTCGTCATCGATTTCGTCGATATCATCGGCGACCGTTATCATCCGATCACCCTCAACTTTGTCGTCCCAAACCTGTTGTTTGAACGCATTCTCCTGCTGATCGGACTGGGTCTGGTAAAGCGGGGCGATGATCGTGACCAATTTTGTAAAGGTCTCGGGGTTGAAATCAATCCGTTTGCCCTTCATCAGTCTTTGAACGAACCGGGAATATTCATCGATCGCTCGATCCATTTTCATGCGTTCCTTGATGTCACGTATCCTGTTTTGGACATCAAAATCGGTGAGATCAAGCACATCGGAATAACCTGCAATTCTCATGACGATATGATCATTCTCTTCAATTTTTAATGGGCCGACGACTTTACCTTTTTCCAACAGACCGCTGTACAACGCGTTGTGTATCTGGCTGTTTTCCTGGGATTCCCATGTCACCTTGCGCCGGGGTATCTGCTCGATTGATGCAAATAGATCATCAAAGCTCACATCGTTTTCAAGGTACGATCGAACTTTTTGAGCGATCGCATTGTCTTTAATAGAAACATAATCAATGCTATATTGTCTGCCAGAAATTTTAACCATCTCTTGAATATCCGCTGGTTCAAGCTCGACTCGATCGTAAAAATCCTTGTAAAACAACCATTGGCGCATGGACTGCTCCTGCCGTCCTTGAAGGTAATCATGAAATTGCGCATTGTTCAAGAGCTCATTGTCGTTTTGGGTTTCAAGCGCAAAAAGTTTTTCAGCAATGAGGGAATTCAAAACGATTTTTCGATGGATATAATTGTCGCCATTGCAATAGGGCGGACGAACGGTGTATTCAGCCCGTCTTTTGAAATCATCTGTGGTGATCACTCGGTCGCCAATTCTGACCAGAATTTTTTCTTGTGGCACATTTTCAGCCACGCGGCCACAATCAACCGAGATCAACGCACTCGAGAAAAAAAGGGATACCCCAATGAAGCGTATTGAGAATCGACTAAAATTTGTCATCTTGTACTTTTCGGCATTTTGTCAGGATTGATGCAAAAGATTTAAAAAATATTGATGAATTACCCGCTTGAGCATACAGACCAGAGAAAACCGAGTGATGCCTGGTTTGGATATTTTGCAGGAAAACCAGGTGGCGTGAATGTTTGTAACTAACCCGGAGGACACAATCAAAAGATCAATCCCACGGTATACTCGTGATAATTGCCAAACAGACCGACATTCCGAAAGGCATAGGAAAATCTCAATCCCATATTGTTCATCATTCTCAACACCATACCTCCGCCAAACGACATTCCATATTCCGAATCATCACCCAGAAAAAGCGCTTTTTGTCCGGCACGGAGATAAAACTCGCCATAAGAAGGCAATTTCAGCTGATATTGCGCGCCAATATTGACCGATTCAGCATTGTTATTGGGATGGAGCGCATCGACAGCCACGGTCAGCCGATGCGGACCGACAATAACAGGGTTGAATGAAAGGCCAATTCGAAATATCAGGGGCAGTTCCCAGGATTGCAAGCTGAACTTTCCCTCCACATCGCGATAATTGCCCTCTTTATCCGGCAGGATATCGATCGGAAACAGCAAATCCAGGCCATCATATTTCATCTTGGTTCCGTAATTCGAGATACTCATGCCGATGTTGATTCCATCCTTGCGATCGCCTGTGGGGGAAAGGAAATGGGTATTGACGACCACACCCAGATCGATAGCCACTGCCGAGGCGCTGGTATGCCATATTTTCGATGAAACAAATTTTCCCGATGCTCCAAAAGCAAACCATTGCGCCAGTCGACGGCCATAGGAGAGACCGAATGCCAGATCAGAAGCGGTAAAAAGCTCTCCGGTTCCATCCTGCATATCGAGATTGGTGACCTCCATGTCGCCATAGTCCACCTGAATCAGACTCAGGGCTACCGTACCAATCCTGGGAAACGACATGCCCAGCGCAATCACCGAGGTCTGAATATCAGCGATCCAGGGTTGGTAAGTAAAGAGGGCCTCGTTCTGCTCCATATAAGCAATTCCGGCCGGGTTCCAATAAACGGAAGACAAGTCGTGAACGACGCTTACGCTTGCCTCACCCATGGCGCTGCCCGCCGCGCCATACCCGATTGCCAAAAAGTCGGCAGCAGTGGTTCCGACGCGATACGGTTTTTGTGAAAAACTCGATGAATAACCACCCATAACCAACGCGATAAGCGTTACAATCATGAATTTGGATTTATTCATTTGTACAACCTTTCGATGATAGATGCATCGCAGAAATCTATTTTGATTGCTCGACACTGGCGGCAAACTCGCTCACACTTATTTAATGACAGCAAATTTTCCGATTTTTTCCTCACCTGTTCGTTTGGATTTGACATGATAGATATACATGCCGGCGGCGATATCCAGCCCTTCTTTGGACAACAAATCCCAATGAATGATCCCCTGCTCAACCGGATTATCCACATCAATTTCGTCCACCAGAACACCGCTTACCGTAAAGATCTTGATGGTGCACTGTGCCGGTATATGGGTAAACATCAATCGCCTTCGCTGATTCAGGTAGAAATTGGCTACTGACGGCTCCATCGCATTGGTTGCCACGTATGGATTGGGGACGACCTTGATTTTATCCATTTTTTCCTTTAGATCATCCTCATCGAGCTGTAAATCATACGAGGCGGTTTTAAACAGAATCGAATCGGTTGCCCAAAAAGGACGCGTGAACGTGATGCGGTAAACATCATCCGGCTTTGGCAATCGGGAATCATCGAGAAAAGTAATGGCAAACGCTGTACCGGACCAAACGCCTGTTTCTGTTATCGGTCCAACAAGAATCCGATCACCAACCTTGTCGTACTCGCCATTTTTGTTGAGATCATGAACGATCAAATCCATGACCGGATGATTCCCCAGGCTGTCCCGAAAGGTTCGATTCAGCACATAGAAATCAAATTTTTGATTGGTCAACAGATCATTTCGCGACAGACGCGTGTTGGTGTTATCATAGACTCGGCTGGGATTGGTGATGCCTCGATAGGCTGAATCACTCGCGGTAAACACGATATCATAATCCCAGGGATAGAGCTGATGTTCCTGAACCGTAGGCGAAATAAGGAGGGGTGCGTTGCCGGCCAACCAGCCCGAGCCCGCAAAATCATACTCTGCCGTTGTGAAAGGAAAAGTGAGTTTGATCCGGAGCCCATCAAAGACATCGGTCGAAAGCTCTTTAAAGGTATTGAAATGCCAAACATCCAGCGAATCGTTGAACACGAGATTGTTGGCCGAATATTTTTCGGACGTTTCCTGAAAAACGAGCGAATCTCCGGCACTTTGATCAAAGACAAAAAATCCACTATTTGTATACTGAATACCGTATTTATACGAAGGTGCGACGCGAACGGTATCCAGCTTGAACTTGATTTTATAAACATGATCGGATTTCAGTTGGCTTTTGGCCAGAATTTCAGGTACCACACCCGCGGTTCCGATCAGATTCTCATTTCCGAACTGAATGATTTCATCCGGTATATAGCCAGCAGCTTTTTGATGCGGCGTAACGATTTGCACATTCTGCCCATGAACACGCACATTTTCAGACTCATCCAGCTCAATGGTGTTGATCGTATTGGGTGTTGGTGCGATACCCGGCCCGAGATCGGGAATACCGTAATCATAGGCAATCAATGAATAGTAATAGGTCACGCCATTCGTGACCTCGTTATCGATGTAATAATGCTGAATTCCCGTATCATCGCCCAGGTAGTAGGCGGATCCGGTTTCGGTGATGCCATAGGTTGCAAAACCCGTTCGGCCATCGATTATATCGCATTGAAAAATAGGAATAATGGAGAGCGGATCTCCATATCCATCGGTTATGTAGGGTGGATCGGACAGTTTTTTATCGGTGGTGCGGTAGAGTTTGTATCCTTCAAAATCATTGAGATTGCCCAATAGGGGCTCTCTTGTTTTTGTATCGGCGATATCATCCCAGGTCAAAATGACATAACCGTCGCCGGCAGTTGCCGAAAGTGTGGGCATTTTGGGTTCAGAAGCCCAGCGGTAATCCTTTTCGTAAATGACCTGGACAATATTCTTTTTGTTGAACAGCGACGGAGCGCGATGATCGGGAGAATTCAGTCCTTCCAGAGGATCATACGAATGAATTTCCGCCATGGAGATTCGTTCAGTTCGTCCCTGGTACAGCGGAAATGGGCCTGATGCAAAAACTTCGATCAAGTTGGAAGTCCATTCAACACTCTCCATCAGCGTCGGCTGACCGATCATCTCCCACATGGAACGGTCATTTCGAAACCACCGCGTATAGGGTGGCGTGTGGTTGGGCACGCGAAAGAGCAAAAATGAAGTCAATCCGACCATGTCCGATTCGCTCACATCCGTTTCGGCAAAATTGGGTTCGGCTCTGCCTTCGGCTCGATCCGGCCTGTGATTGCCTTCGCCCTCGTCCGGGCCATAATAGTTCAATTCCGTTGGACCGACGCCATCCAATCCGACATCATCCCCGGCGTATTCATTGGTCTGGTAGATGCCATCGCCATTCAAATCAATGCCATCTTCCCAATCTTGATCTTCATCGGCATCCCAATGTTCTCGCAAATCAGGTTCCGTCAGCTTGTAATAGTGCAGAAATTTGGCTAAATCAGCAATCCCGTCTGTTGGTCCAACGATAAATTCAGCATCATTGTCTCGTCTCTCATTTATCAAGCCATCTTTGTCATTGTCAATACCATCATATCCAAGCCCCGGGCTTTCCAGATAAGCAAAACCCATCGTCCCGGTTCGAAAACCGCCCTGTCCGATGCCGTCGATATCCCACGAATAGGCCATATCGATCTGGGTGTCGAAATAACCGATTTCATCGTCCTCACCCGAACCGGCAATGACATCGCCGATCGCATTATCCACCCAATACCCGAAAGCAACTTGCGTGAGATCGTAATCGGAAATATTCGCAATATTGTATTCCCAAAAAAGCGCATCGCGGGTTTGGGCGTTATTCCATTGAAAACCGCGCTGTTCCACACGGATACCGATACCTCCCCAGGGCTTGCCTTTCTGAATGGTTACATTGGGACGAATATCTCCGATAGAGCGCCCTGGGCGGGGATAGTATTTCACTCGGTCTTCTGGGCCCAGGTATTCCTGATCCTGGGCGTCGTTGGCGACAAAATAGGTTTCCAAATTGGCATATTTGACACCTCGGCCAAAACGACCATTCCATTCGGTAGTTCCATGCTTGTCGACGAAATCCGGGGCATCAGGCCAGCCGCCAAACGGCCAGGATTCCGGTCGATTGCTCATGGCCGGATAATCCTGCAACTCGTTTAAGTAGCCAAAAACCGGGTAAAGCCCCCACTCTACCGTTCCCGAGGGATCCGTATCCATCTCTTCTCGATAATTCGTTTGCAGAAAAAAGAGCGTATCCAGTTTACCCTGAACATCCAGCATTTTTATTCTATCCGGATCTTCTACCGGTATGGTATCATTTTCTATAAACACCAGAGCGCCGATCAGCAACGCGACCCCATCGAGCATTTTTACACCATCGTAGGTATTGGGCCATTTGGAAACGTCCACTTTGGGCCAATCGGATAGTTGGGTCGTGTTTTTAAAATATAGAAAAACACGATTTCCGGTCATATACCCTTCGCGAACCGCTGCAATATCACCAGCCGGATCATCCGGGCCGTCATAGAATTTCCCCTGGCCCCACGAGTTTGTAGCGAATAACATCAACTGAATCGTGAGCAGACCGGCAACAAAACTGTATTTTTTCATATTTTCCCCTTTCAAAATCATGAATTCTTTAATCACGGCTATCAAAACACAACACCAAACCCAATTTTTATCAGTCGCGGCGCAGAGTACATCGATGGATTTTGAACGATATCGACATACGAGTTGAAATCACTTCGATGGTTTGCAATGTTGCGTGGGCGAATGATCGCGGTATAAGCCCGACCGGTCTGTGCATTAACCCATTCTTCATTCAACCGATCCAAAAGATTATAGATGTTCAGGGACCAGCGCAAACGTATATTGTTTCGAATTTTCAGGTCATAATAGCTGCTCAAATCGACCGTGTATCGGCTTGGTCGCCAGTTGTTATTCGGATACAAATTGATCCGGCTGAGCATGCTCTCTTCTATCGGTGTCCATGTATAGGGTGCGCCCGAGTTATAATATCCGGTGAGTGTCAATCCATAATTCTGGGTGTTATATCCAACAGTCGCATTAAAGGTGTGACGCTGATCCCAGCTCAGAGGTATAAGCCGGTTGATCGGGTCTCTCGAGTTGCCAGCCCGGTCAAAGGTTTGAGTTGGGTTGTCGGCATTTGCACGTGTATACTGCAGCGTATAGTTGACCATAGCGGTAAAATGGTTCCAGCTATAATCGTATTTTACTTCCAGACCTTTTACGTTGCCATAGTCCTTGTTGCTGTAAAGACCGTATTCAATCTGGTTGTATGTGCTGATAATTCTCGTGCTGAGCAAATCGTAAATATCGCGATAGAACAGGGCAACTTCAAGCCCCATATTCTTGGCAATTTCCTGCCACAGTCCGATTTCGTACTGGACTGTTTTCTCGGCTTTGATTTCAGCATTGCCCATAGTTGTCGCATAGTCGCTCGGAGCAACACGAAAAGAATTGTTCTGGTAGAGTGCATACATGGGCGGCATCTGGAAGAAATGTCCGTAACTGAAATGCAGCAGAGCGCTTTCACCCAACTGATAGGACAACCCAAATCGGGGACTGATCTGGGTTTGAGCCTTGACTTTTGGATAAGTGGACATCATCGAATCGGGAAGACTCAGTTGATTCGATGGATTTCTTCGGTCTGAGGGGACGACGGTGTTGGGATCAAAATAGTCATAGCGAATGCCGATGTTGATGACCATTTCGTTGAATTCCATCTTGTCCTGAAGATAAAACGAAAATTCTTTAGGTTTTACGCGCACGCTGTCTGAATAGATAGAGGAATCCGGATAGGTGACAGGCGTATAATTGGGAAAAATCGTTTTGTTCTTTTCAAAATCATAATAATTCACACCCTCTTCTTCAAGGCCCGAATACAAATTGCGAATCTGATACCAGCGGCTGTCGAGGTCATGATCGACATAGCTGAAACCGGTTTTAAAAGAATGCTGCGCGTTCATTTGCCAGGTGAGATCAAATTTGCCATTCCGATCGATCATCGTTCGTTCGGAATGATCTTTTTGCTGACCGCCTGTAAAAAAGCTGGGGCCGGCATTGTTAAAATAGGCATCATGGACATAACCATCCCATTCAGAGCGATCCCTGAAAACATAGGTGCCATAATAATTGTCCATATAAGACAATTTCGCTTCATAAAACAATCGCGGCGAAAGCATGTGATTGATGCTGAATGAATAAAAATCAGTTTCGCGATAGGTGGAAGACAATCCATCCGGATTGTATTTAAAGGCGTGATCATAGCCCTGCCACTTGTCATCATTCAATGTATAAAGCAATGACAATCGAAGATTGCTGTGCGGACGCAGCGACAGTTTTCCCATAAATGAGACGTTTTTACCACCATTTAAAGAGACAGTTTGACTGTCTCCGTTGGCTTCGGAGTACCAATCTTGCGGATTGTCGGCAAAATAGTTGCTAAAGTCGTCGACCTCGAACCTCCGCACACCAAAAAGATGGTTGGAATTGTCCTGGTAGCGAACATTGCCAAAAAAGGTAACTTTATCTTTCCAGATCGGACCGCTCAGTTGAAACTTGTAATCCTGATTTCGAAGAGGGTCGACATTCGATAAGCCGATAAAAATATGATCATTGCCGGTTACATATTCGGCCAGGTTTGCAGAAAAGGATCCCTCGAATTTTGCCTGACCGTCTTTGGTGACGGCGTTCACGATCCCGCTCATCGCATTCCCGTACTCGGCGTTAAATGTACCGGTTATGATCTCAAGATCCTGAATGGCTTCAGGCTCGACATCAACGGCTCTTCCGGCTCCGCCAAACGATTCGGTCACTTCGTTTCCATCAACCAAATAGGCGACTTCGGTCATTCGCCCACCGCGGAAATGACCGTTGACCACTCCCGCCTGCATCGAGACAACCTGCCCGATGTTCTCAACGGGAAGAATATCCATCTGGTCGGACGATACATTTCTCACGCTGCTGGTCTGATCTTTTTTGATCACCGTCCGATCCGCTTTCACAACGACAACTTGTCCCTCAATGACGGTGGACTGCAATTTCATATCCGCAGAAGTGGTGCGATTGACCGAGACGTTGATATTTTCATATCTCAATTTCTCGTATCCGATCATCGTCACAATCAGGTTATAGCTTCCCGGCGGTACATTGATGATAAAAAAGGAACCATCAATAGCAGATGCCGCACCCAGCGTGGTTCCCTCGATGATGACATTGGCGCCTGGCAACGCATCACCCGTCTCTGCATCGGTGACCGTTCCGGAAATTTTTCCCGTGGTCTGTGACAGTGCAGAGGTCAAAGACAAAAGACAGAGAACAGCAAGGGTTGAAAAGAATAAGCCTTTTTTCATAATCTTTTTCCTTCGAATAAAATTGGAAATCATATTTCTCCTGGCTGCAAATCTAACGGACCAAGGCCAAGCGGATGGTTCTGGAAAACGAATTGATTAAAAGATGGCAGAAATAAATTCCGGAAGGCAGATTTCCACTGTCGAAACGAACAGCATAATTCCCGGCGGCTTGCGAGCTCTGAACAAGAGTTTGAATTTTTTGTCCGCGTAGGTCATAAATCTCGATCTTTACAGAACCCGACTGCGGTATGTCATATTGGATGAGCGTTGATGAATTAAATGGGTTGGGATAATTTGACAGAGTTATATAGCCGGACGGCTTGGATACGTCCGTTTTTAACACCCGAGTCTCCAACTCTTTTACGACAATCCCATTGACAAGCGGATAATTTTTTATCGATGAAAAATGTATGTCAAGTATTTCATCTTTAATTTCGAGATCGGGTACGGCGACACAGCAGGCTGAATTTTTTCCAACAGCCGAATAGAGATCCAGGTGACGACAAACAAGATTTCCTTCGACAAAAATATCAAAAATACGGCTGCCCGGCTGGTCGAAATAGTTTTCAGCCATCATCAACTCGAGGCTATACCGTCCTGACGGAACTCGGATCTGATAAGTCACCAAACCATAGCGTTCGCTCTGATAGATCTCGGGCGTATCGGTATTGCAAATCGCTTGAGATGGCGCGACTCCAGCGGCTTGCCCGTCCTGATAACCGTATGCAACATTTTCGCTCCACGGTTGATCCGACAGGAATTCATCCGTTGCCCCGCCACCCACATTTATTTTGACAGGAAAGTTCAAAGGCTGCGGCATGGCAATATTCACCATCTGAGCGAATTGGCGGTTTTTTCGGGGAGAGGTATCACAAATTCCTGAGACAACCAGGCTATAATTCCCGCCCGGGGCCAGACCAGCGGTGGACAAGAGCACTGTACTCTTGTTATCCAACAGTTGCGCCGATTGCAGGGTAACCGTTGGGATGGCATAATTTGCTATCGATTCCGCGCTGGCCGGGTCAAGCGTTTCCGAGAAAACGACCCAAACCTGGTTGGCTTGGGCTCGAGCGGATAGAATATGGGGCGGAAGGTTATCGACATAACCCGTATTGTCCTGATCGGTCAAGCACAGTATCATAGTGCCATCGCAAAACACAATATTCTCGGGCAGAAAATCGCTGCCGTTCCCTGCAAAGGTATGAGTCGCTTTTTCCCAACGGGACTGATCCCAGCTATCGAATTCATCTTTCCATTGCAGGGTAAAATGGTTACCGGTTCCGATATAACCTGTTCCCGGTGTATACGACGCATAACTCACATAATCATAAAAGGCAAATTTGGGCAAAATACGAGCATCCCAGGGGCCAACCCATCCTTCCCATTGCGGATTATAGATATTCATCATGATTTTCTGCGGTTTAATCATAGTCGAAATGTGCGCATCGGTCTGTCGATAGACCTCGAGATGATCGATAAACCAGGCGATATAATCCGGCGTCCATTCGATCGCATAGGTATGAAAATCACGAGTTGGGTCAAAATCCACAAACTGATGCCGCACATGATTGTTGCCCATTTTTGGTGTAATCACATTGAATTGGACGTCATGGGTGTATCGTCCCAGTATTTCGATATCGATTTCATTCCAATGTGTCATGGGATCGATATCATTGTAGGTAAAAAAAGTTGAGGTTTGTCCCGACCCGGCAGAAGCTTTAAATCGAACCTCAAACCGGCCATAGAGAAAAGATTCAACGGTTCGCAATTCGGCTCCTTTGTAGATTTTTCCCAAGCAGAGAGCCGGCAGAATCAGCAACAAAATCACAGCGTTAATCGCTGAAAAACCCGTGCATCGAATCGATAAAAAAAGATCGAGTTGGAGAGAAAATTTTTTGACAATCACATTTTTTTTGAGCAATTGAATCGATCTCCGAAACCTGTTGCGAGCCGGTAGGGAGAGCGTGCACCGCGGAATGCGGTGCACGCTCCTTTTCCTTATTTCATGAAAATCATCTTCATCGTTTTGCTAAAGTTTTCGGTTTGGATTTGGTAGAAATAGAGACCGGATTGCAGATCACTGGCGTCCATTTGCACGCTATACTGACCTGCAGCTTGGCGTTTGTCAACAAGTGTCTTAACTTGCTGGCCAAGCGTGTTGTACACAACCAGTCGAACATGACCTGCATTGGCCAGGGTATAGCTCAGGGTTGTTATGGGGTTGAACGGATTGGGATAATTCTGCTCCAGCTGATAAGAGCGCACAACACCGCTCGGTGATTCTTGCTCAACAGAGGTAACCTCGGTCTGATCGCCAATCCAGGTGTTGGACCAAACAGACGGATTCAGATGCGCATTGTCGTTATTGACTGCCGAGGTCACCAAGTTACCTTCCCAACCCGCGCCGTCGTTGTCGTGAAAAGTAATTTCCAACGGAATCCGTTTGCCCACGAGCGGTTGGAATCTGGTATCCGAAGCCGCCAGAATCGAATCCAGTGAAATTTTGGTTTCAATGACATAATCTTGTCCACCGAAATTTTCAAAGTGATAATTCTCATGATCCGGCGTATAAAAGGTGCGGCTGACAAAATCTTCACGACAGGAAACCTCGTCCAGAACAAACTTATAGTCGGGCTCTGCTCCCCGTTTCGGCGAGGTATGTTTTTTCCCGCGTTGATCGTACAGGCCGATGAACAATTCAAACGCATCCTGCTCCCACCAATTCCCCTCGCTATGACTGTAGACGTCATCGATGCAATCAACGGCGATATAGAGATAATCATCATCGATAGCCAGGTAAACGGTGCCGGTCAGATCGTTTTCATCCGTGACTGTGCCTGTGGAGACAAAGTAGTTTTCCGGCGTGATAAAATAGGGCATGATACCGCTGTTTTCCCATTCAGCCAGATCACCATCCGCCACAAAATTGGCCGGAGGTGTGGGGGAAATCGTGGGGATGCCTTCTGCCAGGTTTGCAACGGGTTGAGCACTGGATCCAAAAGTCATACTGGGATTACCCGCCGCGTCCATACAGGAAACAGCATAGTAATAGTCCAAAGTCTTGTCGACCAGAGGATAGATCAACCAATGGGCAATGGACTGGGTATCTTCCAGGACACCCGCTGCCACGACATCGACTTTGGGACTTTCCAGGTCGGTGATCGGCTCCAAGCTGGCGTATACAGTATAGGTTTCGCCGGTTTCACCGGGAACATCCTGCCAGTAGACCAGATTGTAGAAATCATTTGCCAGGGCACCAACGCCAGCAGGGGCGGCCGGCGCCACAACATCGATAACCGGATTGCCCGTCCACAGGTCGTCGATAAAAATAACTTTGCCGGCAATGGCCGATGCTTCTGCCATGATGCTCAGAACAGCTACATTTGAAGAATCGAAATTTGCTGTGCCTTCCTGGTAAACCATCTCGTTCAACTTAAACGCATATTCGTGCCAGTCGTTATCGGCCGTGGGTTGAAAAACAACCCCCACTTTTGCCGCACCATCTTCGAACTGGACGCGAATCGCTCCGACTCCCTCTTCGGCTTTCATTTTGAATTTCAAACTATCCGTCGACCATACGCCGGACATATTGTAGGGAGGCTCCATGGTCATTCCAACCCCGCTCCAACCATTTCCCCACTCATTACCCTGGACCCATTTCAGAGCATTCGTATTCGGAGTCGCACCCGCTCCCTCTTCCACTCCGAATGACGATTGTCCCCAAGACCAGGTCGATATGCCGGCCGGAATCGTTTTGCCGTTAAAGAAAATAAAAGGAACCGCACGTGTACCAAAACGGGTAAAATTGTCAAAAGAGACTTCCAGCGAGTCTTCCGGAATGTTGTTGGGATCGGTCCAGCCGCTGGTGATCAAACCGATGTTCCATTCGACGATTTTGTCCCGATCCAACACACTGTTGTTGTAGCTAAAACCGCCCCAGGTGGTCGGAGCCAGAACAAATCCCTCGTCGTTCGGAACCACGGTGCCATCTGTTTCGCGTTCGACCAGGGGTATGCGCAGTTCAACCCATTCGGACTCTTGGTCGAGAATCACAGCATTTTCATAGATGTACTGTTCTGCATCGGCGTCTTCTGTAGGACGATCGGCGATCTGGACGCGAAAGACCATATATTCCGGATGAGTCGGAGCCATACGAACCTTGATCCAGATACTCAGCGAATCGCTGATACTCCAATCCATGGGCGGAAGAGAGTCCGGTATGGTGTAGCCAAATTGGGCAAAACTTCCCCAGGGATGGAAAGATCCGATGGTGCTTTTAACGGTGAGAGCGGCACTGCCCTCAACAAAATCGGTGGATTCGACAAAAAACTCGACTTGGCTTGGCGCGCCTTCAGTTGAAATCCAGTAGATCGAATCGGGATTGGCGTCATCAAAATTATCGACAACCACCTGACCCAACGCAAATGTCGATACAAGCAGAAGCGCAGCGAGAGTGTGTAAAAATCTTTTCATTTGGATACTCCTTAAAAATTAGGTAAAGGGTTGCACCAATACAGAGCTTTTGCTCAGATATCGATGGATTGGTCATCACCTTTTTTAGGAACCAGCAGAGTACAGTTGATTATAGAGTTTTTTTCCTCCTACAAATGTTTAACTTGGATTGGGTTTTCATCGAAATCACAACACTCTTTTTTTTTCCGTCAGGCCTCTGTTCGTATCGAATTCGCTGGCGTTCGGATTACAGGCATGTGTTTAACGGATTAACGACTGGATAAAAACAGCGCAACACAAGTGATCACCAACAAGGCAGAAAAACCGATATTCCACTTTGCCCACGTCAGCTCGTTTTGATGACTTTTTTGCCCCAAAACCTTTTGGCCGACAGTCTTGAAAAAAAAGGGTGTTTCAGCAACAGGTTTTTGCAATTTTCTTTCAGTCATCAGGCTAACCAGAATCAGGATTCCGCTCGACAGAACAAACAGAAACACGGTAAAATGCAAAAAATTGATCCGGGCGATCGAAAGCAAGATCGGCGCATTGACATGCCCATGATCACAGAGCAGGTCAAAAAGCAAAAAAACCAGGCCGGTTCCCCCACCGAGCAGCAGTGTCCAGATCGCGCCAGTCCCATTTGCTCGTTTCCATGCGAGTCCCCATACAAAAACAGCTATTATCGAGGGAGCGATATAAGCCTGAAATTTGAGCAGATAAAAGAAAAACGACAACTCGATGTAGCGCAAAAATGGAGCAATAAAAATCCCCATAAAGATAATCGCCACAGTCGCCAGGCGACCGACAAGCACCAGCTCCGGCTCAGTCGAGTCGGGACGAAAAAAACGATAAAAGTCAAACGTGAACAGAGAGGAACTGCTGTTGAAACTGCTTGCCAGAGAAGAAATAAATGCAGCCAACAAACTGGCAACCAAAATACCTTTGATGCCCGGGGGCAAAAATCGAGCTATTTCAAGACCAGCCCAACCGCGTTGGCCAATCGAAGAATCGCTGAATTGAGCATAGGCCAATATGCCGACGAGAAAAAGGGCAAAAGCAGGAACTATTTTAAGAAAAGCCGCAAGCAAAGTTCCGCTCTGAACATGATTGAGATTTTTCCCGGCAAGAACCCGCTGCACACTATATTGATCCGTACACCAATACCAGATCCCGAGGATGGGGAGCCCAAAAACTATTCCAGTCCAGGGCAAAACCGCAGCAGCAGCGGGGCGAAAAAGATGAGAAAGATACACAGGCGCTTTTGCCCCGACCTGAGAAATTCCGCCTCCTTGATGTGTAATGTAAAACGCCACGATCAGCACACCTGTAATGAGTACAATCGTCTGAAAGATATCGACACGGACAATTGCTTTCAATCCGCCGGTGACGGCATAAACGCCAGCAATTGCGATCATAATCAGTGCCGATACAGCCAAATCCAGACCCATTATCTCTTTTAACAAAAAGCCACCCGCGTATAAAACGAGCAAGAGTTTAATAAAGATATTGCTGATAATCGAAACAGCAGACAAATACAATCTGCTTGATTTGTTGTAGCGATGTTGCAAAAATTCCGGAATGGTAAAAACATTCGACCGTAAATAAAAGGGCGCAAAAACCCAGGTCAGAAGCAAAACAACAAAAGCAACCAGCAATTCAAAATTCCCGCCGAACAGGCATAGGTTTGTCTTGAAACCCAGCAAACCGACAAACGACTCGTATGAAATAGAGGTCACAAATAAAGACGCGCCAATCGCAACCCATCCAACTTTTTTTTCTGCGAGAAAATAATCGATGCTTTTTTCTTCTTTTCCGGAATAGTGCAAGCCAATACTCAATAGCATGACAATATAAGATAATATCGGAATGAGATCCAACAGCTGCAAATTTTTTAACATATCAGTTGTTCCACTTTGATCCATCCCGATCCAAGCAACAAATGTACCACCATCCCCGCGTTTTTCAGTACTGTAATTTATCGACTTAGCCATTCAGTTGCATTATATTTGCGCAATATATTATTAAAATAATAAACCGTCATTATTAAAATAATAATGACCGACGCCCTGGCATTCCAGCTCACTTGATATACAACATTTTTGTGGCTAAGCGAAAGGTTGTGGCTGGTGATCGTGTCTCAACCAAACAATAATAAATACCGCTCGAAATCTTTGAGGCAATACCAGCGACCGCGTCGACATTCCACTGGGCTTGATGCCAGCCGGATTGCCTGGGACCCGTTTCCACCGTGGTTAAGTATTGGCCCGTGCTGTTATAAATATCGATACGAACAAAGGCGTTATCAGGCAGCCCATAGCGAATGTGCGTTTCTCCATTGAAGGGATTGGGATAGTTTTGTGTCAGGGTCAGTTTGGCGGGAATTTCTGGATTGAAAGGGATATCGGCAGAAGAAACCTTGCTGAATCGCATGGAATTGATATTGAATCCGGCTTGATGAACATAGAGTTTCAGAACGACTGTTCCTTCGGTCAATTCGATGTTTTTGATTGTCAGCGTGCTCCAGTTGTACCAGCCGCCGGTATGGGGAACCGCGATGATTGGTGTCAGAGATTGTTCATTTGCCACTAATTCAAATCGCCCTTCTGCGTTCGGGGATGCCACACGAAATTGAATTGTATACTCGCCCGATTCTTCCACCATGACCGTATAGTTTATCCATTCCCCTTTTTCAATCCAGCCGATGCTGTACTTGGCTCCCTGGCTGTCCTGGCTCAATTCAATGTCCACGCCGTCATTTCGATAGCGATAACCTCGGTTCCACTGATCCCCGCTACCCAATCCACGCGTATTTTGGTAGTCGATGTCGAAATATGCAATTCCCTGGCGGCCAAAATCATAATCGGCACAGTTGATCTCGCCGGGGATGATATGATCTGTTAAGGGAGTCGATTGTTCGCCGAATTGATTTCCCAAAAGTGCCTTTAAGACGCCTGGTCTATATTCGCAATGCTCGGTTTTTAAATTCTCCGCCATCTCAAACAGTGCGTTTTTACAAAACTCCGTGCTGGGCCTATTCGTGAGCCCATTCCAGTAATCCAGAACAACCTGGTAATTGGAAGAAAGAGGTGAAGAATAGGGACTGGTCAGGGTTTCGATTTTTTTATGCGTCCACCAGTTCCATCCAATATCATTTTCCTCTAAAAGTCGAACCGCATCGTAAAACCAGGTGTTGGAATTTTCTCCTGATTCCCCAAGCCAGAGCGGAACTTTGTAGGTGTTGCGAATCGTGATATAATTCTGAATTTCCCGATAACTGTTTTCGTTCCAGTATTTGTGAAAACTGTAAACCAGATTGGTATCAAAGGGTGGGGTCAGATGATTAAAATCCGTCGCATACCAATTGCCTTCAATAAAGAGGATATGGTTTGGATCGACTTTGCGGATTTCCTGAGCAATTTTCATATACAGCGAACGCAAATGCGTGTTGGTGTATCCCGGGGGCAATACCGGTTCATTCAGTAAATCATAGCCTCCTATCCATTCTTTGTCGGCATAGCGCTCGGCAATTTTTCCCCAAAGCTCAATTGTTCGAGTCTGGTTATTTGGTTCGGTCCACAAACGCGCCTCGATACCATCTGCATCGCTGATGTTGTCTTTGTTTTGCCCCCCGGGCGCACAGTGCAAATCCAGGATCAAATAGAGCTGATTCTTCTCGCACCACTCGAGGACTCGATCGATGAGCTGAAAACCTTCTTGCAAATAGACACCCGGCTGATCTTTGGGTGTTAAAAGCTGATAACTGAACGGAAGTCGAATAGAGTTGAATCCCCAGGCCGCGATTTGGCGAATATCGTCCTCGGTTGTGTAATGGCTTTCATAGCGCTCGTAAAATCCTTTGGTCTGTTCCGGTCCGATCAAATCCGTGATCATGCTACGAATTGACGATGGTGAGCCAAAACCGGGGATTTTCAGCTGGTAACCCTCGGGCACAAGCCATCCGCCCAGTCCGATCCCACGCAGCAAGACGCGTTGTCCGCTCGAGTCGACAATGTATTGACCTTTGGCTTTGAGGTAGCAGTTGCCTTTTTTGGGTAAAGCAATCACGGTCAGAAAGAGGGTGATCCCAAAGATCAGTAAAGTATATTCAATACCTTTTTTGTCCATGTGACAGTCCTGTTCGGTCTAACTATTCAAGACGGTGTTTTCGCTCTTGTAAATGGCTCACGTAGGGGTTTGCTCTGATGGATCTCTCTTTCAGGCCCGGTGCAGCTGGGAAATGTTGGCGCAATCAAGCTTCACATCGACTCGTTCAATACTTCCATCCCGCGCAAAAATGGACGCGCTGTGCGCTTTATCAAGGGTCAAGCCGTCGATAACGTGAGTCGAGCCGTCTTTTTTTGTCAAGGTTACCTGGTTTTGTTCGGCGCGATGGTAGAGCACCGGAACCTGACAAAAAGTGAATACCAAAGCATTCCGGTCGACTTGCATCGTCTTTTTATTGCCACCGAGTTCATAAAAATCAAATAGCGCTGGTTCGGCGAGAAATTCTTTTGGGTCCAAAAGATAGGGACGAAAATGAATTTTTCCATCGCGAACCCAAAGCCCCAATTCGCCCAGGCGAGTCAGGATATCCTCCTTGACCTGCCCGGTCATACCTGGCTGTTGCGCGCCCGTATGTGCAGGCGTATGCGAATAAGGATCTATCGGAAAAGCACCATAGAGGTCAGGTGATTTGCTCACGCCAATACCGACCTGAACATCTTTATAGTGCTCGATCAATCGAGCGACAATTGTTTCATCCTCGCCGTTTTCTATTGCCTGGTCAATGTTTTCCTGAATGGCCACCAGGAGTTTTGAAACCATATGCCAATATATGCTGCCCAGTCCCTCGTACTTGAAAAAGGTTCCCGAGCGTCCGGTAAAAGACTGGTGATCGAACACACGCTCATAGATGTCCAGAATTTTATTTTTTTCTTTTTCCGCCAACTCGCACAGTTCGAGTTCCTCCAGAGCATCGAGCGCTTCTTCAAGAACATACGCATTGCGCATCGCGCCATTAAAATGGGCAACACCTTTCACATCGATTCGAATAATACGCTGGTCACTCTTTTTCGCCAGCAACTTGAGCAATTCTGATTTTTCCAGATCTTTTTGGGGAATTGTGTTTTTTTCGATAAAACGGGGTAAAGGCCGATCGGGATACAAAAGGTAGCTGTGTTGATCCGAGCGAAACAAATCGCTGTTTCTCAAAGCCGTTAAAACTCGCAGCGTTTCTTCGACCGACAAATAGCCTGAGCTCAGAACCGCCACCTGCCCTTCGAGCATTTTGTTTAATCGCCGAATCGAAAGTGAGCCACCGGGTTCAAATTTGATCAAATTATAAGCGTGATACAAATAATCGCGCCGTTTATTCGCCTGAATAGTAAAATCGATGTGTTTGAGTGCGAGATCAAAGAAAGCGATCAATTCCACAAAGGCGATCGATTTCTTGTCTCCGCTAAAACCATCGGAATAGACGCGATTGCGATAGGAGGTTCCTGCATGACCCAATCCATCCAGGATTGTTTTTCGATCTCGATCGGAAATGGGGCCGTCGAGCAGATCACAATGATTGCGCAGTGTTTGGAATATTGAATCGAAAAAATCCTGCAATTCACAAGTAATTTCTGCCGTCTCGGCGGTCGAATTTTGTAAAAGCTGTTTGCAAAAAACGACAAATCGCCTCAAGTAACACAGCGTGACCACTGAAACACCCTGACCGACCAAAGCGTTATTGGCATCATTCCACTCGGGTCGCTGAGTGTTCATCCAAATACCGGCTTCTGGTATAAAATTGGAAAGACGGGTTAAAATCAAGAGCAAAATTTTTTCTACCAGGTTGACGTAAAAAATGGCGCCATTTTTATTCCATAAAAAGCGGCCATCAGCGCCCATATATTTGATCCGCGCTTTGATCTCCAAATCAAGCTGGGCATCGAAATCAATAGTGCTGTGTGGATTTTCCTGCATTTTCAAATAGGATTGAATTCGATAGGGCACGTTGGCAAAAGCAAAGCAATCTTTTACCAAAAGGCCGTCCAGCTTTTGTGAATAATAGCGCTGACAAAGCTCGAAAAGCCGAAGCAGATAGACAACCTGATGATCCCCCCAGTAACCAATGTAAGACCAGGGGTCATTCGGATCGAGGACTTCCCATTCAAAACCATCCCGAGTGACGCGATAGGGATTGTAACCATCCGCAGTGGAAGCATTTAGAAATTTGCTGATGACGCTTTCGGTATAATCGGGAAAGGAGAGCAAAAGCGCTTCCCAGTTTTGAAAAATGTCCCGCCAATTGCCCTGATAGTTGAGGATTTTTTCACCGTTTTCATCTCTTGTTTCAATAGCAAACTGATTCCACGGCCGGCTGGGATCACCATGCCGCCGGCTGAAGGTCAGGGGCAGATAATCACACGCCAGCTTTTCAAGGTCTTTATTGCCGATGGATTGGATTTCTTGCAAAAAATCTGAATGGCGCATTTTCGCCGGCAGACTGGCCAGAAAAGCCTCGTATTCAGCTGCCACGCGGCGATTCACTTTTCTCGAGTAGGCAATAAAATCTTTTTTGCTGATAAAATAATCATCATCAAAAACACCGCCCCGCATGATGTTAAAGAGAACATTGGAAAAATGACGGGTGGTAAACAAGGCCCGGCCGCTCATCTGCAATCCATCAGCATTTGCCACCATTCGGGTCAGTTTTTCACTTCCTGCTTTTATGTCATTCAGAACCTGTTGCTTTGGATTTTTCTCCTCTTGAAGAAACTTTTCCAGACGCCTGATATCCACAACATCCTGGTTGATTTCACAGGCAAAAAGCCAATCGGCTTCTGCGCCACCGCGCAACAGAATATCGGCACAAATAAAATAGGCACCGCGAAGCGCCTTGACCTCCCTCTCCTCTTTTACAGGAAAGCCGGCGCCAAATTGATTGATCTGTTGTTCGGAAAGCAGTACCGTTGGCTCAGCCAATCCGGCTGCCCACACCGTAGTCGCTTTTAAAGATTCGTTGGGTTCAGCTTTGTCTGTCGGAATTGAAGTCAGCGCGTAAATTGCCAGATTGAAATCCGGCAACAATTCGCTTTTCTTGTATGCATCGCCCAGGGTGCTGTATTCCATTTGAAACCTCTGCGACAAGCCAGAGGGAAGAATGTTCCTGACGCCGTCTAAAATTTCAATTTTTACCGGGTCGGTGCTGGGATTGATGATGCGCGCGGTTTTGATGATACCGAATTGATCGCTGTTTGACCACCCATATTGAAATTCAAGGGATAAATCGCGGTTTATCTCTTGAAAAACTATTTTGTTACCAAGGGTCGTTTTATAGAGATTCCTTTCGATCTTGTACAGCCCCTCATATCTGTCGGAAAAAGGCTCCCAGAAATAGGTGACACCGTCCTTTTCCACTCGCACAAAAGTTTTGCTTCCGGTATAAGCCGCCGCATCGTAAATCTTGTCATCCGGCCCATACGGAAAGAGGGCATTGTCCGAGTTGCGTCTGCCGGCAGTAATCCCGCCATTGCACGTCAGAAACATCCAATGGTCAGAATGGCTGACAAGGCTCATCAAGAACGGGGCCATCCGGTCGTAATGAGAGATTTTATAGCAGCTTTCTCCATCGATTTCGGTTAATTCTCCCTTGACGGATTGATTGTCCCGGAGCAAAAGACAATCACCGATTTGCAGCGCTCTGTTTTTCATTACCAATCTCCAAGTTCCGCAAAAGCAGGTCTATATCGGGAGGCAAACCTTTGATCACGCCGAAAAACAAAAGACCCCTCCTGATTTTTCAAACGCCCTATTCATCATAGGCAGGTAAAGTGGGGCCTTCCGGCATCAAGTCCGGATAGAGTTCCTGCATCGCCAGTTTAGCCTTGCGCTGTTCGGTAAAAAGCCCCCAATGGCCTTCAGTACCGCTGCCTTTCCAAGGTTCATCAAAGGCCTCAAAGAAAAAAACAATCACATTGTTTTTGTAGGCCCAATCCATCAATTGATTGAAATAGATTTTTTGTTTGCTTTCGTCGCCGGCTCTTGGAGCATGCAGCTCACCGACGGTATAGGTTGCCCACCCCGCTTCGCCGATCACGACTTTTTTGTCCGGAAAAGCATTTTTGACGCTTTGATAATGCTCGATCGTAACCGACAGCCCATCTTCTATGTCCCGTCCACCCCAAATGGGGTAGGTATGCAGAGTAACAAAATCGACCGCTTGAGCGAGTTCCGAGCCATGATCTCTCCAAAAGGAAAAATCATCTGCAACCGTCACAGGGACTGAAACCGCCTGTTTCACCTGATGCACATAGTGGAGAACCTTTTCGAGAGGAATTTGATGGTCAGACCAGTGTACCAAAATTTCATTGCCGACATTTACGGCGATGACGATATCCGTATAGTCATTGGCCAATTCAATGCCTTTTTGAATCTGTAGCTGATTATCCGCTTCATGACCCGGCTCGCCGTCGAGCCAGATTCCGAGCATGACTTTTAAATCGATCTTTTCTTCTCGAATCACATGCAGGACGTCTAAACTGTGCTGATCGGAGCCATAAAGCCGAATCAGGCGCCAGTTTTTTTCCAAGATCTCAAGATCCTCTTTTACCTCTTGTCGTGAAGGATAAATAAATTCTTGGGGATTCTGCCCCTCGCGATAACCCGAATATGAAATTGCATAGCCGGGCCAGGCATCGCTGAGCATGTCGATTTGCTCAACGATTCTTGGATTGTTTTGCTGGCAGGAATAAGAAGCAATCATGATAAGCAGAAAGAACCAGATGTTTTTTTTCATTGGGTCAACTCTCGAATGAATTCACACCGTATTCGGCTCAAATCCTCAATTCGCATAGCGATTTGTCGCCATTTATTCAACCACCTCGAACTCACCTTTCAAGCCACTATCAGAGTCACCGGCAATCCAGACAGTAAAGAGTCCCGGTTCAGTGACCCGTTCCATTTTCTGATTAAAAAATGACAGATCATCCGTGGACAATTGAAATACCACTGTTTTTTCTTCACCGGGCGTGAGTTCGATTCTTTGAAAGCCCTTCAATTCTTTAACCGGACGGGTTACATCGCCCACTTGATCTCGTATATAAAGCTGCACAATTTCCTCGGCTTGCCTTTTGCCGACATTTTTGAGGATTGCCGAAACGGAAAGTTTATCTCCC
>JAFGJN010000018.1 GCA_016929055.1 Candidatus Zhuqueibacterota bacterium
CACGCATGGCGAGCAAGCGAGCGGCAGTAGCGGCGGCGCCGGCGCAGGCGGCATAAACATCCCCATTTTGCCAACCCGCGGCAACCTTGATGGCCGCAAGTTCATAAGTATTTTTCAGCCGGGTGAAATCCGATCGTCCAACGCCATACAAGGGATAAGGAAAGGCCGCATAGAGTTCCGGATTTTCGTGGTTGTTTCTTCCCGACCGGACAACCTCGGCCGGAAGAATAACCGGTTTTCCATCGATTTCACCCAGCGGAAGTTTGGGCAAAACCGCCTGAACCGCGCGCAGTGAATCTTCACGTCCGGGAAAATGAGCCAAACCTGGAAAATCAAGCATCTGTTGGACAACTCGATGCAATCCAGCGATGGGCGGCGTCGGATTGACTGTATCCCAATAGGTCTCCAGCGCTTGCGCCGGCTCTAGATGCAATTTTCCGGCGGAATCCAGAGGATAGTGCAACCGGTAAAACTTGACCACCTCCCAGGCAAACGGCAAGGCAACCTGACGGCCGAAATTCGCATCACCGCTATAATCGACATAGGACAACATCATCGATGCCACTTCAAGTGATCCTTGAAAATAATAGCGTATATAACTATTTTGGACTGCATTGAAGGGGTCGAGATCTGTGTTCCAGCCGAAATTGTCGAGATTGTAGGATCCCCAGAAATAGATGGTCTCGGGGAAAAAGGCGCCGGCATGGCCATAGAGCCGTTTACAAGCGGCGCGGGCATAGGGCAATGCGGAGGAATAGAGAGTGAAAAAGGGCTGCAACAGGTCGGTGTCGCCGCTTTTAAGCAGAGGCCAATAGATCAGCCGGGTGTTCTGCAACCAATATCCGCCGCCCCAGCGGCGAAAATCGGCGTTGTAGGGCAATTCCTCGAGGGTCGACGCTGTGGTAAATAGCGAACCGTTGAACTTTTGGGCAAAGTTGCCTCTGCCGGCGCAGGCGCTGATGAATCGCTGCAACGCATAACCACGGCTGATGTTCCGGCCTAATGGTGTGTTGGTGACATGAATATGGCTGCGATCCCAAAAATTTGCCCACCACAGGCGATGGTCACGTCGACGGCTCTCCCGGTCGAGAGCATCGATGCGGGCGACCTCCTGTTCAAGAGTTTGCCGCCACTGATGCACAGTCGCCGGGTGCCGGGTATGGGCAAAAACGCGAACCGAGCCCGTTTGATTGGGTTGTTTGCTTTTCAGAGTCAAAGAATCGCTTTTGACCAGTTCGCTGCCGTCGATCCGAAAGCCAAACGTCCGATGCAGCAACGGATCCGTGTGGCGGTCGGCCCATTCTTGCATTCCCTGGCGCACCAGCGTTTCTCGCCAGATCGAGTGTGTGTTTCGATGGTAAACCATCACTTCCGGGCCAGCGGAGTGAATAAGCGAGTCTGCTTCTTCCCATATTGGCCGTCCTGAATTGATCCAACCATAAACCCGATGCTTTTCGCTTTCTTCAAGCATGCGCCGCCCCTCACGCCAGATGACCGGTGAAACCGTCAAATTGAGCGGTGTATCGCTTTCATAGTCGATATCGATCACCGGCTCATTGGCGTCGACTGAAATATGAAATCGAACGTTTTGGTGCTGAGAACGGGAAAAAAGAGCGATTTCTCCTCGATGTAAATCGAGTCGCTGCTCAAAAAGTGCATCAGACGAAAAGGGATTGGGATCGATCTCGATTCGAATTTTTGCGATTTTAAGCAAGGTGTGGTAACCATCCCATGCATCTGTGCGCGCGACATAGAGCCAGAGAACGCCGCTGCTGTCGGCCCAAAAATTGATGCCGATTTCACCGTTTCCCAGGGGCATGGAACCGGATTCATAGTTGCTTGGTGACGTCCAGATGACATCGTAAAAGCTGACTTTTGGTCTAGTGCGCTGACAGAATGCGAACGCCAGAATCAGACAAAGGATGCCGATCCCGACCATTAGACGTTTGGGCATTTCCAACTCCATTTCCTTAGCCGCTAAAAAGAATGGTGCCGATCATAAAAATCGACTGAATTTGGCTGGATCGTGTAGCAGAGATTCAATCGACCGAATAAACTCTTTCTTCCAGTTGATAGCCTTGCCAATGCCAGTAGGTAAAGAGACCCGCGCGCTTGCCTTGATCATAGACACCTGTGAGCTTGATTCGGCCATTGTCGTAATACTGCTCAAAGGCTCCCTGCAACAGACCGCCGGAATAATGGCTGCGCTCCATCAGGGTTCCGTTCGGATACCAGGAAAGCGATTCGCCTTCTTTAAACCCGTTGACATAGAACGATCGCTCTTTGCGGGTTCCGTCCAGGAACCAGGCCTCATACTCGCCTTCCAGGCGATCGTTTGCATAGATGGTACAACTTGCCAGTTGTCCGTTCGCATACCAGGTCGAGCTCTTGCCCTCGGCTCTGCCGTTTCGATAGGGTATCGTTTCTTTGATTCCGCCGCACCAGTGCCAAACCTTTAGCGTATCGACAATTTGTCCCAGTCGATAGTCGATCTGGCGCATGAGCCGTCCATTGGGATGCCAATAGCGATGGCGATTCTGCGGCAAACCGTTGCGAAAAGAACCCTGAAAACGGAGCTCGCCGTTGCTGTATTGATCCTGGACCCTACCGGTATAGAGTTTTCCGCTGCTATCGTGGGCACGACCCGTTTCATCAACAGAGAGATCCGACACCGATCCGGTCGATCGGCAGTGGAGAAAAAAGAGCGCCAAACCAAACAGCAAAAAGCGCTTCATCGATTTATTCCTCATCGAGATTGTGTGGGATCAGGTGATTTTCTTGATAATTCACACCCCCCAGGTGATTGGCTATCGATATGCAGAAACCGCATGGCGTTTTCGCCCACGACTTTGACAAAAGCAGTCTGGCTGATTTTTCCTTCATCACGTGCGTTTCGCAGCCAGTGCACCAGGGGACGCTCATTTTTGGGCGAACAATAATCCAACCCCATCAGCAATTTATCCTGAAATCGCTCGATAAAATCAAAAGCGAATTCCGGATCGCGGGCCAAGGCATTGTAGCCGCTGTTGGCGGATAGATCGGCATAGAGGTTGGGAAAGGTCGCCAGCATCTCGACCACTTTGCCGCCGGGCCGGACCGCTCCGGACGGATAGGCTGTCTTGTCGGCAGGCGTGACGTCGCCGCTGATTTCGCTCCAGAATGCCATGGAATGGCCGATCAACTTGAGATCGGGCAACCGACTCAACACTCGGCGCAACCGGGGAAATCCGAGATCATCCATGGGACCATAATCCGACGTGCCGATCAACGAGGTATGAAAAATGACCGGAAAACCGATTTGGCTGCACGCGCGCAGCAAAGAAACCAGTTTGGGGTCGTCCCAATAGACCTTTGCGGTCAACTCACCCAATCCTCTGCAGCCGAATTGGCGAAATTGCTCGAGCAGAAAGAGATAATACTCTATATCTGACGAATAGAGCGAACTGGTCAGGCGTGGATCGATATTGCAAAACGGGATAAATCGTTCCGGATAGAGGGAACAGATCTGTAAAATTTCATCCAGGCTCTGGCCTTCGGGCAGAACTTCCGGACACAGCAAGGGCAGGATGACGGCTTTATCGATACCCAGCTGATCCATAACCGCGAGTTGCTGTTCAGCGGACATGAACGGGGTCGCGTCCGGGTGAAAACGAATCAAGGGCCGGAGAAACACATGGGCATGGACATCGATAATCATCGGTGATCCGTTTGTTGTCAATTGGCCGCTCCGGGTGCATGGGGCCGCACTTTTGTCTGTTGTTCGCGAAAAAAACTGCTGAATCCGCCAATTCGTGAATCGTCGCCGTCGTCGCCGGGCAGAAGGCTTTTATAATCGGCAACGACCCGGTGATAAGCGGCGATATGCTCGTCGATTTTTTTAGCATCAAATTGTTTGAACCAGGGAATCTGAAAGAGTTTTTGATAGAGCCCTTCTGTCACGGGCAAGGGTCGGAGATAGAGAGACCGGTCGACTGTGTCGGGCAGATGGGCAAAACGCGTCGGTTTGCCGTGTCCATAGACGTCCATTTCGCTGAAAAGCGGATGCAGGTGCATCGGTGTATTGGCACCCGGATGGCAGACCGAGCCTTCCGCCTGAATGGCATGGGCGAATCGCTGCAGCGACAGGCCGCCCAACTCGCTTTTTTCATAGCGACAGAGCGGCAGATACCAGCCGCCTTTGGTGTTTTGGGTATCCCTGGGACGGATCGGATAAATGCCGGCCAGCTCTTCCAGGGCATCGCAAAAGTAATTCATGGCGCGATCGATTTCCCGCATCTGGTCGGGGTAATATTTCAGCTGCACCCGGCCGAAAGCCGAACTGAGCTGGTGCATGCGGTGCTTGTATCCACCGGCCGGCAAACCGCTAAAGGGCTGCAAATCGGGATCGAGGATCTCGTTGTCGCGAATATAGTGGCCGAAAAGAATCGCCCGTTCATAGATCTTGCGGTCATCGGTAAAAAGCATCCCCCCTTCTCCGATGGCAAAGGATTTTCCGGACATGAGGGAAAATCCCGCCACCTGGGTCAGCGTCCCCACCGGCCTGCCTTTGTAGAGCGCGCCGTGGGCATGGGAGCAATCCTCGAGAATGGGCAGATTGTGGCGGTCGGCGATTTTTTTCAGAGCATCGATGTCGGCGGGCATTCCGGTATAATGAACAGCGACGATGGCTCGGGTGCGTTCGGTTATCAACTGTTCCACATCCCGAGGATCGATGCATAGCGTTTCAGAGTCGACCTCGGCAAAAACCGGTGTAGCGCCGAGACTGTAGACTTGAAGAACCGAGGCCCAATAGGTGAGGCTGGGGGCGATGACTTCATGTCCCACGCCGACGCCCAGGCCATAAAAGCCGCCGAGAATGGCGCTGGTTCCGCTGGGATAGGTGAGAGCAAAGGAGCGCCCCAACTGTTGCGCGTATTCCGCTTCAAATTTTTTACTGACATCGATCCCGGACATACGTCCCGTGCGCAACACGTCCAGCACCGCCTCTTCATGTTCGGGGGTGACGATCGGCCATCGGAACAGATTGCCGGGATCGTGCTGAACAGATTTTTTTCCTCCCAACAGTGCGAGTTTCTTCACAATACAACGCCTCCTCTGGTCAAAGCGTTCAAGCGACGGAGCATCCCGATATCGAGAATCAGCGGACAGGTCTCATCGGCAGCCCGCGGTGATTCTTCGCGTATATTTTGTCAGTAAATGATTTGAGAACAAAATTTTCAGTTTTTCTTTGCTGATGTCCGATACGAATCACTCGAGTGCAAGAGTAGATGCATAGCTGAAATGGGTTATTCCTGTTCCTTGATGACGAGAATATGGGCACCGGCAGAAAGTGAAAAGCGGTGTTGACCCCATCGGGAATGCACATGCAAGTGAAACGGGGCGTTACATTCGACGGTCAGCTGTCGTTGCGACTCATTTTCCCGTGACGCATGAGCGATAAAATCGATAACCTGACCGTTGAAGCGATAGGATAGGCATCCTGAGCGGTGCAGAGTATTGATGTTCCAGGTTACTCTATTTTCCGGTGCGTTGGGTAAGAGTCCGACGGCAAATTCCAGAAGATAGAGAACAGGGCCGATACCGCTCCAGCCGACAAAATCGGGTTTGACTCGAGTGGAATCATCGATCCATCCGGGTTCGCAAGCTTCGGCTTGATAATTTTCCCAGATTGTACCGGTTCGGGAATAAACATCAGCCACGACGGCGAGGTGTTCAAGGGCGATTTCCCGTGCCAGGGAATCGTGTCCCGTATGCTGTAATCCGCGAATAACCATGGTGTTGGTCGGGGCCCAGACCGCACCACTCCAGTAGCCGCCACGAGGATTGTACTCGTTCTGATCTGCCGAAATCGTCGGAACACGATGGGGCCGACCAAAAGTGGCGGGATTGCTCAAGTGTTTTACCAGAGCGGCAGACTGGCCGGGAGATGCGACACCGGCAACCAGCGTCCAAAAGGCAGCGATCGTTTTGATCGGACTCTTTGTTCCATCAGAGTCCAGATCAAAGTAGAATTCTTGTTCGGCATCCCACATCAGGCGATTGATCCGATCCCGGGTCAGCTCGATATCCTGTTGCAGAGACGGAATGACCTCGTTTCGATCGGCAACACGAGCGATTTCGATCAGGTTGCGGGCGAAAAGCACCATTTCGGAAGAGATATCGACGGCGCCCTGGCAGCCCTTCAGATACCGATTGCGCGGCGAGTTGTCCATACTGGCCCAATCGGTTAAATATAGACCATTTCCCTGGCGTAAATATGTTTTGAGAGCTTGATAATAGCGCCATAGTGGCTCGAAAACCAATGCGAGACGGAGGGAATCGCCAGTAATGGCAAACGACTCGAGTTCGGCCCAGGCGAGGAGCGGATGATTCAATGCATCCAGTGTCAAAAAAGGCGGATCTTGGGGAAGGGCGCGGTTAAAATAAGCTGCTGATTGTGGTATAAACTCTTGATTGAATCCCCACCGACTGAACAGGTTCTGTCGCTCCTCGTTGACCCAGGGAGCAAAGTCCAGACCGGTCGTACGATCGATTTCACGGCATATTTCCCCATTGGGATATTGCTTGCAATAAAAATTATCCAATGACTCGATACCCGGAACGAGGGGATGACCAAGCGCGCAAAAAAATGTCATGAAACAGGTATCCCAGAGAAAAATATTTTGATTAAAAGCGGCATCGATGAACCGGGACACAAACCCGCTTTGAGGATGGGGCGAATGGAAATTGCGAAAAGCCAGTTCCCAGGCTTTCCAATAGGTTTCCACCCAGATCGGATCTGCATCATAAATCGGGCTCGGCAGAAGGGATTTTGTCCGTTCCCATTGTGGAAGGGCTGTCGAATCGGCAACTTTTTTGTGAAAATAGATTCCTTTTTGCACGTTGAAAGGATCGCCGGCAAAAGATTCGACTGGGGGCATCCAGCATGCAGCAAGCCAGATAAAAAAAATCAGCTGGCTAGACACGAGATTGTGCGACTTGGTCTTCAAAACGCTTTGACCACGACAAGGGTTTGATCATCCAGTTGGAGAGCGTCGCCGGAGAACTGTCTGGTTTCGCGGACGATCCGGTCGCGAATTTCGACTGCCGAAAGATGAGCGATAGCGCGAAACAATTCGATCAGGCGGTCTTCACCAAAATCATCGCCGGACGGATTGAGCACTTCGGTAACGCCGTCTGTTACAAAGAGCATCACATCGCCCGGTTGGTAGGACACGTGATATTCCTGCAAACTCGAGGCAAATTTGCCGTCATTGTCGAGTCCCAATCCGATTCCTCTGGGTGTCAGGACTTCCACTTGCAGGCTATCGTGTCGATAGAAAAATAGTGGCAGGTGTCCGGCACGAGCCAAACTGAATTGTCGAGTCTGCGTATTCACATGTGCGTCCAGGGTTGTGATAAAATACTTTTTTTCCAGATCGTGACTCAAAATTGCATTGGCGCGAATGAACAAGTCTTTGGGCGATAAATCGAATTCATGCAAGGAGCGGAGAATCCCCTGTACTTTGGACATATAGAGGGCGGCGGAAATCCCCTTGCCGCTGACATCTCCGATGACGATATCGATGGCATGGAGATCATGGATCAAAAAGTCATAGAAATCGCCTCCGACTTCCTGGGCCGGAATAGAGATACCGGAAATATCCAGGCCAGGGAACTGGGGAGCCGTCTGCGGAATGGAGGTCATTTGTATGTGGCGGGCGATTTCCAGTTCATGGGTAATGCGCTGATTTTCCGACAACTCTTCGTAGAGAAACGCGTTTTCCGAGGCAACAGCTGTCTGTTTGACAGCCGTCTTGAGAAAATCAAAATCCTCCTGATTGAGCGGCGTTTCCGACAATTTGGCGCCTGTGAAAAGAATGCCCAGAAATTTTCCTTTGGACCGGATCGGCAACAAGTGATGAAACTGTTCGGTACGCAGCTGGTCGGCGAATTCCTTGGGCAAATTGTCGATACTGAAACGAGCTTCTGTAATCGAGTCGCGAACACGCTGCAAAAAACGACCACCATGCAGGGTGCACAGATCAACGAAAAGAGTACCCGTGTAACCGACGGACTCGTGACAACAACATTCGCTTTCATTGCGCAAAAATATCACCCCGATGCGTTCCAGATGCATGATGTCGGCCAGTTTGTTCACCAATTTGCTGGCCAGCTCGGATATGGTTTGAGGAGTTGAAATCACTTCAGCGAGCTCGGATGCGGCCTGGCGATAGTTGTATTTGGAACGAAAGTATTTGTGATCCAGCCAGTGTTGACCCCAACTGCCGATTTTCCAAAAGGCAAAGGTCAAGGCGACAGCAAAAAACATCAAAAAGCCTTTTTCAGCAACCTCGCGTTTATCGGGATCGTTCGGGGCATCGGCGATTTCGATAAACGGTCCGGATATACGAACGTCGGGCAAGTTGAGTTCAGCCGCGGGCAAGGAAAACAAAAGGCGTAAAAGCAGGAACACAATTCCCGCTGACCAGAGAACGGAAATAAGAGTGTATTGAATATTGCGACGCACACGCAGATCGATATCCATGATCCTGTAGCGGCCGATGGTATAGAGAAAAGCGATGGGAATCACCAGCAAAGGAATCCCAAGGTAACCGATCTGATGCATCAGGTGATGTCGAACGAGCCAAAAGTGCAAGGCGAATGCCGCAACAAGGCCGATACCGATGGCAATCCAAAACGGCCTCATCATCCGTTTGGACTCGGCGCTGCTCGTTTTTCGAAATCGCAATCCGACAAGTGTATGAATAAAAAGCAAAACAAAAAGAGTGATATAGAAAAAATAGAATCGGTGGTAAAAATAATAAAAGGCCAACCCGACTGCGCTGACTGCATAATAGATCCAGGGCAGGCCGGTTTTGCCCAACATCAGTGTATGGGTTTTGGGAAAATAGAATTTGGAGTGCATAAAAAAGGGCAACGAAAGGAAAAGCGCCGAGGACATGAGAATATAGCGTACCTGAATAAACAGCGGAATTTCATAGATCCTTTGTACCAGAGTCAGAGAAATAAAGAGACCCATCAAAAGAAAAGCGGCACCGAGAATGCGCGCTGCGGGCTCGCAAGGACGGCGAATGCCGAGAAAGAGTCCAAAAAGCATCCAGAGCCACCCGCATAGAACAAGGACGAAAATATTGCTCTGAACACCGAACCGTGCGAGGCGTACCCGAAGGGTTAGTGGATTTCCGGATCGAAGAATATCATAGGAAATGGTCGACCCGCTGGCGTTGCTCCGCAGAATACGATCGGCTTCATGGGCGGTATAAAACTCGGTTTCGTTGATGCGGGTGATCACATCTCCGACCCGCATGCCGGAACGATCGGAAGCACCGTCCTTGATCACGGCCAAAACATAAACGCTGGCCGGAATATAGCGCAAAAATTGGTCGGGAATGGCCCGGCGCACAATCCGGTAGCGAAGATATTTTTGCATCGAGGGACGAAAAACACCCATTTCCACAGTCGAATCGAGCGGAACAGAATCGAGATAGCGGTTGGCAATGTCGATATCGCTGATATTGCGGCCATTGATCTGCATGAGAAAATCGCCGCTGCGGATCGAATCCCTACTTGCGGAAAACTCTTGTTTGCTTTTTCCATGGAAACGACCGTCAGAAGGAATCGATTTGACGATATAGAGCCGGGTCGGAGACGAAGCGAAAAGGTTTTCATCGGTGGGCGTGCTGATATGTCGGTGAAAATTATAGATCGACACCGCAAAGAACACTCCACCCAGCAGCAAAAAGAACAGCCGGAAAATACGAGCCGAGCTTGTCGATCGGTAACTCATCTGATCATCTCTTTTTCACCTCAAGATATTTACGCAGGAAACGGTCTCAAGTTTCCATTATTCTCTCAAATTAGGAGCTCCAAATTTTCTGCAGCCGGATCGATGCGGATATGGTATCCATAGGGTACATGTATGCGCATTTTTTGCTGCGACTCTTTGCGAAGCCATTCAATTTGCAGCCACCCCTCCGGTAAAGGTATCCATCCGCTGCACCAGTCTAAAAATGTGTCGCTGGACGTGACAACAATCGAACGGCTGCGATAATCAATGTGGGCAACGCCCAAGAGGTCGCGCAGATAGACATGAGCGATGTGTGAAGCAAAACCATGATTGCAGCTGGCGCGGAGGTCATCAAATTCCCACAAAGTGCCGGTCTTATCAGCCATATAGCCATAATAGCCCTCGATTTCACTGTGCAACTGGCGCTGAAGATGATGACGGGAGAGTAATTCAACTCGCAGGATATGGCCGATAAAAGCATTTGCCGGATGGATATCGGGATAATGGCCGGTTTTTTTGCGTTCAGGGCCGAAGCGGTCGACCAGAATCGACCACAATCTGGCATGAGTATCGGGGTTTGCAATTCCGAAAAAGAAAGCATAGTATTGACAAACTTCGGTACGGTTGCGGGTCGGAACGAGTTTACCATCCTGACGAAGTGCATTATCGACAAAGAAATCGCCGTCAAAGGATTGGGCTCGAATGGTCTGGCGCAACTGTTTTGCCTCTGCAGTCAAAGCTGGAATGGCATAAAGATCGGCGGCTGCATCCATCGCCGCGGCGTAGAGCATATTGGTCGGATAATTGACATCCCAGACAAAATCATTTGCCTTGGACCATTCGACAAAATTCCAGCTCTCCAGGCGTTCCAGCAGACCATCGCTGTTGCGAAAGCGCTCGAGATAGGCGAACAATTCGAGCACGCGTTTTTCGAGTGCCTGAACAATCGCTTCCTGCCCATCGCGGTTGCGATATTCCTGCAATTGCAAAACGAACCACAGGGCCCATTGCGGGATAAACCGCCCATCCCGTTGATCGGCTGGATAGCACATCGGCAGCATGCCCTCTGGCAGATCAGGAAATCTATCCGGCAACAAATAATTTTCAAATTGATTGGTTTCGATGGAGCAATTGCCGGTCAAGGTTTTTGCCGCCCGTGCGGTAAAAAAACTGTCGCATAACCAACCGGCGCGTTCACGGGAAGGGCAATCCATAAAAATATCCACAGCATTCTGTCGAAAAGTCTCGACTGCGGCTTGAAAGATACGGTTGCTCGGCGAATGGCTGCAGAAAAATAGTGCGCCGGGAATTTCCGGATTGACCAGTTCCCGTAAATAGAGTCCGTGAATATCGGCTTTGCCCTTGCGGACAAATACTTTGAGATAGCGCAAGGTGTAGGGCTCGATGGATTCAAAACGGTATCGGCCTGGCCCGCAATTGAGAACAATCGCGTTCAGGCAGCTGAGACGAGTAAAATCAACGTCACCTTTAGGCGTGAGGATTTCGTCAAAAGTCATAAACAATTCGCAGGATTGAGAAACTGAAAAATCGAGCCCGATCATACCTGTCAGATTACATCCAAAATCAACCAGGCTGAAATCATTTTCATTCAGAGAAAACAGGCAATCCGGATCGAGTAGCTGGGACTTAGACTCTTCAAACCGGCTCTGATAACTCTGCAAAATAGCGCCGGGATTGACTTCCAGCTCTTCCATCCTAAAACCCTTGAGCAGCTCGCCGATTTCAGTCAGGGAACGGTCATGCCCATCTGAATCGGGTTGTTCTTTTGTTATCATTTTCCCGGATGCAATTCGCCACAAGGGTTTGCGGCGGTTCCATTTTGGCAATGGCAGGCGTCGTGGCAGAAAGGATTTGGGGCTACAAAGTTCGCAAGCGATCGGATCGCTCGAAAAAACGAGTTCCTGTCTCCAGCGACTGCTGTTTTCATCGAGCTGATAGACTTCAACAAAGGGTCGCTGAAAGCTGTAACGGGGCACTTTTTGTATGCGTTCGGGCAGCAAAAAGGCGACAAATTCAGAGTCCGTGCACCCGGTTGATGCCAGGAGCTCATTGCCCCAGGCGATCTCGGCCTGAACAAAAGCGGGTTGATCGAGCAAATAGTAGCCGTTGACATTGTAGCCAACCGCTTCGATGGCAACAAGATTGGTTCCCGTATGCACGAAACCGTCCAGCGGCCATTCATCGATGCGAAAATAGTCACGGGGTCCTCTGGCCGGTCCATGACCAATAAAGACCGAGTTGACAAAGACGCGATAGATGCTGCTGGCGGCAATGCGCAGGACAGGAGAAACGCCTTCCGACAATTCGAGAATGGTACGAAAGCCGACCTGGCAGTTCATCTCGGTCTGGCGGCCGACAGGCCAAACCGGTTGGGCCTGTAAAAATTTTTCACAGCTCATGGTTTCTTTCCGGATAAGGTGTAGGCCATGCGACCCAGACTTTGGAAAGCCTGGACGCAATAGTGATAATTTTTTTCCGACAGTCCGATCGATTGATACTCTTCAATATAACCGACCAGGCCACCATTATAGTTTCCAAGATTTTCAATCAGATCGGACACGGCGCGAAAAATTTCTTCGCGTGTACCGCTGATCGAGGTGGTTTGATAGCTGACCGGACAGACAAAACAAACCTGACCGCCAAATTGTCTGCCCACTTGTTGCATGTCATAGAGATTGGGCTGACTGAGGTTGAGGAGATCGACGCCAATCTCGATCAGATCCGGAACGATATCGATAATGTTGCCGCAACTGTGGAAATAGACATCCAAACCGGCCCGATGTGCCCGGTCGAATTGTTTTTGATATCGAGGCTTGAAGAATTCGCGCCACAGGGCAGGCGAGATGAGCAAACGACTCTGATCGCCCCAGTCGTCATAAAAAGCAACCGCCTGAAACCCGTGGTCAGCACACTGCTCGATGATATCCGTTTCAAAAGCAAAGACCCGGTCAGCAAGTTGGGCCAAAGAATCGGGTGCCAGGATTAAATCTTCCAGAGTTTGAGAAAAACCCCGCAAAAAAGTCATGATGGTAAATCCGGTGAGCACCAGGCTGGCGATATAATAGCGGTCGCCGTACTGTTTTTGCAGCGGCGCGACATGAGCAAATCGTTGCGGCGAATAGGGATCGGGCCAATCAAAGCTTTGCAGATCGCTCCACTCACGAATCAGCGCGCCTTCGGGTTGCCCCATGGTCTCATCTTTGCGCTTCCAGGTAAAGCCCCATTCGGAAAGATTCTTGCCCTCTCCTTCAAAATTACGGACAATGTCAATAACGATACAATCGGATTGGTGCAAGTCGCGATTAAAAAATAAAAGAGGAACATAGTCCGGGCCAGTACGGTGAATCGCCCGTTTGACTTGTTCGCGTCTGGACATAAGGCCTTCTCGGTGTCGAATGGTGTAGTTCAGAGTGTGCAAACGCTTTTAGCGGATTGCTCATTGCACCGATGTGTATGTGATCGGTGTGTCCGATTTCAAAGAAAATAAGTGTTTTAGTTGAGGAATGCAAAGCGAAATTGTGGCATCACACTAGGAGAACATTCGAATTGAGAGTCAGCATTTGTTTCGCCAGCTCGATTTGTTGTCGTACAGAAACCGGACCGGTTCCACCGAAAAGGTTGCGCAAGGCAATGGAATGCTGGGGATCAAACAAGTCGAGAACATCTGGATCAAAACAGGAATGAAATTGAACAAACTCGTCAGCAGAGAGAGAGTCGAGCGATTGACCTGTCTCTTCGGAATAGGCTACAATCCGGCCGACAATTTCATGAGCCTGGCGAAAAGGCAGGCCTTTTCGCACCAAATAGTCGGCGATATCGGTGGCATAGAGGGCTGGATCGAGTGTTTGTCGCATCTTTTCCGTATGCACGTGAATGGTTTGCACCACTCCGGTCACGATACGCACGGCCAGAGCGGTTTGATGCAAGGTGTCGAACAGGGGTTCCTTGTCCTCCTGCAGATCGCGTGCATAGGCCATGGGTAGACCTTTGAGCAAATTGAGGAGGGTCGAGTGCATGCCGATCACACGCGCGGTTTTGCCGCGCACGAGTTCCAGCGAATCGGGATTCATCTTTTGTGGCATCATGCTGCTGCCGGTGGCATACATTTGGTCGACGGAGAGAAAACCATAGGCCTCGGATGACCAATAGATCCAATCCTCAGCCAGGCGGCTGATGTGGAGCATGATCTGAACGCAGAGGCCGGTGCAATCGATAACAAAGTCGCGGTCGCTGGTGGCGTCGATTGAATTCTCGCTTGCCGCAGCAAAACCGAGATCAGCCGCAAGGGCCTGTCGATCGATGTCAAATGCGGATCCGGCAAGAGCACCGGAGCCCAGCGGACAGCGATTGTGATGGGTACGCCAGTCGATGATTTTGCTGCGATCGCGATCGAGTTGAAAAAAGAAAGCCAAAAGATAATGAGCGAAAGAGATCGGCTGGGCCTGACGCACATGGGTGTATCCCGGCAGGAGCGTGTGAACGTGCTGTTCAGCCAGGGTGAGCAAGGCAGCCTGCAAGGCCTGAACATGTCCGGACAGTTCGTCGAGGTGGTCGCGTATATAAACCTTGAAATCGGTAACCACCTGATCGTTGCGGCTGCGTCCGGTGTGAATGCGCGCACCGACGGCTCCCAAAATTTCGGTCAGTCGGCGTTCATTGGCGGAGTGAATATCTTCGTCACTGGGATCAAAGGGAAAGGTGCCGTCCCGATGTTCGGACAAAAGCGATTCCAGTGTCCGATCCACCTGACGGTATTCGTCGTCGCTATAGATTCCACTCTCGCGCAGGGCTTTGGCCCAGGCGCGATTGACGCGAATATCGGCATCGAAAAGGCGTCGATCAAAAGGCAACGACGCGCTGAATTCCTGCATGTCACGAGCGGTCGGTTTGGAAAACCGGCCGCTCCAAATTGTTTTTCCCATCGTTTTCTCGAAGACCTGGAAAATCAAAAGCTAAAAAATGTCAATCCCGTTTGAATTTGCTGTAATCCGGTTCGCGGTATCGGGGTTTGTGTCCCCATTCCATTTCCACCAACGATCTCACTTTGAGGGGTAAACCGAACAGATTGATAAAACCTTTGGCGTCTGTCTGATCATAGATATCCTCTTTGCCAAAGGTTGCCAATTCTTCACGGTAGAGCGAGTAGGGAGATTTTCGTCCGGCAACGATGCAGTTGCCTTTGTAGAGTTTGAGGCGAACGACTCCGGTCACATTTTGCTGGGTATGTTCGACAAACGCATCCAGCGCCTCGCGCAGCGGAGTAAACCATTGGCCGTTGTAGACCATTTCGGCGTATTTGATGGCGAGCATTTCTTTGTAGTGGGAGGTATCCCGGTCGAGTACCAGGCTTTCCAGTTCCTGGTGAGCAGTAAGCAAAACCAGCCCGCCCGGGGTTTCATAGACACCGC
>JAFGJN010000192.1 GCA_016929055.1 Candidatus Zhuqueibacterota bacterium
AAGATTCGATTGCTCAGCCAAGAGGCGAGCAGGATAAAGCCGAGGATAAAACTCAGAGTTCCGGGAAAGGTGGTGCGGAACCAGGCGCCCATGAAGGTTTCAACGGGTTGTGCGGAAATGCCAAGGAGGATGAGACAAACTGTCGGACGCTGAGGAGAGATTTGTCCCTCCATCGAGGGTTGAGCGGCAGCGGATCTTTGTGTGCTGTGAACCGGATAGATCAGGTGGTAAAAGGTCCGACCGTGCGGTTGAGTTATGCGTTTAAAGTGTGCGTCTCCCATGGGCCGGGTGGAATGTATAAAGAGATAATTTTCGAGATAATCTTCTTTGGAAACGAGTTGCTGCATCTGGTTGTCGCGATCGAGCAGAACCGAATAAAGTACTTGATCGTGGGAAATCAGATTGCGGCCCAACCATTTTACCGCGTTTTCATCCGACTGTACATGGAGCGAATCGGCCAAGCGATCGAGCAGAGAAATATAGGTTTGCTCCAAATCGTGTTCATAGCTATTGCGGGTTACAAAAAAGAGATAGATATACAATAGACCGATAAAAAGGAGCGGGAGGACCAGGGCGGTCAAACGACCGCGATTTTTCAGCATCGATAGCCGATTCATAAGCGTTTACTGTCGCCTCGAGGATTCTCTCTGTCGGTTACCCGTCATTTACCCGTATCGGACGAAGTTCAATCCGGAGATTCACCGGTGGACAATCGATTAACAGGCCGTTGTCCATGGCAGATCCCGGTCCGTCGATTTTTTTTGTTTACACCCCGACGAGACGCTGTCGCGCCTCGTTTTCTCCCACATGACAGTCAGAACCTAACGGTGTTGACTCGGCAGCTATTCTGTAGAAGCCTGGCATTAAAACAAGATGTTACAGGCGGGACATTCTTTGCTCGCGATTCGGTCTTGTTGTTGTGCGGAAAACTCTTGCTGCAGAATTCTAGGGCCGCTTAACGGCGGTTGGATGCAGAAATACCGCAATTGCATGGATCCGGATTCTTAAAAAATGAATCCAAGACAATAAATTATAGACAATAACTGGAAGAAAATCAAGGAAATTTTACAACAAGGTGTCCGATCAGGACGATTTATCGAGAAAACATATTGAGCAGCGAATTCTCGATAAATCGTCGTGGTCGAGTCATACAAAGGGATCAGGGAATGAGCTGGGAACAGCGCATGGGCCGGCGGGCTTGAAGTCCATGTTTTTTGATTTTGAGATGGAGATTTTGCCGTGGCATACGGGCGATTTTGGCCGCCTGCGACACATTGCCGCCTACTCTCAACAAGAGTCGACGTACATATTCGCGTTCAAATGAGTTTTTTGCTTCGGCATAAGGAAGCACATGATCGCTTCCGATCGGGTCGATCTGTCGATTTTGCAAATATTCGGTGGGCAATTCCGACGGCCCGATCCAGTCCGATTCGGAGAGAGCGATCATGCGTTCGATTACATTTTCCAGTTCGCGTACATTGCCTTTCCAGGGTTGGCGCTTGAGTATTTCGATGGTTTGCGGTTTGAGATAGACCCCCAGGTGGTTGTGTTTTTTGGAATAGAGGTTGATAAAGTGCTGAACCAAAAGATCGATATCCTCGATTCGTTCCCGCAAAGAGGCGACGCGCAAGGTGATGACGTTAAGCCGATAGAACAAGTCTTCGCGAAACGTGCCTTTTTTGACCAATTCCTTGAGATTTCGGTTGGTGGCAGCGATGACCCGCGCATTGGATGTCATCATTTCCGAACCGCCAATGCGGCGGAACTCTTTTTCCTGCAGTACCCGCAACAATTTGACCTGAAAGGAAGGGCTGGTGTCGCCGATCTCATCTAAAAAAATGGTGCCGTTTTCAGCGCTTTCAAAGTAGCCTTTGTGTGTTCGATAGGCGCCGGTAAAGGAGCCTTTTTCATGGCCGAAGAGGGTGCTTTCCAGCAACGTGTCCGGGATTCCGCCGCAATGGACCGCGATAAAATTCTCGTTTTTCTGCGGGCTGAGGGAGTGAATCAGACGTGCAACCACCTCTTTACCAGTACCCGTCTCGCCGAGGATCAGGATCGTCGAATCCAGCGGCGCGACTTTGTAGATGCTGTTCTTGAGTTCGGCAATGGCCTTGCTCTTGCCGATCAATTGAAATTGAAGGCGAGACGCTTGTTCCATAAATCGTCTGCATTGGTTGCCTTTTTCCTGGATTTTTTCCAGATATGCGTGAAGAGTACGCTTAAAGGTTTCGATCGAATCTGTTGGCCGTTCGATGAACTCATCGGCACCGTATTTGATGCATTGTATGACCTGGTCGGTAGTGGCGCGGCCAATGAGTATGACAAAAATCTCTTCGTTGGGGATTTTGATTTCCTCGATCACTTCTTTGATTGTCGGCTTGAGAAAGTCGTAATCCAGGATGATTCCTTTGATCGATTTTAGATCGTTGAGCAAATGAACACCGTGCGATAAATCATCCACAGCAACCAACTCGCAGTCGTAACCATTGAGACTTTTCCGCGCGAGTTTCAAAATCGAGTCATCCGGCTCAACAATCAAGACAGAGGATTTCATATGTGCTCATCCTTTTTGTTTCAAAGGTGTGTATTGAGGTGCATCTGTTGTGCTTCAATTCTCTATAAGCAAAGAGTGTGCCTGAAAATCGGCGGTGGTGAAAATTGAGGATGCATAAATCAAATAAAATCAATCGCGAAAAAGCGGGTTTGTACGTTTTGCGGTATTTGATCGATTCGGTTGTGGATTGTGTGCCACACATGCGGCGCGGATCGTCCTGTAGATGCCAAAGCCCCCCGGCGCGAGACAATCATTTTGGACTGTCATAGTGTTGAAAAGTTGTTATATTGCAAGGGATTTGTGATCGCCTGCAACACTGCGAGCGTTTTCGGGGCGTCCAAAGATGGTTTGCTCCATATGAATCGAAACACCGATTGATAGCCCGGATTTGCTTTTTGAGGAATGCGGGAAGGATTTTTTTAAGGGAGAAAGAAACTGATCGGGAACTGCAACGCGAGTTAAAAGTTCTGGCGCAGCTCGTCTATGATGTACAAGAACTCGAACATCGGAACTGCTGAATCTGACAACCGACGGACGCTATTCGCTGGTGGGTCAGGACGAGGATTATACGCTCGGAATTTTTGATGGCAACCGGCTTTTTCCAATCGCTCATTTTTCCGGTGGCGAACAGGATCTCGCCAATCTCTGCTTGCGTATCGCCATCAGTCAGGTAATCGCTGAACAAAGCAGTAGCTCGCCCATCAGTCTGATCGTGTTGGATGAAATATTCGGCTCACAGGATCAAGAGCGCAAAAGTCTGATACTGAATGCCTTTCACCATTTGAAACAGCATTTTCGTCAGATATTTTTTATCACCCAAGTCGAGAGCATCAAGGACGTCCTGCCGGTGATCATCCAAGCCGATGCCGGGAGCCATTACAGCAGCATCGCCCAATTGCTCTGATCAGCGCAGGTTTTATCGATAGTTAAATCTCTTGCGAAACCGCTTTTTGTCGCATGTGCTGCAAAGAGAGACCTTGCAAAGAGATCAGAATCAGACCTACCGGGATCAGGGGTAAAAAGTTAATGCCATGGACGACAAACGCATAGGTCAATCCCTGGCTGTCGGGTACCTGAAATTGGCGCAAGGCCAACATGCAGAGAAAATGATAGGTGCCGATATAGCCTGGCGAAGAGGGGACGACCACAGCGATGGTCGTGGTGACCAGCAGAACCAGGGCGGCGGTCCAGGGCAGAGCATAGGTGCCGACAAAGCCAAAGGCATAAAATGCCAACTGAAAGATGGCGCCATAACAGAACCAGATCAATAGTGATACGAGGGCCACGACCGGGTAATGGACGCCGGATCTCAATGGAACGATTCCGTCAAGAAACGACGAGATGATGTTCAAGAGTTTTTCCCGAGTAGCGTCGGGTAGAAAAAATATCGCCGATTTGAATATCCGCAAACTCTGACTGCGATATCGCTTGATCACCACCAAGATTGCCAGAAGGACGACAACACCGGCTACGGTCAGGTAACCGCCCTGACGCGCGATTTGCGGCAGTTGCGGATAGACGATCAATGTCAATGACATCAACAGTAAAAGAGTAAAAACGTCGATGATTCGTTCGATTACGATTGTTCCAAAAACAGCGCTGCCGCTTATTCCTTCTTTTCTGCGCACCAAATAGGCACGGATAAATTCGCCGAGATGGGCTGGTAAAAAGCTGTTGGCCATGTAGCCGATTAAAAGCGCAACCAGCAGGCGCGGCGTGGGTACAATTCCGATCGGCCGGAGCAGAAATTGCCAGCGCCAGGCGCGCAAAAAGTGGCTGAAAAAAGCCACGGCAACCATTGGCAGGAGATACCAGTAATTGGCTTTGGAAAAAGCTTCGACCATTTGAGGAAAATCGACTTTGCTAAAGGAGAGATAGAGGAAAACAGCGCTAATCGCCAGACCGAACCAAATTTTCCAATCAAAAGTTTTTTTCATCATTTTCTCGCAGGTTGGGTTGAGTCGAATTCGCCAGAGCAAACCGTTCGATCAAAGTTAAAAATACGACAAAAAAGACAAAGTGCGAAATCCTTTCTGCACTGCTCGTCGATTCCGGCTCAGTACAAGGGTTTGGTTTTATGCTTGCTTTGTATGACATTTATTGATACTTTTTTTTATTACAGATCGCCAAATCCTTTTGGTATTCATACAGTGAGAGATGCGCCGATGAAAATAAAAGATCAAAAAGCTGCAGCCGAAAACCTCGAAATTCTGCGCAAAGAGTTATTGGCCGAGTTGGGAAGTTTGCGCGGTCAATTTCGCGATATCGTCAACCACTACCAGTCGGAACTCGAGGCCGATTTGGTCAAGTGTATCAACCTTTTGTCTCTTCCCCATGAATCGGAGGGCAAATCGGATTTGGCTGGTGCAAAAAAACTCTTCGCTCTTGCCAAAAGGATTCGGGAATTAAAGATCAAGACAGACCAGGGCCGACTCAAAGATATCCGCCGAATCGACAAGCTGGTCTCGAAAATATCGTCAGAACTGGTTGAGAAATGACACGGAAAGCCGCGATCGATATCGGCACCAACTCGACCCGTCTCTTGATCGCCGAGGTTGCCGAAACAGACGAGATCGCACCTCTCCATACGCAGGAACGACTCACCCGGTTGGGCGATAAGAGTACGCCGGAATCCGGATTAGACGCGCATGCCATGGAGCGGGTTCTTCTGGCCTTGCAGGAATACCAGGAGATCTGCTCTGATCATGGCGTAGCCGAACCGGTTGTTTTTGCCACCAGCGCCACGCGTGAGGCACGCAACGGTCGGGAACTGGTCGATAAAATTGCGGCGCAAACAGGTTGGCGCTGTCGGGTGATCAGCGGTCAAGAGGAAGCTCTGCTCTCTTTTAAGGGGGTGATCAGCGACCGGCTTTTCCTGGACAGCGGATTGGTATGCGATATTGGAGGCGGCAGCACCGAATTGATATTCGTCTCCGGAAGGTCGATTCGTGAACGCAAGAGCCTGCTGCTCGGCAGTCGCCGGCTTACGACCCTTTATCTGGCACAGGAACCGGTAAGCGAGGAACAAATTCAGGCGGTTCGTGACCACACTGAACGCCTGTTCCGTACCTTGCCTTCAGTCGATGTCAGGAGCGCTGTCGGTGTTGGGGGGACCGCGACCACATTGGCGTTGATGGCGCAACAGACGCCGTTGAGCCGGGCCCAATCTGCGCACGGCTATTGTTTGTCGCGCTCCGTTCTGGATGACTGGATCGTTCGGCTGGCCGATCTCTCTGTGGCCGAGCGAAAAGGCATCACTGGCCTGCATCCGGAACGAGCGGATGTCATTCTGGCCGGAGCGCTGATTCTGGAGTTGATCCTCGATTTTTATCGGCTCGAATCAGTGCAAATCAGTATTCGAGATCTTTTGTACGGCGCCATCCTGCCAGGTTCGATTTTCGAATAAAGCGATACGCATGCAAGGAGCGGGGAGCCGGGTGTGGTTGGGCGTAAAATTTCTTAACACAAACTTAACTTGGCATTCTTTTTCGGAATGTCTAAATTTTTATCTCTCTAGACCGAACCCGGTGAAACAATTCACCGCAGGCAAAGGTGGCCCACAATTCACAGGGGTTGAACCCGTTCTGGGAATGCTTATGGAAATCTATACGATTATTGTCGTCGTGCTTTTTGGATTGGCCATTTCCGACTTGATTGTCGGAGTGAGCAACGACGCCGTAAATTTTCTCAATTCTGCTATCGGCTCGCAAGTCGCCCCGCGCTGGGTGATCATGATTATCGCCAGTCTGGGTATGATTTTAGGCGTCATGTTTTCCAGCGGAATGATGGAAGTGGCCCGTAAGGGTATTTTTCATCCTGAAAAATTTGTCATGCCCGAGTTGATGGTTATTTTCCTCGCGGTCATGCTGACTGACGTGATCCTTCTCGACCTGTATAACACTTTTGGGTTACCTACGTCGACAACTGTTTCGGTGGTTTTCGAGTTGCTGGGCGCAGCGGTGGCGGTTTCGTTTATTAAAATCCACCAGACCGGGCTCAATGCCGGAGAAATCATCAATTATATCAATACGGCCAAGGCATTGGCTATTATCAGCGGCATTCTCATTTCGATCATCATCGCCTTTTTCTCCGGTGCTTTTATACAATTTTTATCGCGGCTGCTTTTTTCTTTCGATTACGCCCAGCGTCTCAAACGCTATGGAGCCATTTGGGGCGGTATCGCTTTGACCCTGATCATCTATTTTATCCTGATCAAAGGCGCAAAAGGCGCGTCTTTTATCACTCCTCAGACTTTGGATTGGATTCAAAGCCATACCGGTCTCATTTTGCTGGCCAGTTTTGTCTGGTGGAGCGCGGTTTTACAACTCTTGATGTGGACGGTACGCATACATGTCCTCAAAGTGATCGTACTGGTCGGTACCGGCGCTCTGGCCATGGCTTTTGCAGCCAACGATCTGGTGAATTTTATCGGTGTGCCGCTTGCGGGATTCGCTTCATTCAACATCGCGCGATTGAATTTTGCCGATCCTTTGACTGCCACCATGGAGGCGTTGGCGCAGCCGGTGCGCAGCAACACATTGTTTTTATTGGTTGCCGGCATCGTCATGGTGGTCACGCTGTGGTTTTCCCGCAAAGCCCAGTCCGTCACCAAAACCGAGGTCAGCCTCGGGCGCCAGGATGAAGGCGCTGAACGCTTTGATTCGTCCGCGCTGTCCCGCATCATTGTCCGTATGGGCGTGGCGCTGGCGAACAGCTTGAATCAAGCGATTCCGGCGCAAGTCACCAAGCGGATCAACAGCCGTTTCGATGTGGGAAAATGCAAACCTGAATCGTCAGCGATGGAGGAAGCGCCATCTTTCGATCTCTTGCGTGCTTCGGTCAATTTGGTTGTTGCCAGCGCGCTGATCTCTCTGGGAACCTCGCTCAAGCTTCCTCTTTCCACCACCTATGTTACGTTTATGGTGGCCATGGGGAGCTCTCTATCCGACCGGGCCTGGGGACGGGAAAGCGCCGTTTATCGAATCACCGGAGTTTTGACTGTAATCGGCGGCTGGTTTTTTACCGCTTTAATGGCCTTCACCGTCTCGGCGATTTTTGCGGTCTTGCTCTATTATTTTCGCCTGCCTGCGCTACTCGTTCTGATCGCGCTGGCCTCATTTTTTATCTACCGAACGCATATTGTTCACAGACGACGACAGGAAGCGGAAAAAGAAGACGGATTGGCAGGGCTGGCAGAACATGCCGAGGATATGATTCAGAATGTTTTTCCTTTGTTTGCAGAGTATTTTGGCGCGGCTGGTAAATTGGTGCGCGAACTGTTCGATGGCATGTTTGAAGAAAAGCGCAAAAAAGTACGCACAGCGGCATCGGATGCAAAAAAACTCGATCGCCGAGTGCGCCGAATTAATTCCATGATCCTTCACTCGGTTTCTCTGCCGTTGCGAGAATCAACCAAGGATTTTATGCCGAATTTGGCTCTGACTGTATCCGCTCTACAGGAGATCAACCATTTTCTTCAAGATGTTAGCGAAAAATGTTTCAAGCACCTTGACAACAACCATCAGGGATTTCAAACCGAGCAAATTTCTGATTTGCGTGAGGTCGAATCGCGTTTAATCCGGTTGTTCCGCCTGGCCGAAGAGATGCACCGGCAGAAAAAAGTTGCCGATATCGCTCCAATTAAGACCTGTGAGAAAGAGCTACAAAATTTACTCAACAAATTCGATAAATCCCAGATCAAACGAATCAAAAACAAACAGACCAAAACACGCATCAGCATGCTCTACTTTCGTATTCTTACTGGCGCGGGGAGTATCGCTAAACACGTGGTGCAGCTAATGGAGGGGTACACGCAAGAGGTATCGAAAAACTCGTGACGGATGCGAGTTGATTGATTCGAGTCGATTCGTATCGACAGTGATCGCTGTGAGGTCTTGCGGCAGATCGGGAGAGGAAAACCCGATCTGCCGTTTTGTTTTTAGATGTGCGATTGGGCGGGCTTACCGATCGGGTAGACATTAAAGCCAATTTCGAACAATTTGTCGTGATCGAGAATGTTGCGGCCGTCAAAGATAAAAGCGGGTTTGATCATGTTGTCATAGATGCGCCGATAGTCCAGCGTTCGATAGATGTCCCATTCGGTCAGGATACCCAGTGCGTGGGTACCCAGCGCTGCTTTGTAGGGATCGGGCTCAAACTCGACTCGGTCGAGAATGTCTTCCAGATCCTTTTTCGCATTCGGAAGGGCCTGGGGATCGGTGATCACGACCTGTGCGTGCTCTTCCACCAATTTTCGAGTGACGGTGATGGCCGGGGCTTCCCGGGTGTCGCCGGTATCCGCTTTAAAGGCGAATCCGAACAGCGCGATGCGTTTGCCTGCAATGGTGTTGAACATGGCGGCGATCATCTTGCGCACAAAGCGATTTTCCTGGTATTCGTTTATTTTGATTACATTTTCCCAATACTCGGCAACCTCCCGCAATCCGTACGATTCTGCAATATAAACCAGATTGAGAATATCTTTTTTAAAGCATGAACCGCCAAACCCGACGCTTGCGTTGAGAAATTTGCTGCCGATGCGAGAGTCCATGCCGATGGCATAGGCGACTTCGGAAATGTCCGCTTCGGTTTTTTCGCACAGAGCGGAAATGCTATTGATCGATGAAATACGCTGGGCTAAAAAGGCGTTGGCAACCAGCTTGGATAGTTCGGAACTCCAGATATTGCTGGTGATGATGCGTTCGCGTGGGACCCAATTGGCATAAATGTCGACTATTTCCTGTCGCGCTTTTCGTCCGCTATCGGTCTCGCGCGAGCCAATGAGAACGCGATCCGGCTGTTCCAGATCCATGATGGCGGTGCCTTCGGCAAGGAATTCGGGATTGGAAACAACTTCAAAATGTACGCCGCTGTCGTTCGAGTTGACGATGCGTTCCATGGCGCTGGCGGTGCGCACCGGCAGTGTGCTTTTCTCGACAATGATTTTATCGCTTTTTGAAGCTTTGAGAATGGTGCGAGCGGTTTTTTCCCAGTATTGCAGATCGGCGCTCTTACCGGCTCCCTCTCCAAAGTTTTTGGTGGGTGTGTTGACCGAAACAAAGATAATATCCGCGTCCGTTATATTTGTTTCGATTTCAGTTGAAAAAAACAAGTTGCGTCCGCGCGCCTGTTTGACAATGTCCAACAAACCCGGTTCATAGATCGGGAGATCATCCGTTTGCCACTGCCGGATTTTTTCGGCATTGATATCGACAATGGTTACTTTGTAGTGTGGACATTTGGCAGCAATCACCGCCATGGTCGGGCCGCCGACATACCCGGCACCGATACACAAAATGTTTTTGCTGAACTTTTTTTCCGCCATGAATATGCGCTCCCAGATTGGTTGATTAAAAGGCACAGGTCTTTGCTTTATACATATCGCAACTGCACGGGCTTGCGGACGATTATTGATCGATGATCAGCTTTTCTTCGTTTTGCATCGCCTGGTAGAGCAAGTGAACGATCGACGAATAGGGTGTGCCGACGGCCGATGACATGCCGATTTCACAGGTACGGGAAATACTAAAGTGACCCGCCTGTGCATCGATTTTCCGGACATCCTGTGCTTCGAGCCGGGTGGCGCTTTCGGTCAACGGGGGATGCAGAAATCCGCGATCGCCGGCAAAACCGCAGCAGCCATGATGCTCGGGCACGGTGCTGCCTCCGCAGCAGACGTTTGCAATGGCGGACATTTTTTCCGTCTCGTCCATTTTGATGGTCGAACAAGTGGGGTGCAGAACCGCATGGCCGGGAACCGGGTGCAACGAAACAACCGGCAAAACCCGGTCATGCAGAAACTCTACCAGGTCGAGGATTTCCACTTTGCGCCATCGTTCCAGGGTTTCACCCTGTAAAAAGCGGTCGTAATTTTTAATCTTGTAGGTGCAGGGCGAGGTGTCCATAACCACCGGCAGAGATCCGGCTTGTGATGCTTCATAAAGCACGTCAGCCACCCGCTTTGCCATCGCCAGGAACGCGGAGAAATAGCCCTTGGATGAATAGGGCGTGCCGCAGCAGAGTGCCTCGAGATTCTTCGGGTAACGGATCTGTATTCGGGCCTGCGTGCAAACTCGAACGAATGTTTCCGGGACAGAAAGACAATATTTTTCTTCGGGCAGGGGGCCCATTCCGCGGCTGAGACAAGAGGGAAAATAGACGACAGTCTGGCGCGGATTGTCGATTTGGGGCAATTCGGGCAATGCGGGTGCACCGGTCGGCATATAGCCGTTCCAGACCGGCAGACGATGACCGCTCCAGTCGTGCAGTGTGCGGGTGAGACGGTTAAGGTTTTTACTGCCGACAATAGCCGACGCCAGACGCCCCAGTTTCAACCCATAACGAAGCAGCTGCACCACAAGCCCGAAATGGTCGACCGTCCACATGGAGATGCGATGGGCATAAGCCCGATGTGCGGATTGGCGAAAGATTCGGATCAAGTCTCCGGTATCGATTTTCACCGGACACCCCATGGCGCACAGTCCATCCACGGCACAGGTGTCGATGCCGTCGTAGCGGTATTGTTTGCGCAACTGCGCGGCGATTTTGCGCTCTTTTGCCGTGCCGCGTTCGAGAATGGAGATTTCGCGCAAAACGGCTATTCGTCGCCGCGGCGTCAGGGTCAGATCGCGCGAAGGACACCAGATTTCACAGAAACCACATTCGATGCACTTGTCCACCGTTTCTTCGGTTGGCGGTGTCGGCTTGATCAATTTGAGATGGCATTCGGGATCGTCATTGATGATCACATCGGGATTGAGGATGCCCTGGGGGTCAAAAAGAGTTTTTATTTCCTGCATGATGGCAAAGGCTTCTTGTCCCCATTCCCTGCTCACAAAGGGGGCCATGTTGCGGCCAGTGCCGTGTTCCGTCTTGAGCGCACCGTCGTATTTATTTACCGTCAGATCGATGACGTCATCCATGAAACGGCGATACTGATCGATTCCCTTGCTGTCCGCAAATTCCTGCGAGATGATAAAATGGATGTTTCCGGCTTCGGTATGTCCAAAAATAATCGCTTCCGGATAGCCGTGCTTTTGAAAGAGCTCCTGAAGATCCCGAATGGCGGATGCCAGGTCCTGGAGACGGAACCCCACGTCCTCGATGATTACCGTCGTGCCTTTTTTACGCATGGCACCGGCGGAGGGCAACAGCCCCTTGCGCACTTTCCAATAGAGCAGGCGTTCGTTTTCGTCCCGGGTGAAATCGACAGGGTATAAAAGATCAAGAGATTTGAGCGCGTTTCGTCCGTCGGCCAACCGCCGTTCCAACGCGTCAACATCGACATCCTGATATTCGCATAAAAGCGCGGCGGCGCCTGGCGGCAGGGTTTTCAAAACAGCAGGCAATCCCGGCTCGTTTTCCACTGAGCGCAATGCCGCGCGATCCATGATTTCCAGCGCTTCCGCTCCGGTTTCCTTGAGCGTAAAAACTGCCCTGGCCGCCTGCTCGATGTCCCGAAACAGCAGCAAAGCTGCAGATTTCAGCGGTTTGTCCGGAAATGTTTTGAGCGTGACCGACGAGATGAATCCCAAAGTTCCTTCCGAGCCCACCATCAGATGGACCAGGATGTCTATCGGGCGGTCAAAATCCGTGAATGCATTGAGTGCATAACCGGTTGTGTTTTTGCGTGAATATTTGTCCCGAATTCGATCGGTCAACTCTTTCGATTGGCGAATACGCTGCTGCAGGGCCGCCAAACCGGTATAAATTTCCGGTGCTTTGCGATGGAACTGTTCGTCGGCATCCGAGTCAGCCGAATCGATCAGAACACCATTGGGCAGAATGAGACGCATGGATTGCAGAGTTTGCGCCGAATTGCCGCGAACGCCGGCACTCATGCCACTGGCATTGTTGGCGACGATTCCGCCGATAAAGCAGGATGCGAGTGAGGCTGGATCCGGTCCGATTTTACGGCCAAAAGGTTGCAGATAAACGTTGGCCTGAGCGCCAACAACACCAGCCTGACAGGTGATGGTCGAAGCGTCGTCGGCGATCCGGTAATCCCGCCAATGTTGGTTGATCTCGACCAGTATCGAGTCGGAAATCGATTGGCCGGAAAGAGATGTACCGGCTGCGCGAAATGTCAGCGGAACGCCGTTCGTGCGGCAAAATTCGAAAAGAGATTGAATTTCATCTTCACCTTGGGGTTGAACCACAACCTGGGGAATCAGACGGTAAAAGCCGGCATCGCGGGCGTAGCTGTAGCGGTCTATTAAACGCGAACGGATTCGGTTTTTGGGTAGGATCGTTTTCAGTGATGCGGCTAGATTCATCATGGGCTCCTGTGAGCAAAAGTCCTGGATGGGAAGGGAGGCGGATAAAGAAAAGTAATTGGCAAATGGAAAAAATCTGTGTAATATAAAGAGTGTTGTTTACAGTGTCAAGGCCAAAAACCAGTGCAAATAAGACCGATAAAAGGTGAAAACAGATGTTTCAGATTGTCTTTGTCTGTTCCGGCAATATCTGCCGCAGTCCAATGGCCGAAGCCTTGCTCAAGCATCTGTGGCCTGCCGATTGCCGGGAAAACGTGCATATTTGTTCCGCTGGAACACTCGGTATTTTCAGCGTACCGGCAGACTCTCATGCGGTTACCACCCTTGCTGAATGGGGATTAGATTTGTCGCGACACCGCAGCCAGGGCCTGCGCGATTCTTTGGTCAACACCAGCGATCTGTTCCTGGTTATGGAAGCGGAACATCGGGAATGGATGGAACAGGTGTTCCCCGACAGCGCGGGAAAGGTGCATCTGTTGTGCGAATATGCAAGGGACGGCGCAATCGCCGAGGATGACCGGGATATTCCTGATCCCGTCGGCCTCGATCTGGACGTATTTCGAAAGATTCGCGACCGGATTCGGGACGAAATCGAACGAATCCTGCCGGATTTGCTCGCTCGTCAAGGCGACGCTGGCAGCGAAAAGCGGTCGGAATAAAAGATCGCAAACGGAAAAAGCCCGAGCATGAGCTCGGGCTTTTCCTTGGGGACGGACGAGGGGGCTTGTGCAAAACCCCCACGAACGAGGGGAGTTTGGGGAGTCTATGATTCAGTCCGAAATTCGGACATTTTATCTTGTTCTCGCTTCTGCTTTTTCTACAGCAACCCTCATGCCAAAAAATGCCACTGCATGTACCGCTCCGATGTCGAATGTGGAGAGAGTTGATTTTAAAGTTAATAAAAACAATTTCTAAGAAACCTGACACAGAGAATCCCGACGGCAAAATGAAAAAGGATCTAACATTATGATAATAATAGACATAAAAAATATGTTTTGCATAAAAATAGACCGCGATTTGATCAAAAGCCCATTTTGCGACATAAAAACATATAAAACAAACACATGAAAAGTTATTGGCCTGCACGTGACCATGCAGACGAAGGGGAGGGGTCTGGTGATATGCCCGGGTGTTGGTCTTGCAATGTGGGCATATCACCGGTTTTGCAGCGTTTATTTGATCGGTAAACCCAAGCGTTGCATTTTTGAATAGAGCTGTCTGCGACTGATGCCGAGTGTTTTGGCTGCATGCGACTTGTTGCCGTCATTTTCCTCGAGTGCCCGCCTGATCAGCGTTTTTTCCATCTCTTCCAATGTCGGTACTCGCTTTGTCTTTTCCAAAGACAAAAGGTTGTGGGTTTCGCCGCGCAAATGAGGTGGCAAATCACTCGACCGTATCGATCGAGTGCCGGCCATGATGCTGGCCCGCTCCACTGCATTTTCCAATTCTCGCACATTGCCCGGCCATGGGTACTCTAACAACAGATCGAGGGCATTTTTTTCAATGCCATCGGGTGGTAATCCTTGCTGCCTTAAGAAATGGGAGACCAAATCCGCAATGTCCTCTCGTCGTTCTCGAAGAGGCGGCAAAACGATCGGAAACACATGAATGCGATAATAGAGGTCCTGTCGAAAGATTTTTTCCTGCACCGCTTTTTCCAGATCGCGATTGGTGGCGGCGACCAATCGCGCCTGGAGCGACAGGGTTTGAGTACCGCCGAGCCGCATGAATTCTTTTTCCTGTAGTACGCGCAGCAATTTGATCTGGATCGCTGGCGAGATGTCGCCGATTTCATCCAGGAAAAGAGTCCCTTGTGCCGCCAATTCGAAGCGGCCGGGTTTTTGCCAATCCGCTCCGGTAAAGGCCCCTTTTTCGTGGCCAAACAGTTCACTTTCCAGCAAGCTTTCGGGCAGTGCGCTGCAGTTGACCGCGACAAAGGGCTGATCCCGACGGGAGAGCTGGTGGATGGCGCCGGCAACCAGTTCTTTTCCGGTACCGCTCTCTCCGTATATCAGCACGGTCGCATCGCTCTCAGCTACCTTGTGGACGAGTTCATAGACGCGCTGCATGGCACCACTTTTGCCAACCATGTTTTCAATCGAGTAGCGGGTTTGGATTCGGGCGCGCAGATTGCGGTTTTCGGCCCTCAGACGTCCTTTTTCCAGAATCTGCGCGATTTTATGGCGTAATTCATCGATTTCAAATGGTTTGATGAGGTAATCATAGGCACCCATCTTCATCGCTTTTACAGCGGTCTGAGTGTCCGCATAGGCCGTCATCAGCAGCACCTCGGTTTCGGGATAGGCGCTTTTGACCTTTTGCAGGACGTCCAATCCGCTCAGCCCCGGCATTTTTATATCGGTGAGCACCATATCAAATCGTTCGCGCTCGCATGCTGCCAGCGCTGCCTGGCCGTTGTCGGCTGTGGTCACGGAAAGATCCGTGTTTTCCAGCGCCGTTTTCAATACGACGCACATTTTTTTCTCGTCATCGATGATCAGGATTTTTCCCGGCATCTTGTTCCTCGTTGGCAGTTGATTATTTCGGGTGCATGGGCAGGCTTAGGGTAAAGATTGTGCCGCCTTGGCTGCGATTGGCTGCGGACAGAGTGCCGCCGTGTCGTTCGACAATTCGCCGGCTGACCGCCAGTCCGAGTCCTGTTCCCTGAGTTTTGGTGGTGAAAAAGGGCTCGAAGACCTGCTTTTCCGAAGCAGGCAGGCCTGGTCCGTTGTCGGATACAGCGATCGCAATCGTTCTCTGGTGGTGCGACCGCTTGCGGATCAGGGACAGATCGATTCGGGGACTTTGTTTCTGTTCAGTTGCTTCGGCCGCATTGATGAGCAAGTTGAGGAGTACCTGTGCCAGTCGATCGCCGTCGCCCTGGATTTCGATGCCCGGTTCAATCGCTGTTACCAACTCGATCGATTGATGTTCCTGGGAAAACTGTGCACATGTCTCCTGAACCAATTTGCTCAAATCAATTCGGCGCATATCCAGAGACGGTTCTCGGGAAAGGGATAAAAAATCGCTGACCAGCCGATTGATGCGTCCAACTTGCTCGTTGATGTAGCCATAAAGCTCGTGGGTCTGCTCCGTACCGTTCACTTTTTCGCGCAATACATCGTTCGTACTCTTGATAATACCCAACGGATTGCGGATTTCGTGTGCAACGGTTGCCGCCATTTGTCCGAGTGCGGCCAGCCGGCGCGATTGCTGCAACTGTTCTTCAGTGCGAACGAACAACCGGGTGGCCCAGACCAGAAAAAGCGTCAGTAGAGTCAAAACCATAACGCTGACCAGAACGGCGATCCACAATCCACGCCTGTACAAACGAATGGATCGAAAATAGTTCACATCCGCTTCCAGAACCAGAATCGCAGGCGAGCCGGTCAGGGGATAAAGCGGCACATAAACGGATTTGAAATAGTTGCCGGCGACCTGGTTGAGTTGGGAAACCGCTGTTTCGCCGCCGATGGCGCGGTGAATCTGAGAGCTGTCGGCCAGGACATAGCTGCGGCTGGTTTGGCCTTCCAAATCCATGCGCGAATCGAGAAGCACAATTCCCGCCGCAGTGATAAGGTAGGCGGCCTCGAGATGGTGTTCGAGTCGGATCTGGGTCAGCGTTATACGCAACAGTGCCCGCTGCACCGGATCGTTCAGATCGGTCAGATCGTTCTCCAGGATTCGGCTGGTCAACGATGCGGCGGTTTTAAGGCGCTCATCGAGAGACTGTTCCAGCAGAATATCCAGGCGTTTAATCAAAAGAAATCCTGCTGCATTGATAAACAGAAAAAAACTAAAGATAGCCAGCACCACTCCAGCGACGGCGAATTTTTGCCTGCGAATTAAACTGCGTTGCGAAGCGATATCGTCTTTCACGGATTCACTCCTCTTTGTCTCTTTTTTTAAAGAGATCCAGCCACTGGTTGAATTCTGCGCGGCTCATGGCTGGTGAGGGTTTATCCGAAATCTTGTTCGATCGTCGATGTTGAGTCAATCGGTTATAAAAATCTTCCACCGTCACATGTCCGGCTTTTTGCGCGCGGGCGAGTGCAGCTAAACGCCTATCCGATGTGACCAAAGTAATGTTCTGTGGATTGTCTGCCTGGCTGATTGTTTGGAGGATTAAATCGTCGGCGGTTTTCGGCGGATGGGAGAAACGACAGACGATTCCCGCAAGATTTTGTGGTGGATGATAACCGCTTTCATTTCGACCATCGAACACCA
>JAFGJN010000193.1 GCA_016929055.1 Candidatus Zhuqueibacterota bacterium
GACCCTCATAACTTTATTCGTTTGCCTCTCCCCCACAGCACTAGTCGGATTTGGGCAACCAATATTAATCCAACCCAAAAGCAAGTGTTGACACCTTGCCATTTTTTCCGTATTCTTTAAGACCGGCAAACCGAAATTCACCTTTTCATCGATGTGAAGGAGAAAAAATGATCCGCTCGACCGGATTCTCGATGCTGCTGTCGGCAATTGCCTTGATCGGCTGTCGGCTGCCCGCTCCGGCGACAGCCCCGCTCCCACAACGCGGTGTCTGTGCCCATAGAGGAGCTTCTGCCGCATATCCCGAAAATACTCTGATCGCCTTTCAGGCCGCCATCGACCTGGGCGTTCACATGATCGAAACCGATGTACGTCTGACCCGGGACAGCACCCTGGTGCTGCTGCACGATGAAACTGTTGATCGAACCACTGACGGCAGTGGCGCCATCTCAGAACTGACCCTCTCTGAAGTTCAAAGCCTGGACGCAGGCAGCTGGAAAAGTGCGAATTTCGCCGGAGAACGCATCCCCACATTGGAGCAAGCGCTGGCGATTATGCCGCGCAACATACGTCTCAATCTCCATCTCAAAGAGGGCAGAGCCCTGGGGCATAAAGTCGCCGAAACCCTGGTCGCTGCCGGACGAACGAGGCAGAGTTTTCTTGCCTGCAACCGAGAAGCTGCAGCCGGTGCCCATGCGGTCGATTCGTCGATTTTGATCTGCAACATGGATAGACAGAATGACATCGACTCTTATATCGACCTGACTTTCGAGTTGGGCAGCGAGTTCATCCAGCTCTATAAAATCCCCGACATTCGGCTCGTGCCCGCCCTAGAACGGTTGCGGGAATCTCGGGTTCGCGTCAATTATTGCTGCACCGACGACCCAGAATTCGTTGTCGAATTGTGGCGAATGGGCGTCGATTTTGTTTTGGTCAACAAAGCTGCCGAAATAATGGCGGCGGCGGAACAAGCCGGTATTGCACCGTTAATTCCGATCTATTGAATCGACCGCACGGCATCGACATCTCGCGACATTGAAATCCGTCAGCCGTCTGTGCGCACATCGAGAATTTCCCGTACACGGCCGATCTCGCCGCTTTCCAGCCGCACCTTGATTCCGCGCGAATGGGTCTCTTTGGAAGTGAGAATATCCTCCACCACGCCGATGGTCAATACACCGCTGCGCTGGTCCGCTTTTTGCACAATCGCCACCAGTTGCCCCGGCCGCAAATCCCTACGCCGGGTTCCATCCATATCTGTGCTTTCCTGCCCGACTTGGATCTTTTCATCCTCCGGCGCCATGCTAAAATAATTTGCAAGCTCACTCGTGTCCGGTCGTTCGACCGGACACTCCGGTATAATTCTATTAAAATCAATTCATTATATTGGCCAAAAAACAGAATCGACCTGAGTCAAATGTTGCGAAATTGGTGTTGTTTATTATTAACTTAAATCGGTTGGCGCTCGGCAACCGAACACCCGTGCAAAAAACGGAAATTTCAGTTTTTACCTTTTTCCGTCACTATCCAATTGATTTTATCTGAGCAAATTGCTCGCGTTGTGGTTAACAGCAAATCTGGGTCTAAAAAAAAAGCCCTTATAATAGAGTCTATTATAAGGGCTTTCCGTGGCGCCTCCCAGAATCGAACTGGGGACACAGGGATTTTCAGTCCCTTGCTCTACCGACTGAGCTAAAGCGCCGACCTTAAAGCAAAACATAATATACAAGATTTAATAAAAAAGTCAAGACAAAACTCTTTGCCGCCCGACTTTTATCAGGACAATGCATCTGTGTTCTCGACCTCTGCTAACTGTTCGTGTTCGCGTTTGCGCAACAAATCCCAATCCACAAAGCGCGAAAATATTCGGGGAATGAGAAACCGATTGCTGATCTGATAGGCGATAGCAAAGTAAGCCGCTCCGATAATGAGATCGATGATATAGTGCTGGTTGAGATAAACCGCTGAAAACCAAACACCCAAAGGATAGAGCGCTAAAAGCACCGGATAGGGGCGAAATTTTTTCCAGGTAAAAAAGGCGATGGCAACAGGATAGGAGCCGTGTAAGGATGGAATGGCGGCAAAATAATTGGGATTGAATCCACCCCACATGGTCTGGAAAAAATTCATGCCGATCATACGATCGACATTGATCAGCGATCCGGCACCGAGACCCCAGGCAATGGTCTGAGGTGGCTGACCGAAACCATAGCTATAGACATACCACGGCGGGGCAGCCGGATAGAGGAAAAAAGTCGCCAGCGCGGAAAAGTTGAGCAGGGTCATGCTCCAGACAAAAACATAAAACAACTTGCGGTCGCTGGTGGTGTGCCAAAGCACCCAGCCGAGCAAAAGAGGCAAACCGAAATGCAGGGTATAAAACAAGCCACCGCTGGCGTCGAACAAACCCTTGATAAATGTTCCCTCCATCACAGCCTGCCAATCCTGCAGATAAAAACAGGGAATCACACCGCCGAAAAACGGACCAAAAAGAACCAACTCTAGCTTGTAAGGCAGGATGACATGGATGGCACCGCGCCAATTGTCGACAACACCGCGCATCATATCATAGGAAATCCAAAAGACAATCCAGGGCGCCCAGTCCAGGGCAAAGGTTTTTACTCGACCGCGCCCCAAAGCGAGGACGAACAACAGCAGGGCGATAAATACATGATCGGGTCGCACGCGAATCAATTGATTGATCAAAACCAGATACAGACCCAATCCAAGCAGGATTCCGCCCCGCCACCGGTGGGCGCGCAATTTGTTCAAGAGGGTTTGCTGATGACTGGCCATCGATTGCTCCATTTGCATCCCATCACGCCTCAAGCAGAGCCGTGTTTGGGAACTCCCGGTATCAGCGGGCGTTGACTATTCTGAATAACCCAAAGCTCATTCTACAGGGTATGAATTCTATAAATGTAGTCATTTCCCGGAATTTCTCAAAGATTTTTTCCTTGAGTCTGGCTGAAATTGTTAATACATTGTTTTTCGCGCGAATTAGAACAAAAGTCATTTTTTATGTCCGATTCATATCGAATGCATACGTGGCCTTTTATAGGATTCTATCGCATCATTTTAATCGCTATCCCAAGCACGGAAAACTATTCATGAAATCCGCAAGATACGGTTTGTTATTCGGCGCGACACTCATCTTGTTCACGGGCTGTAGCTCGAGTCGCCATATGAACCGCACGTTTGAACCGATACCCCGTTACAACCGCGAGGCTATGAACCATGTCATCGAGGGCGCTATCGCGGAATTGCTTGGGCTGCCGCAAACTGCGCTGATCGAATACCATCAGGCCGCTGAAATCGATTCCTCTTCGCCCGGTATTTTTATTTCTCTGGCTGAAAACTATTATTTTGTCGGCCAAATCCAGACCAGCATTCGCCTGGCTCAGAAAGCCTTGCGGCTGGATCCGCAAAATCTCGATGCTCTCGAACTTCTTGCCGCTGCTTTTGAAAAAGAGAATCGTGCCCAAGAGGCTATTCTTGCTTATCAATCGATTTTGCGCATCAATCCGAGTGACGTGGAAATTCGCTACAATCTGATCTCTCTGCAACTTTTAACTGGCCACCACGAACGCGCTTATGCCTCCTACCGTTCGTTGATCGATTCTGGCTTTACCGAGCCCGAATTCCGTCTGCAGATGGGACAACTTTTTCTTCAGGCCCGAGCGCTCGCCTGCGCGGAAAATATTTTTAAAGAATTGCTGCAGGAGCATCCCGAACTGGAAACCCCTTTTTTAGGTCTGGCCACACTTGCCATGGTCAGAGAAGATACAACCCAGGCCATCTTCTGGTATCGGCGTGCATTACAGCAGGACCCTGACTATGCCGACGCCAAAGCAGAACTTCGCATGTTGCTGGAAAAACAGCAAAACTGGTCGCTCGGCATCGAAATTTTCACCGACCTGGTCGAAAAAGATTACCTTGACCTGGACGCTCGGCTGCAATTGGCGCAATTCCATTTCCTCAACGGCGATACCGTAAAAGCCGGGCAGGAATTCGATCGAGCTGCGCGGCTGCACTCGACATCGGAAAAAGCGATCATCGCCCAAGCCGCTCTGACCAAAATCCAACAGGACACTCTTGCCGCTGTTTCGATCTATCGCGACGCTCTCGAGCGTCATCCCCATTTTCTCACGGTTCGACGGCTGTTGCGCGACGTCTATGTGGCCGACGGCCTCTATGACGCGGCTATGGAATTATACGAACCCCTGACCACCGTCGACTCGACCTTTGTCGGTTCGCGAATCGAAATCGCCAATCTGTCGCTGCAAAAAGGCGACACCCTCCAGGCTATGCAGATGATGGAAAAACTGGTGGAAATCCGCGGCGACGATTGGCGTGTGCCCACAACCCTGGCGCGTTATTATTTTATCCGCGGCCAAAACGACCAAGCAGCACACTATTTTGACCAGTCTCTCAAGATTCGCCAAGACTTGCCAGGTGTTTGGGTTTTACGGGGAATCAACTATATGCGCATGGATAGTCTGAATCTGGCTTTGGAAAATTTTACCGATGCGCTGAAAAAACATCCCCATGATCCGGAAATGAATTATTATGCTGGTTTTATTTTCAATCAAAAACGGAAATACAGCAAAGCGATTCCCCACCTGCGCGCCTCCCTTCAAACCGACCCAGACAATATTCAGGCAATGTTGACCCTGGCCAGCGCATATGACGAACTCAGACAACATGGCCAGGCACAAGAGCTCTATGAAAAAATACTCACGATCGATTCATCGACACCAGTCATCCTCAACAACTATGCCTATCATTTGAGTGTCCGGGGTATCCGTCTGGAACAGGCGCTCGAATACGTCACACAGGCGCTCTCCGAGGATCCGGACAATGCCGCTTATCTCGACACCATCGGTTGGGTCTATTTTAAATTGGGAAATTTCGAACGCGCGCGATACTATACGCAAAAATCACTGGAAATCAATCCTTCAAGCGAAGTCTATGAACATCTGGGCGATATATATTTCTCCGAAAATCAGTTGCAAAAAGCTCGCGAAGCCTGGAACAAAGCCCTGAAATTGGACGAAACCAACCAAAGAATCTTGCTCAAAATACAGGAGCTGGAGCAATAAAACATTCTAAGCGCATGAACATCGCCTGCCGAAGCTTGATCGCGCTGACGGCGGCTTTAACGGCTCTGCAGTGTGCCGGCAGCAAATCGAGCCCAATACTAGGACAGCAAGAACATCAATGGGATGTTGTTCAGCGGGTTTTGCAGCAGAACTATGATAACCTGCAAACCCTTAGCGCTTCAGGCAAAGTCATCATCGAAACACCACAGGCCTCCTATACAGCCAATTCCACGATCTATCTCATAAAACCCGACTCGGTTTATATAAAAATCGAAGCCGCTTTCGGCATCGATGTCGGTGTACTGTTCGCCGACCGCAGGGGTTTTGTGCTCTATACACCACTGCAAAACACCGTTTATACCGGACCGGCCGACTCATTCAATCTCGACCGCTTTCTCTCGTTCCGATTGAGCTATGACAAACTATTGAATGTGCTTTCCGGGCTCGAAGTCGCCGAACAGATCACATCCGGAACCATTCGCCGACAGGAAAATCAACTGCTCCTCCTGAATAGCAACGGCGAACAAAAGGTTCTTCACGTTGTCGATCCCTATTTTGGTGTGATCAGCCAAACCCAGGCGTTCAATAAAAACCGAGAATTGATCTTTTTGGCGCAGTATTCCCGCTTTTCCACGGTGAATGGCGTACGTATTCCCAAGACGATCCGCATCCAACGCCCTGACCAAAAGGAATCGATCACATTTTTCTACAACACCGTTTCGATCAACCAGGAAATCGATCCCCGGAAATTCACCATAAATATACCGGAAAAAGCGATCAAAATCGCCCTTTAACCCGTCGGCGACACATCGTGCCGGTGAGGGATTTGGTCATGACCAAAAATAAAACCTCAAAAAAAAGCGACTTGGATCTATCCGTTGTCATTCCGCTCTACAACGAAAAAGAGTCTCTGCCTGAATTGCACCGGCAGTTGACCCAACAGCTGCAACACGACGGCTGGCGATATGAACTCATCTTCATCGACGACGGTTCCACCGACGAGTCAGCCGAGATAATAGCAGATCTTTGCCGGACAGACCCCCGGTGCAAGCTGATTCAATTCCGCCGAAATTACGGAAAGTCGGCCGCCCTGGCCGCCGGATTTCAGGTCGTTTCCGGTAAAACGGTGGTGACGCTCGACGCCGACCTGCAGGACGATCCGGCCGAAATACGAGGTCTGATCACAAAACTCGATGAAGGCTATGACATGGTGTCCGGATGGAAAAAAAACCGGCAGGATCCCTTTATCAAACGACATAGCTCGAAAATCTACAATTTCTTTACTTCGCTCTTTAGCGGCATTCGACTACACGATTTCAACTGCGGACTCAAAGCTTATCGACTCGAGGTGATTCGCTCTCTTGCGGTTTACGGCGAGATGCACCGCTACCTGCCGGTGATCGCCCACCGCAACGGATTTAGGGTTACCGAATTGCCGGTCGTACACCATGCGCGAAAATTCGGGCGCAGCAAATTCGGCTCGGCTCGTTTTTTCCGTGGCGCCTTTGATCTGTTGACTATTACCTTTCTCACCCGATATAAAAAAAGACCGCTGCATCTTTTTGGATCGCTCGGTTTGCTCTCGTTTTTAGGGGGATCGACCATCCTCCTGATCCTGGCCTATCAACGCTTGTTCCACAATCAATTCCTCAGCAACCGCCCGCTTTTAATCCTTGGCGTCTTGTTGATTATTATCGGGATCCAATTTTTTTCCATCGGTTTGCTCGGAGAGATGTTGACCGATATGAAACCCGCCGAGGACACCTTTGCCGTCCGCCACACCATTGGTATCGAACAGCCGATGCGAAAATCGATAGTCTAAAACGCCTTATCCCGTTCCGAAACATGGAGGTCGAAATGGACAAACACCTCTCTCTGGTCGCAGCCCTGCATGTCGGCTTTGGTATTCTGGGCCTGATCGGCGCTTTTTTCTTCTTTCTCCTCATGGCCGGCATCGGCTTCCTCGCAGACGATCAACAAGCCCATTTGATTTTGACCTTTATCGGGACCTTTATCGCCACCATCGTTGCTCTCACCTCGATTCCCGGCCTGATCGGCGGAATCGGACTTTGGCGCCGTAAAGCCTGGGCTCGAGTGCTGATCCTGATCGTCTCCGCTATCAATCTGCTCAATTTCCCGATCGGTACCGCCCTGGGCATCTATTCCATTTGGGTGCTGGTGCATGAAGAGACGAGCGCTCTGTTTCATACCGAGCCCTGACCACCATTGCCTTTGCCAGGTCCGTTGCCATGAAAAAAGTGCTGATCATCGCTTACTACTTTCCTCCCTCAGGCGGCGCCGGGGTACAACGAACCTTGAAATTCGTCAAGTACCTACCCGAATTCGGCTGGCAACCGCTAGTCCTCAGTGCCGAGAATGCCGATTATCCGGCTCTGGACGAATCCCTGCTGGCGGAAATCCCCCCCGACACGCCGGTTTATCGATCCAAAATCGTTGAACCGTACAGCCTCTATCGCCGCCTGACCGGACAAAAAGGCGCGGCGACCGATATCGCCGTACTGTCGCGCGATCCCGCTCGACCGCTGTCGACTCGCGAAAGATTGTCAGAATTGATCCGTTCCACTTTCTTTATACCAGACGCGCGTATCGGCTGGTATCCATTTGCGGTTTCCCTCGGCAAAAAAATCATTGCCCGCGAAAAAATCGATTTGATCTATTCCAGCGCCCCACCCTACACGACCCATCTCATCGGCCGTGCTTTACATCGATCATCCCGACTACCCTGGGTGGCAGATTTTCGCGATTCGTGGATCGGCTGGCTTTCGGCGCCCCAATGGCGTCCCGGCTGCAGCCGTGCTTTGGAGAAATGGATGGAACGCGTGGTTTTACGGGATAGCAATCGGATTCTTGCAGTTTCTGCAGGCGTAAAAGCCGATCTACTCAGTCGTCAGCCGGATCTGAAGGATGAACGGTGGGAAATTCTCACAAATGGTTATGATAGCCGCGATCTCCTGGTGCCGCCAGTTGCGAAAAGCGATCGTCTGACTATCACCTATACCGGCTCCTTATATGGACACCGCAATCCGGAAACACTGGTCGCCGCTCTGGAAATGCTTCACGAAGAATCGCCTTGCCTCGCCGAACGGATTCAGGTTCGCCTCATCGGCAGAATTGCGCCGATATTTGAACGGCGCATCGAGTCGTCAACCGTGCAAAATCGTTTCACCCTCATCCCCTATCTGAGCCATAGCGAGAGTCTATCCTACCTCAAGGGAACGGATCTGGCGCTCCTGATCATCGACGACGCCCCGGCCAATCGTGGCATCCTGACCGGCAAGTTGTTCGAATATATCGGCGCTGGAAGGCCGGTTCTGGCGCTGGCACCAGAGGGCGATGCCGCTGATCTGATACGCTCAAATGGCTTCGGGTGCGTGGTTCATCCCCAAGACAAAGATCACCTGCTGGCCGTTCTGCGCGAATTCGCACAGAAATGGCCGCAACCTCCTCTGCAAGCTGTTGCAGCTGAAAGAACACGGCCCTTTGAACGCCGAAGGCTGACCGAATGCCTGGCGTCTATTTTCAATTCAATGATCCCCGAACGGCCGACACCTGCTCCTGAAGAAATCGGCTGACCTGCTCGGCGGCATCACGAACGTTTTGCTTGACCGGTTCGATTCGGCGGCGGATCTTTTCTGCCTGCGCCTCGCGACCCGCCCACAGAGCATCGAATTTTTCCAACAACTCGCTTTCTTTTAAATCTTTAATGGAACAAAGCCACTCTTCCTGTTCAAAGAGACCCAATACACCGGTGTATTTATGGTGCCAGCCGATCACCAAAGTCGGAATACCATGAGAAAGAGCGGCTACCACGGTATGGTAACGCGCCGCAACTATCAGATCGCATTGCTGAATGATTCCCTTGAGTTGCTGGGCTCGCAAGCCCTCTGCAGCAATCACCTCGCAATCTTTTATGCCAGACTGAATCCGAATCTCTTTGGCGATCGAGCGATCGTCGTTCACGCCACTGGAAATTTCATTGGGCAAAATCACCACATAAGCATTAATGTTTTTTTGCATATACGCTACCAACCTGCTCATCATGGCGATATATGAACCCGGGGTTTTTTCTCGTTTCCTTATCTGATAAGAGACCGATAGCCCGATAATCGGTTGACCTTTCCGTCTTTCTGCCAAACGCATGGAAATCTCTCCGGATTCCGTTTCAAGCAGAAAAGCGGTGTCCGCTGTGACGACAATCGGTGTGCGAACCCCGAGTTTGCGGATATCCGATGCGGTTCGTTCATCGCGCGCCAGGATCAGATCCAAAGCATGCTGCAGATAAAAACGGGCGAAAAACCGGTTCCAAAATTTTTTAAACGGCCCAATGTCGGCTGTATATTTAACCACCGGTTTACCCAACAGCTTTGCCGCTAAAAAATGAAATCCATCGGTTAAGCGAACGATCGCCATGTTCAGTCCCAGACTATCGGCAAATAAAATTCCCCAGATATCGATCACCGCATCAGCCTCTTCGAGAACGCGAATGAGGTTTTGCACCGATTCAGGACCGATGCGAAATCCTGTGCAGCGACGCAGCACAACAGCTGGCAACAGCCAGATGGAAAGAGGAAAAGCAGCCAGTCGCACCCCATATTGGTGGGCCAGGAGCGAATCCTCAGCATATTCTTTCGCGCGAACGATCAAGGTAAACTCGGGATTGGGCAGAAAAGCCTCCAGCGCCTGCTTGCTGGCAACCAGCAAGGAAGGACCTCCGAGATTGTTGGCGAGTCGGGCTCCGAAACAAGCGATTTTCATCAGGGTTTCCTCATCTGTCTTGAGACTTTTTGTTTTCATTCAAAGCTATTACTGGTGTCCCATTCGGGAACACCACCAAAACCAATCGATATAGAAACAGCGTCAAATTTCGAAAACGGTTGATCTGGTTGCATGCAATTTTCTTTTTTATTGATCCACACCAACAAATCGAAAAAGATGCGGATCAACTGGTTGCTTGAAATTATGGTCTCCCAAAGCGCAGCATCGGTTTGAGCCGCCTTCCGATCGACAACCCATACCCCCCCATTAAAATAACGGCTGAAACACACACCCAAATCGAGGAAGCGGAGATCAGAAGCAAAGAAACAAGCACGACCATGGTTGCGATCGCCCAGCGCCAATCGGTAGAAAAAATCAGGACAACCGTTTTTTTCACCGAAACTCCGCTTTCCTGGCCGGTCCAAATAAGCAACCACCCATAAGATAAGATCCCGGTTACCGAAAAAAGAATAAGCGCCAGCCGCGGACTGTGCAACACGCCACCGATGATCAGGGAAATCAACCGGGTTCCAAGGATGAGGATGTTGAACAACAAGCTTTTTTCCTGTTTTTCCGTAATGCTGATAATGGTCGACAGCGGAGAAGCTAGAAACCAGACAAATGCCCATAGAGCCAAAATTTGCACATAAAGACCAGCCTCGGCCCATTGTGAGCCGAGAATCACCGAAAACAAATCGCGACCAGCCAAAGAGAGAATCAAGGTCGGCATCAATCCCAGAACCGACAACATGCGCAGGGTCTGGCAATAGATGTCGTGCATTTTCCCCGCGCGATGTGCTTCAGCTCCCTGCTGAAAAAAGACCTGAGCGATAGCGCGTCCGACTACATTCATGGGTAGACGAATCACTCGTTCGCCAATGGCGTAAAAACCGGCGATCTCGAGGCCAAAGAGTGCGGTCAGGAACAACGCGGGGGTCTGCCACGCCAGAGTGTTGAGCAGCGTCGCCCAGGTGTTGTACTGGGGGAATTTGCGATATTTGCACATCAGCGCTTTTATGGAGGCCCATCGGCCTTGCCGTCCAGTAAAATGCCGATCCCCTCGGCTCATCGTCAACAGTTGTAAACCGTTTTCAGCCGTCTTGCCGATCAACAGGCCAAAGATCAGTCCACCGGCGCCTGCAAAGAGGCTAAGCGCTGCAACCACCTGCGTCAGGGTAGTGACCATACTGTTGATAATACGGGCCATGCCCAGCATTCTGTAACGTCTGAAACGACTGTTCCAATAATTGATACCGTTAAAAGAGCCGAACAAAAATATGCCCACACCCGCCAACCACAGCAAATTGGCGATATCGGGTTGACCGAGACTTGTGGCGATCGTATCGCTAAAGATCCCGATCAACAGGCCGACTATGACGGCGAACAAGAGATTCAAGGCGAGCTGCAAGGTCAACAGATCAAATGCATCGTGGTCGTCTTGCGGAAGCAGGATGGCGAGTTCGTATCGAAATCCAGAGATCATGGAAAAGGTCAGGACCACAGAATTAAAAACGGCAAAAGCGCCGAACGCCTCCGGCAAATAAAGGCGCGAGAGAATGGGTGCTGACAGCGCGACAAGAACTTGTCCGATCGATGTGCCAGCACCGAGTTTTAGCGTATCGAGAAAAAAACGGTTAGAAGTATGAATCCTGAACACGGTATGCTCCCGAAATGAATTGACCGAAATCGCCGCCTGATTCGGCCCGTAGAAAACGCTTTAAAGTACAAAAGTCGAGAGTCGCTCGCAACAACTGATTTGCTGACCGGCGGCGGGCGTTGTTCGTGTATTCGCTGAAAGCGCGAAAAACTTTTGGCTTTTTTGGCAAATATTGTCTATTTTTTCACGTGCCGAAAAGCATCGGCACAAGTAATCGAAAAAAAACAAAAAGACGAGGGAACAGTGGCGAAAAAGAAAAAACCGGCCAAACAAACAGCCGGCAGTGAACCGACCCCCCGGGCTAGATTGACAGACCATCCTGTGGCGATTGCCGGTGCTCTGGCCTTGATACTTTTGCTGATTTTTTTCTACCCCGTTATCTGGGGAGGGAAAACATTTACCTCTCCTGACCAAATGACCGCCAATGCCTCAATCCCTTTTGCAGAAGATGCGCTGGAGCGGGGGATCTATCCGCAATGGACGCCCTATATTTTCAGTGGGATGCCCTCTTATGCGAGCCTCTTGCGCAAACCGCGTATCAATCTGATCGATTCTTCCATTCAATGGGTTTTACAACAATTCGACTTGATCTTTCCCAATCCCCATTTCATGTTTCTGTTTCTGAATTATCTACTGCTGGCTCTGGCCATGTATGCCTTGCTGCGAAATTATAAACTGGGGCCGCCGGCAGCGATTTTCGCCGGCCTGACAGTAATTTTTCTGCCCCAATTTATCGCCTTTACCGCCTATGGCCACAATTCGAAATTCATCTCTGTAGCGCTAATCCCCTTGATCCTCCTGTTCGCGCACAATCTTATCAACAAACGCAATGCCTTGTATTTCGCCTTGACCACCTTGACAATTGCGCTACAACTGATGCGCTCCCATGTCCAGGTGATCTATTATACTTTTCTTCTGCTCGGAATTTTTTGGCTTTTTGAATTGATCGCTTCCAGAAAAGATTCCGGCGAGATTCGAGCGGTCATCGGCGGCGGGGCTCTGGTGGCTGCAGCGGTGGGGATTTCGTTTTTACTCACTGCCGTCCTCTATCTGCCAGTCCTGGAATACCAACACTATTCGATCCGCGGCGGCGAAGGCAGGGGGTTGTCCTTTGATTATGCCAGCTCGTGGTCCTTTCACCCGCTCGAAATAGTCACCTTTCTCTTCCCCTCGTTTATGGGGTTCGGGGGTGAAACCTATTGGGGTAAAATGCCCTTTACAGACTATCCGCTCTATTTCGGTGTCGTCGTTCTGCTGTTGGCTGGAATGGCTTTTGTTTTGCGCCGCAATCGAACGACCTGGTTTTTCGGCGTCATGGCTCTTTTTTCTCTTGTGGTCTCTTTCGGCAAACACGCTCCCCTACTCTACACACCGATGTTCAAGTTCTTTCCATTTTTCAATAAATTTCGCGTTCCGAGCATGATTCATATTCTCCTCGACATCGCGATGATCGCACTGGCGGCGATCGGCCTGCAGGCGCTGATCGATCATGTCGAAAAAATTCGTCCACAACGCAAAATCGATCCGACCAAGAAAAAGCTCGCAACCTATTTTGGGATCTTTCTGGGTTTCGTCGGCTTGATGGCTTTGTTTTTGCTCTTTGGAAAATCGAGTTATCTGAGTCTGGTCACCAGCAGCCGAGCCAATCTAACCGTTGCTCACCGCCTTTCAGCTTACGAAGCTGCCCTCGGCGACGCATTTAAAGCCCTCTTGTTGGTCTCTGCCGCCGTCGCGCTGTTGCTCGCCTTCCTTCGTTCCAGGCTGAACAAATGGGTGTTGACACTGGCTCTGACCGCTCTGGTTCTGATCGACTTTTTCCCCATCGACCTGAAAATCAGTCGCCGCCAGGCGAGCCGCGAAAATGAGACCTATTTCGCTCCGACACCGGCAGTCGAGCTGATCAAACAGGATCCCGAAATCTTTCGTGTCTTCCCGGTTCTCGACCGTGAAAACAGCAATTGGTACATGTATCATTTCATCCAGAGCACTGGCGGTTATTCCGCCGCCAAAGTGCGCATCTATCAGGATTTTCTTGAAGAGACGGGATTCAGCGCCCAATTCAACGCCTTTTTGGCCAAGTATTGGCGCTATGGATTGCGCGACAACAAGCCGCAGTGGACGCCTCTGCCCTTGGAGCAAATACCTCAGCAACGCCTGAAATTCGATTATGCCATGCTGGACATGTTGAATGTTAAATATTTGATAGTCAACCATTTGCCTCTCAATGACGGACGCTATCGACAGGTGGCCGAATTCGGAAATCAACGGGTTTACGAAAACACCAGCCGGTTGCCTCGCGTCTTTTTTGTCGATCGAATCGAACAGCTCCAGGGCCAGCAACAGATCTTTCAGCGCATGAAGAGGGGTGATTTTAATCCCCATACCACTGCCATCCTGGAAAAGCAACCGCCGTTTTCTATCTCAACGGCCGACAGCAACCGGGCGACGATCACTCATTACGATATTCAACAAATACGCATCCAGGCCTCTGTCAAGGCGCCCACGCTGATGGTTCTCAGCGAAATTTATTATCCCGCCGGTTGGCATGCCATGGTGAATGGTCAGAGCGCCGAGATTTATAAAACCAATTATCTTTTGCGATCGCTGTTTCTTCAACCCGGCGAGCATGAAATCGTCTTTTACTATCGGTCGGCGGCCTTTGCCCTCGGTAAGTGGATCAGCATCGTTACGCTGGTTTTGATTCTCGGTCTCTTGCTGGCTGTTTTTATTCTTCGGTGGACAAATAAAACACGCCGTCAGTCCGCTGCCTGATGGGAGCCCTTGCACATGGCCATTTCCGTTCGAAAAACGCTCTATCTGCTTTCCGGCACGTTGAAAAGCCTGTTCTTTGCGGCGATGGTGATCATTGTTATCGGGTTTTTGTTGTATACACAGAACCTGGTTAACGATCTGCGCATGGAATCGCGGGATATCGTCGAATTGCATGCGCAGACAATTCAAAAAATCGCGAGCGACGTCGAAGCCGATGAAGGATTGGGGTGGTTTTTTGAAAATATTATACAAAAAACCAATTTTCCATTGATTCTCGCCGACACTCAGGGCAACCCGACCAGCTGGATCGGTCTTAAAGTGCCGGAGAACGATTACACACCCGAAACACTCGGCCAGGTGCGTAAACTGATGAACCGCATGGCTCGGGAAAACGATCCGGTGGCAATCACCTACCAGGAAACGGTGATCAGCTACCTCTATTATGGTGATTCCCGGCTAATTACACGACTGATTTATTTGCCCTACATTACCGTCTCCGCTCTCGGTCTGCTCATCATCGGTGCATTTCTCGGCTTCAGCAGCATCAAATCCAGCGAACAGAGCTATATTTGGGTGGGTATGGCCAAAGAAACGGCTCACCAGTTGGGCACGCCCACCTCATCGCTCATGGGTTGGATCGAAATGATCAAACTCCACGCCGATCAACCGAGCAAGGTTCTAACTATGGCTCAGGATATGGAGAGCGATGTCAAACGGCTGGAAAAGGTAACAGCGCGGTTTTCTCAAATCGGTTCCCGCACCGATCTCAAAAAGCAGGAGCTCGATCCGATTCTTGTTGATCTGGTTCGATATTTTCAGCGCCGCTTGCCGCAAATGGGGAAGGAAACCCAAATCCAACTGCAGCTGCACCCCCTGCCTCTGTTGCCGATCAACCGCGATCTTCTCGAGTGGGCGATTGAAAATCTTATCAAGAATGCCCTGGATGCCGTCAAAGGCTTGAAGGGATTGATCGTCATCCAGACCGGTCCGCTGCCGGAAAAAGGCAAATATTACATCGACATCACTGACAACGGTGTGGGCATGCCGGTGAAAATGCGCAGAGACATTTTCAAGGCCGGGTTCAGCACCAAAAAACGTGGCTGGGGTTTGGGCTTGAATTTTACCAAACGGATCATTGAAGAGTACCACAATGGCAAAGTATCTATCAAAGAAAGTCATCCCGGCAAGGGTACCACTATGCGTATTGTACTGGGATGAAGCCGTTGGCGGGCAAAACAGCGGTGGTTACTGGCAGCGGCCGCGGACTCGGCAAACGCATCGCCTGGTCGATTGCGGAGGATGGCGCACAAGTCATCATCAATTATCTAAAAAATCGAAATGAAGCGGAGAAAACCGTTGGCGATATGCGTGCGGCCGGTCTTTTATGTCATCTGGTGCAAGCCGACATGCGTCGCGAATCGGACGTCCGTCGACTTTTGGGCAAAGCTGTAAACACAACCGGCCGCATCGATATCCTGATCAATGCCGTCGGAGATTTTGCCGAAAAACCGTTACTCGAAACCGATGTCCTTTTGTGGCGCCAAATGCTGGACAGCAATCTCGTCAGTGCTTTTCTGGCATGCAAAGCTGTCGTGCCGATCATGCAAAAGCAAAAATGGGGGCGTATTGTCAACATCGGTCTGGCCTCAGCCGCTTCGATCCACGCTTATCGCGATATCACCCCTTATGCGGTTGCAAAAACCGGGGTATTGATCCTGACCCAGTCTCTGGCGCGACAGCTAGCTGAGGACGGTATTACGGTGAACTGTGTTTCTCCGGGGGTAATGCGCGATGGTTCCTTGCCGCCGACGATCAGCGAAGAGGAGATACCCATGCAGAGATGGGGAACAGCGGATGACCTGATGGCTGCCATCCGGTTTCTGATCGGAGAAGAAGCAGGTTACGTGTCGGGCAGCAATATTCTCGTCAGCGGGGCTTGGGGGGTTTAGGCTGAGGCCGGGCCGAGTCCCATATCTCTTCCAACCACTCACTCGCTTTAGATTTTCTCGCACCTCGGATGCTTTCCACAATAAATCCCGATGTGGTGACATAGATCATAAACCGATCGCTAAAAGAGGGATAGGTATATACCGTGTTCCCGTAAGCCGACTGGACCAAAGGAATTTTCCCGCCGAATTCATAAAGCCAACGCCAAAAGGGACTTTCCTCTTCCACCACCAATGAATAGGCACTGGCCTTCTTTTTTCTCGTCTCGGCAACGGTC
>JAFGJN010000194.1 GCA_016929055.1 Candidatus Zhuqueibacterota bacterium
AAAAGTCACAGGCGGCTGGTCGATAGCGGGGAATTGACATGACCTCCTCATGTTTGTAGACTGGGATATCGGATATTAAAACGCTTTCGATAGTACCATTTGGTAAAAAAATAAACAGCCGTTAACAGCGCCAGGTACGCAGGAAAGCGAACGCAAACGATCAGGGATAAAACGAGGGCGGCAAATTTGTTCGCCTTCAGTACCGAGGCTTTGGTCTTTTTTCGCCGTGCCTGGATAAAAAAGGGAAGGATTGGAAGAGTCGCCAGCAACGCGATTCGATCGCTGCTAATAAACGCGGCAATTACGGCGGCAATCGCCGCCACAGCGCCGAAGGAGAGGGTCCAGGTCAGTCCATAGTGGACGGCGACAGTGATTTTTCCTGCACGGCGGTCGCCAATGTGGTCCGGCACAGTGGTCAAGAAATATACAGCGATAAAACCCAGAACGTAGGGGGTGGCGATTGTAAAAAACCGGCCGCTTATCGAAGCCTCGATCATCCAGCCGATTGAAAAAACGAGATAGCCGGCTGCGATGTTGATCAGAGTACCGCCGATGGGGCGTTTCATCAGCTCGAGTGGGGGGTAACTGTAAGCCCAGCCGGTCAACAGCAACGACAAAAACATGGTGGCGACAAGATCCCAGCGCGCCCAAAAGGCCAGAAGAAAAGGAGTAGCGGCCAGGGTCAGGGTAAGGATCCAGGCGTGGTGAAGGGGAATGTCGCCGTTGGCGATCAGGTAGAGTTTGTTGTTGATTCGATCGGTTTCGACATCCTGTATCTGATTGAGGACAAAGACGCCTCCCATCATAGCCGTATAAATACCCAAAACGATGATCAGACTGAGATCGACACCGGCGATCACCAGCAGTGGATCATGATCCATTGAAGGAGCAAAACGCAGTTGAGCCCATTTGCCGGCCAGGGCGAAAGTCCAGATCGGGAAAAAAAGCGTCGGGCGAAGAACAAATAGATAATCGAGTCGATGCAGACGCTGTTCCGATTTGCTGTTTGTGCCGTTCTTTTGCGTCGGACTCACCTTTCCGGTTCATTTTCGTGTTGGTATTTACCGATTCGGTCTTCGATTGGAATCGGATAACGGCCGGTAAAACAGGCGGAACAGAATCCGCAATTGGAATCGGTAACAGCCTGCATCAATCCTTCCTGAGATAGATAGGCCAGACTGTCGCATTTTAGGAAATCGCGTATTTCCTCGACCGATTTTTGCGCGGCGATCAATTCCTCCTTGCTGGGAAAATCCATTCCATAAAAGCAGGGCGAGATGATAGGGGGTGAACTCACCCGGACATGAACTTCGGTGGCGCCGGCCTGGCGAATCAGTTGTACCAGTTGGCGCAGTGTGGTGCCGCGCACGATGGAATCCTCCACCACCACGACACGTCGATTCTGCAAAATGCCGCGTACTGTATTGAATTTGACGCGGACACCGAAATCACGCATTTTTTGTCGGGGTTGAATAAAAGTGCGGCCGACATAGTGGTTGCGGATCAGCCCCAGATCGAATTTCATGCCAGAACGACGGGAAAAACCGACAGCTGCAGTGTTGCTCGAGTCGGGCACCGAGATGACAATGTCGGCATCGACCGGACTTTCCAAGGCGAGGATTTTTCCGAGTTTGCGGCGTACTTTATCCACATTGTCGTTGAAAATACGGCTGTCGGGGCGGGCAAAGTAGATGTATTCGAAAACACAGGAAAAGTGCTCTTTTCCCTCAGCATAGCGATGGGAAATGATGCCGTCGGGTCCGATTTCCACCAATTCGCCCGGGGTGACATCGCGAATGTATTCCGCCCGCACGAGATCGAGGGCACAGGTTTCCGATACCACGAAATAGGCGTCGTCTTTTTTGCCGATGCACAGGGGACGGACACCGTGTGGATCGCGTGCGGCAAAGATTCGATCCTGGGAAAGCATGACCAGCGAATACGCCCCGCTGATCTGCTTTAGTGCCTCAATGATTTTATCCGTCAGGGTTGGTTTACGCGATCGTGCCACCAGGTGCGGCACGATTTCGGTGTCTGTTGTGGTCTGAAACAGCGAGCCCTCCTCTTCAAGCCAGCTGCGCAGTATTCCGGAATTGGTAAAGTTGCCGTTGTGGCTGAGAGCAAAGGGGCCTTGTTTGGAGCGGAAGAGCAGCGGCTGGGCATTGAGCACCAACGTCGAGCCGGTGGTGGAATAGCGGTTATGCCCGATAGCCATGGATCCTTTGAGCTGGTCGAGGATGGTCGGGCCGGAAAAGACATCGGCAACCAGGCCCTGCCCGACATGGCGATGGACGCGTTGGCCGTCGTTGGAGACGATTCCCGAACTTTCCTGGCCGCGGTGTTGCAGCGCATAGAGAGCCAGATAGACGAGGTGAGAAGCTTCAGGCGAACCGTATACGGCGGCGATGCCGCAATTCGATTGCGGCTTGTCAAGGCTTGAGGAGTCTTGGGCTGATTTCGCGCGGGGTGATTCGTTCATCGATCCTGTCCAATAGAGATGAGTAGGTAGCCTAAACCGGTGCCGAGGATATCGGCGACCAGGTCTTTCCAGCTGGCTGTGCCGGTTTTCGACGTTCCGTCATAAATTTCTTTGCCGATTCCCAGGGTCAGGGAAAAGCCCACGGCGCAGTTCAGCGCGGCGGGATGCGACCGGTCGTACTCCTGGCGGGCGGCATAATAGCTGATTCCGGTCAAAAAAGTGCTGGTGATCAGATGATCGCCTTTATCCTTACCGAACCAGGAGTCATGGCTTTTTTCCATCGGTATCGCCAGGCGCAAGGAATCCACGGCGCCCTGGGCCTGGGCGCCTCCGGCGACCATAAAGAAAACGAAAAGGCTGAAAATAGAGCGTCTCATGGTTTAAAGCCCCAATTCGGAATGAATTTCCTGCATGGCAAGCAAAGCGATGGCGAGAAAAGATGGCAAATCCAATCCCAAATCGCCGCAGGTTTCGATCTGTTCCCGGTTGGCGCCACGGGCAAAGCTTTTGACTTTGTACCGTCTCAGGATGAAATCGACATCCAGTGCAGCCAATTTCTTTTCCGGATGCATGAGTGCGGCTGCCACAATGAGGCCGGTCACCGGATCGACTGCATAGAGCGCTTGGTCCATTTTTGATAGCCGAGGCGCCAGTCCGTTATGGCATTTGATGGCATGCACGATTTCCGGTTTGACGGCATAGGATTGCAGCAGCCTCTCGGTTATCAATGTGTGCTGTTCGGGTGTATTCGCTGTTTCTTCATAGTCCAGGTCGTGCAACAAACCGGCGAGCCCCCATTCCGCTTCGTCCTGGGAAAAAGAGCGCGCCAGTTTTCGCATGACCGCCTCTACAGCAAGGACGTGTTTCAACAGGTTGCGGTTGGCTATTTTAGATTCAACCAGAGTGAATGCTTGTTGTCGATCCACGGTTTCCTCTTAAAAATAGTTACGAGTGAGCAGAATATACACAAAAATTCCCAGAATTGCAATCGGGCAAAGAAAACGGATCAGTATCGACCACGCTGTCTTGCCGTAAAAAATTTGACCCATTTGGGTGATCTCTTGGTTTGCTTGATGAATTCCCCAGCGGAAGGCGACGAACAGGGCGATCAGCAAAGCCCCCAGGGTCAGGGAATAATTGCCCAGGAGGATATTGAAAAGATCGAGGAACCCCATGTGAATGATGGGCAATCGGGTAAAAAAAGCCGAGCCGTTTTGCGACAGAGCGGAAGGGATACCCAAAGCAAAAGCCACCAGCGCCATCATCCATACAGCGGTGTTGCGTTTCCATTTCCATTCATCGACCAGATAGGCGACTACGACCTCCAACAGGGAAATTGTCGATGTGAGGGCGGCGACGGTCAGCAACAAAAAAAATCCAGCGCCGAAGAGCATACCACCGGGCATTTGATTGAAAAGGATGGGAAGGGTTTCAAAGACCAGTCCGGGACCACCGGCTGGAGGGATGTTTTGAGAAAAAAGGGCGGGGAAAATCATCAGTCCGGCGATAACAGCGATCAGCGTGTCGAACAGGCAGACATAAGCGGCCGAGGTGACCAAATTGTCGCGTTTCGAGATATAGCTGCCGTAGGTGATCATCGCACCCATACCCAGGCTGAGTGAAAAAAGTGCCTGTCCCAGGGCATTGCCGAGTGTATTGACCGTCACCTTTGAGAAATCGGGTTTGAGGTAAAAAGTCAGACCAGCGGCTGCGTTTTCCAGCGTTACGGAACGCAATGTGAGCAGCAAAAGGAGGACAAAGAGCAAGGGCATGAGGATTTTGGCCCATCGTTCGATACCGCCCGATACTCCGCCCTTCACGACGATACCGGTGAGAGCGATGAAAACGAACAACAATCCCACAGCTTGCAGCGGATCGGCAACAAATTGAGCAAAGATTTCGCTGGATTGGATATAGGACATGTCGGCGGAGAACCCGCCGCAGACAGCTTTGAGAAAATACCCCAGCGTCCAACCTGCGATGACACCATAATAGGAGAGGATTCCGAGGCCAGTCAAAACGCCGAGCATTCCCACTGCCGGCCAGAACGAACGGGGTGCCAGCTGTGCAAAGGCGCCGACCGGATTGCGCGCCGTTCGGCGTCCGAGACTCAATTCGGCAATCATCACGGGCAGACCGATCAGGATAACAAAAGCAAAATAAATAATGACAAAGGCAGCGCCACCATTGTTGCCGGTGACATAGGGGAATCGCCAGATGTTACCCAGACCGATCGCCGATCCGGCGGCTGCAAGAATAAAACCGAATCGCGATCCCCATGCTCCCCGTTCCGTATTCCTCGCGTTCACATCACTCTCCTTGTGCATTGACCAGGCAGATCCATCGATTAAAAGCGGAATTGCAGACGAGCCGTATATCGCATCTCGGATGAATTCATTCCCAGATTAAAAGCGATTGATTCGCTTTCATCAAAATTATAGAGATGGGCATCCACATAAGCATCCGCCATGCTATAGAGTATAATTCCCGCGAGCCACCAAAATGAGAGATTTCTGCGATCGCGATAAATTTCGCGGTAATAGGGGATTTCCTCACGCACGGCGTATTGATTTTGTACCACGGCATTGGCGATACAGCCGATTTCCGCGGCAGCGATGGCCAATCCCTTGAGCCATTTGTCGTTGTAGAACTGTCCACCCCCCGGGAGCACAAGCGAACGCATCATGGCGCCGCTAGGCGATTTGGTGATCGCAGCGGCAGAATCGGCGGCAGTCTGTGCCGCTGCCGGTGCGCTAAAAATCACCATCAGCAGGATTAAACGAGGGAAAGGGTATCCGGAGCAACGAACCATCTATTTCACCTGAGCGATTGCTTCGATTTCCACGAGGGCATCTTTGGGCAAACGCGCCGCCTGCACCGCCGATCTCGCTGGTGCATCGGCGGAAAAGAATTGGGCATAGACGCTGTTCATGGCGGCAAAATCCTCCATGTCGCGCAAAAAAACCGTGGTTTTGACCACCTGATCGAGGTCCGAGCCGGCGGCCTGCAAAACGGCTTGCAGGTTTTTCAGCACTTGTTCCGTTTGTCCTTTGATCGTGTTCGAAACAAAGGCGCCGGTTCGGGGATCGAGTCCGAGTTGGCCGGCTGTAAAGACCAACGCGCCTCCCTCACAGACCACCGCTTGCTGATAGGGCCCGATCGCTTGCGGAGCAGCGTCGGTTTGGATGCCTTTTTTCATCGTTTTTTCTCCTGATCAAGAGGTGTGAATTTTTAAATCGATTGACGACGGTTTGTGTCGGAGACCGGGTCGTCCGAGCTGTTACCCGTTTGCAGATAGGCGCGTGAATAATATCGATTGAACTTTTTGACAATCGTTTGTTGGTGTTTGTCTGGATTCGGGTTTTCCAGCGCCAAAAGCAACGCCGCAATATCGGTTTCCGCCAGATCTTCCAGATCCTGAGGGTCCAGCACGTCGCGGTGGTCGTCTTCGAGAATCTCGATCAATCGATTCAAAGGAATTTTTTTAAAAGCGGCCAGGAAAAAATCGTCAAAATGCGTTCCCCCTCCTTCGCTGAGGATATCCAGGACCTGCTTGAGATTCATGCGATCGCGATAATGGCGTTTGGAGGTTAGGGCGTCAAAGACATCCACGACCGCCAGGATTTTGCCCAGCTTGGGAATTTCGCGTTCGCTCAAACCGTCGGGATAACCGCTGCCGTCCAGTTTTTCATGGTGTGAGGCGGCAATGATCGGCACTTGCTTGAGCTCGCGTGAAAAATTGATTTTTTCGAGGATAGATCGGGTATAGTGAGGGTGATCTTGTATGTGTTTGAATTCGTCTGGCGTCAGTTTACCGTCCTTGGTCAGGATCGCCTCCCGGACGGCAATTTTGCCATAATCATGCAGCAGGGCGGCCGTGCGCAAAACTTGGCGTTCGGAATCGTCGAGATGAACGACTTGGGCTATTTGGTCGGCATAGAGAGCGATACGCCTCGAGTGACCGGCGGTCAGTGGATCGCGCGCATCGATGGTCGTGGCCAGTGTTTCTACAAAGCTGTCAAAGGTTTTCTTTTGTTCTGCATAGAGCTGGGCATTTTCGATCTGGGTGGCGGCGATGCTCGATATAGCATCGAGTAGCTCTTCGTCGTCTTCGGTAAAGGGACCACCCAGTTTGTTCAGGGCTTGAAAGACGCCGATGATTTCTCCGAGTTTGTTGCGCATCGGCACAGCAATAATCGTCCGAGTGCGATAGCCGGTTTTCTTGTCGATGTTCGGGTTAAAACGCTCATCGGCATAGGCATCGGGTATGTTGAGCACCTGCCCCGAGGTCGCCACATAGCCGGCGATACCCAAATGGCTGGGGAAGCGAATTTCTTTTTCTCCATGCGCCACTCGGGACCACAATTCGTCGCTTTCGCGGTTGAGAACAAAAACCGTGCACCGGTCGCATTGCAGCACACTCTTGACTTCGTCCATGATCAGTTTGAGCAGATTGTTGAGATCGAGTTCGCGCGAGATGTTGCGGGTGATGTTGAGCAGGATTTTGAGTTTTTCGTGCTCACGTCGGTATAGCTCCAGTTTGAGCTGATAATCTTTGACGTTTGCAGCGTTTTTTCGCAACGGTGGCGTCATACGATAAACCTTTCAGGAGCGGCTGGCAGGATAGTGGTGCTCCAAAGTGCCATGATCGGCATCGGTTTCGTACGCAATTGTCGAAAGCGCCAGCGCTAAAGCGCAAACAAAATAAAGCGCGGTTACGATTTCCTGATCGCCGAAATTCCATTCAAACAGACCATTGACGGCAAAAGCGAAACAAACCGCCATCCCGGCCAGGGGCCAGCCGCTCAAAATTCCTGTTTTTGTCGCTAAACGACGATAAGCGCCAAGGAGACGGTAATAAAGAAATCCGATCAGATTGAGGAAAGCGACCAGTCCGACAGTGCCCAGGGTGACGGCGATGTGTACATAGTTGTTGTGAAAATGGCCGACCGACTCTTGAATATCCGGGCCGGTATAATATTCGTACATGCGTTGCGTGCTGACATCGCCGATGCCGACGATGGGATGATCCTTATAAATTTCCCACCCCGTTTTCCACCAGCTGATGCGTTTGGCGTTGGTGCGCCATGTGGGATCGAACATGTGCCGCGTGCGGTGGGCCAGGCTTTCGGGCTGTAAAAGGATCAGCAAGGCGGCCAGCACCGGCAAAACCAGTAAAAGTTTGCGGTTGGTCGAATAGATCACCACAACAGCGCCTACAATAAAACCGAGCCATGAGCCACGGGTCGAGGTCAGAATCAGGCAGATTGCATTCAGCGCAAACGCCAACGCGAAAAAGAACCGCGATTTGCGATCCGATGCGGTGATCAACAGTGCAAGAGCGGTCAGGGAGCCGATCATGGTCAGACCGCCTGCCGTCATCGAATTTTGTATATGTCGGACGCGCAGCTCCGGATTCTGTAAAAACGAGAGAATACCCAACAGGGAATAGAGCGCCAGAGCGGCGATAAAGATCCAAACCAGTTTTTTAGCCAGCCGATCAGACCCAGTCTGCTGTGCTACGACATAGAAAACCAACACCAGCAGATGGCGTTTAAAAAAGATGGCTGACTGGGCGATGTTTGAGGAAAACGGCAACGAAAGCAGGGCGGCAGCTATAAAGAGCAAAAAGGGAATTTCCATGCCGATGGGACGAAATTTCTGGCTGCGCGTGTAAAACAGCCGGCCGAACCAGCAGATAATGGCGCATCCGATAGCGATTTGAGTCAATGCGATCGAAAAGGGCATGGCCGCGGCAAAGACAAAGAGCGAGCCGTGAATGATGCGCTCGAGAACGCGGTCGGTTTGCCTTTTAATTTGAATTTTCGGGCTCATGGGGCTATCCGAGTCTGAATTGCATTTGATAGAGTTTTTGATAGAGGCCGGGCTGTCGCACCAGCTCGTGGTGTGTGCCGACTTGGGAAATTTTCCCTCCGTCCAGCACGAGTATTCGGTCGGCATTGAGAATCGTCGAGAGCCGATGGGCGATCACAATCGACGTGCGGTTTTGCATCAGTCGCTCGATAGCTTGCTGAACCAGCAGTTCAGATTCCGTATCCAGCGCCGAGGTTGCTTCGTCGAGAATCAGGATCGGCGGATTTTTCAGAACCGCTCGGGCGATGGCAAGACGTTGCCTCTGGCCGCCGGAAAGTTCGATGCCGCGCTCGCCGATGTTGGTGTGATAACCCTGGGGTAGTTGCCGAATAAAGTCGTGGGCGTTGGCAACTTTTGCCGCAGCAACGACCTCAGCTTCGCTCCTGTCGTCCAAACCGTAGGCGATGTTGCGAAAGACCGTGTCGTTAAAGAGAATCGTTTCCTGAGTGACAATTCCCATCAGATTGCGGAGGGAAGCGATTTCGAATTGCCGAATATCGACCTCGTCGATCGAAATGGTTCCTTTTTGCGGATCGTAAAATCTGGGGATCAGATCGACAAAAGTCGATTTGCCCGCTCCACTCGGGCCGACCAGCGCCAGTATGTGTCCCTTTTCCAAAGTGATGCTGATATCGCTCAGCACAAAGTCGCGTTTGTTGTAGGCAAACGATACACCATCAAAGACGATTTCCCGGTTGAATCCCGGCAGATGCACAGGATTTTCGGGATCCCGGATTTCGGGTTTGAGATCGATGACCTGAAAGATGCGTTCGCCCGCCGCCAGAGCTTCCTGCAGTCGGGTGTGGACGCTGGACAACTCTTTAACCGGTGCCATGATACTGAGGATGATTACCAGAAATCCGATAAATTCTTCAGCGGACATGATATTGCCCTGGAGAACCTGTTGTCCACCGAACCAGAGGATACCGACTGCAACGGTGGTGCCGAGAAATTCTGTCAAGGGCGAGGCCAGATTGCGGGTGCGGGAAATGTGCAAAAGCGTTTTGAAATACGAGTGGGTTTCGTGGGTGAATTTTTTGATTTCAAATTCTTCCATTGCAAAAGCCTTGACCACACGGGCGCCGCTGATGGTCTCCTGCAGAACCGAGGTGACATCTGCCATCTTTTCCTGGGAAAGCGTACTCTGTTTGCGCAAACGCAAACCGATCCAGGAAATGATACCGATGCTGATGGGAGCGACAACCAGCGCCAAAAGTGTCAGCTGCCAGCTTAAATAAAAAGCAATGGCCAAAGAAGCAATAATGGCGAGCGGATTCTTGATCAGGGTGACAAAACTGGCCGAGACACCGCCGTTAAGCAAGGTGACATCGTTGGTGATGCGCGAAATGATTTGTCCGGTTCGCGTGCGGCTGAAAAAACGCAGGGATTGACGGCTGATCTGTCGGTAGAGGTCATTGCGAATATCGCGGATGATGCTCTCTTCGACATAGGCCATCAGATAACGCTGCATATAGGCGAAAATATTTTTAAACAGGGTAATGAAGAGAATGATAATGCAGATCCGGTGCAGGGCGGTGTTGGGGTTATCGCCCTGGAAAAATGAAAAGAGTTTTTTCTTGAGCAGATCTTCGGCATCGCGAAAACGATCGGATCGCGAGGCTGCGGGCGGTTCATCGACGCTTGGCGATGCGGCCGAGTTTTGTATGACCGTCTGCGGCGACTTGAATATCGTATTCAGAAACGGAATGATAGAGATTTGAAACGCCGAATTGAAAATTGTAAACAAAAAAATACAAAGAATCGATCCGAACAGCGGGAAAAAATAGGGGCGCAAGTATCTTGTTATTCGAAGATAGAGTCGCATGAATTCTCACTAATTGATTTGGTGGTCAGAGTGCGGCTAATCGTCCAGTTCCTTGAAATCGACATCCTCTATTTCGTTGTCCGATACATCCAGAGGCTTGGATTGAGGTTGCCCATCGACTTTTCTTGGCGGTTTTTGTGGTTTGAAAAGAATTGCCAATATTTTGGTGGCGAGATAAAAAAAGAGCGCCAAAACGGCCAAGCGGATAAAGGAAAACATGGTTTTGATCCTCTCTGTGGACGACACGCCGGAAATGACACAGAAGCGGTAAAGTCAAAAAAGGTCGTTAATCCTTTTTGATGCATATACGGGGGTTTTACGGCCCCAAGTCTATGGAGCCTTAAAAAGTCGGCGAATAGTATTCGATCCCGGAGTGTGGTCGAAGAATCTCTTTGACCAGATCTTCAAAGTGCCGGGGATTGTTGACAAAATCGATCTGGGTACAGTTGACCACCAGCAGCGGCGTGCCGTGGTAATGAAAGAAAAAGCGATTGTAAGCTTCGTTCAGCGAACGAATATACTCTTCTGAAATGGACTGTTCATAATGCCGTCCGCGTCTTCGAATATTTGTCATCAAACGCTCGGGTGATGATTGCAGATAGATGACCAGATCCGGGGTCGGAATGTCTTGTTCGAGAAGGGATGCGACGCGGTCATAGAGAACCAATTCGCGGTCATCCAGGTTCAGGGTGGCAAAGATTCGATCCTTGGCAAATAGATAATCCGAGACCATCATCTCGTAAAAGAGATCTTGCTGAAAAAACTCTTGCTGCTGTCGATAGCGGCTTAAAAGGAAAAAAAGCTGAACCTGAAAGGCGTAACGTCTGGGGTCGCGATAAAAATCTTCGAGAAAGGGGTTTTCTTCAGGCTTTTCATACATCAAGCGCGCATTCATCACCTCGCCGCACATGCTGACCAGGCTGGTTTTTCCGACTCCGATTACCCCTTCGACGCAGATATACTTGGGAGTGCCCACTGTTGAACCTCTCTGACCCTTTTCAGAAAGTGATGTTGGCTCACAATGCATTCGAGGCGACCGGAATCCGGGCAATCGGCCAGGGCTTCGGCGACAGTGCAACCGCTCCCCGGAATCACCCAATTGGGTGCCAGTTCCGCCGCCGGAAGCAGTGCAAAGCGGCGATAGCGCAATTGCGGATGGGGAACAATCAAACGCTCGGTTTCAATGGATATCGAATCGATAAGCAGAATGTCGATATCCAGTGTACGAGGTCCCCATGGTCGATTCCGGATTCGTCCGAATCGGGTTTCAAGTGTCTGGGTGATCCTGAAAAACGCCTTGGGCGGCAAATCGCTGGAAAACAAAACCGCGCCGTTGATAAAGTCGGGTTGTTCCTTGAAGCCAACCGGTTCGGTCTCATAAAGCGAGGAGACCTTCAGTAAATGCATTTGCGGGTGGTTAGCCAGCTCTGCACCAGCGCATTCCAGTGTTGTGATTCGCTCGCCGAGATTGGCACCCAAACCCAGGATATACTCACTCATCGTCGGTTTGGATTCCGCATTCGAATGATCTCGATCTCTGTTCCATTCGCCAAGCCGCCCAATGGGGCAAAAGGTTTGCGCACGCAAATGCGCACTGCTTCGATCGGAAATTGTTCCAGCAAGTTTTTGGCGATCTGTTCGCTGATCGTTTCAAGCAGATAGAATCGATCTTGCTCGACCACCTTGCGAACTTGTTCGTAAACCTGCCGGACGTCGATCGCATCCTTGAGACGATCAGAATGAGCGGCCGGCCGAATGTCGGTAGTCAACTCGATGTCGACTTCGAATCGTTGACCGTTCCGCCGTTCGTCGTCATCGCACCCGTGATAGGCATGAAATATCATGCCCAATACTCTAAGTTTATCCTTTGGCATCGTTTCTGCAGTCAATTGCGTCGGCACCAAAATTGCAACCAATATAACTAAATATCGCCAACATGTCAAGCGAATTCACCCCGTTCAAATGGCTCTAACAGCACGAAAAACAAGCGATAGACTCGTTTTTTTTGTTGCCATTTGTGGAGCCCAATTCGCCTTGTCCGTTGTAGCGGTGTATCGTTTCGATACACCATGCGATCGATCCGCAAACATGGATGACGGCTTTTATAATATAGCAAGTTTAACGTTTTGACGCACGTGTTTTTCTTGTCCGGTATCGCTGTGTGTATATAAAAATCCGCTGCCGGGCGAACTCTTGGCGCCGAAGGAAAAGGAAAAGAAAAAGGAAAACGAAGGGATGGATTGGAGCGCAAGCGCAACGCGACTGAAGAGATGGGGGATTGGAACGCTTGGATTGTTGACTTTGCTGGCGTCGGGAACAGCTGCATCTATTCCCGAAAACCGTTTTTTTGCCGAATCAGTTCCGGAAAACACCGAGACACGGGTTTGGCAGGGAAAGCACATCTCTTTTTCAGCGCTTGACCTCGAGGAAATCACGCCTGAGTCGGTGCAGGTGGATACCTCGCTCGGTGATACCAAATCTTCACAGACGGAAGGATTGTCGCTTCGATTTCCCTTGCGCTGGTCAGAGGGTCGGGTCGTGCTCGGCCGGTTGACAGCCCGCATCGCGCCACAAGCCATCGTCGATCCCGCCACACCTGTAACCGCTCGTCTCCATATTGTCTCTCCTCAGGCCGATTCGATTCCCGATTCGCTTTTATACGCCGAGATGGATGACGACGGAATCCTTTCTTTTCTTTTGCCCGGCATCGAGGCGGACGAACTGTCTCTCTCCTTTGAAAATATCCGATCTTCCGGCGATGCCGTGCAATTCGCGCTCGAAGAGATGAACTTTAGCGCCGCCCGGCGCATTATGCTCGTGGGCGATTCCATAACCAAAGGAACAGGGTCGACTGACGACATCGGGTTTCGCAAAATCCTTTATCAGACCTTGATTGGCGAAGGTTATGACATCGATTTCGTCGGCGATACAGGGGAGCCTCCCTACGAAGGCCATTTCGAGGGCGGCCGCAAGATCTCTGATTTCTTTCCACTTACACTTGGCAACGGCGGTACCGGGCGCATGGACATCACCTACCACATGACGAGTTACCGGCCCGATATTGTCGCTATCCTTCTCGGCACCAACGACATCCTCAGCGATTATTATCCCCCGGCACCCTATGTCAACGACACCACTTTTGCACTGACCCTTTCCGGACAAATGGCCACGTTGGTCAACTATTTGCTCAAATGGCGCAACGGAGAAAAGGGCGATTTTCTTCAAAGCATTATCGTCTCTCTGGACATTCCGGTTTCTTATCACGATTCGCTTTGCATCGCTTTCAATGCGGATGTCAGCCGAATGATCCGCGATTTTCGCAGTGGACGCATCACCGGCCGGGAGGAGCCAGTTTTTGAATGCGATCATTATACCCGTTTCCAGGAGGATCCTTTTTTATGGTTTCGCGACGGACGCGGGTTGATGTATGATCACTACCACCCCAATGATCGTGGACATGCTCGCATTGCCGCGACGTATGCGCAGACTTTGGTCGAGTGGATGGAAGGACGTCCCCGATGGTTCAGCGACCGCTCCTGGCAATACGAAATCGCCGGAAGCGATATTCATATGGGGTCTCAGGGGATCGCTGTGGCCGATTTTTCAGATGACGGGCGGCCGGATCTCTATATCAGCCGCATCGCCCCGGAATCGCCGGATGAACGGGAATACGTCTATATCAATCAGGACGGTGCCTTTTTTACCGAGGAGGCACAAAGTCGTGAAATCACGGATCCGGGGCAGAGTCGAGGTCTGTTGTGGGTCGATATCGACAACGACGGGGATTGGGATCTTTATAATGCTCAAACTTTAGGCCCCAATCGACTTTATCGCAACAACGGTTTGGGTCTCTTTTCCGACATCACCCTGTCGGCCGGGATCGTCGATTTGGGACAGGTGACAACCACAACCGTGCTGGCATTGGATGCGGAGAACGACGGGGACATGGATTTATATGCTGTCAACTCGCGTCATCCAAATGAAATGTATATCAATCAGGGCACCGGCCAATTCTCCCGCCAAAACCGGGGTGCCGATGATGTGCTCGAGCCGAACATCCCCTCCATTTCCGCAGCAGCCGCTGATTTCGATCAGGACGGCGATATCGATATCTATGTGGTCAAGCGCGGAGGAGCGAATCGTCTCTATGTCAACCAGGGTGACGGTACTTTTTTAGACCAAGCTTCGTCGGCAGGCGTGGCACTCAATCAGCAGAGCAATAGCGCTGTATGGGCCGATTTGGACAACGACGGTGATCTGGATCTCCTGGTCGGTCAGAGTTCGACCACCGGGGGAGCGGTGTTGTTGCGTGTTTTTCAGAACAATGGCGATCGTACCTTTTCCGATCGATCGTCGACACTCAATATCTATATGGACGGCTATTCGGTATTGGCAGCCGATTTCGATAACGACGGCTGGTTGGATATCCTCACCACAGGCGATATGGTCAGCGGCGAGCTTTATCGAAATTTGGGTGATTGGAGCTTCCGTCTGGAGTCGAATAGCGGGGCGGAAATCATTGGCGGCGATGTGCGCGGAGCGGCTGTTGTCGATATCGACCAGGACGGCGACCTCGATGTCATCGCTGCGCGTGCGGACGCCTTTAATACTTTTCTCGTCAACAACCTCGACAACGATAACCATTATCTTCAGGTGGACGCCCGGGGGCCACAAAACAATCGGGGGGGCTTTGGCACCAAAATTTGGATTTACCGCAGCGGTGAATTCGGCAATCCAGCTGCCCTTCTCGGCTATCGCGAGGTGGTCTCTGCTTCCGGGCACCAATCTCAGAGCTCATCCGTTCAGCATTTTGGTCTGGGGTCGCATTTGGCTTGCGACCTGCTGGCTCATTTTACCGACGGCACAGTGGTGATCCAGCGCCAAATCCCGGCAGATCAGCAAGTTCTGCTGCGCCCCGAGTTTCCGGGCGGCGGCGGCGATCCAGTGGCTCTGTTGCAGGTATCCGGAGACAATCAGGCCGCCTGTGTGGGCGAACGATTGCCCAACCCTGTCAGCGTTCAGGCGGTCGATGCGGTGAATCGGCCAGTCGCCGGTGCTCGGGTCGATTTTAATATTGAAAGCGGGTCGGCGCAAATCCTATTGCCTTCGATCGATCCGTCAACACTCGGCTTTGAAGCAGAAACGGGTGTGACCGGTGGTTCGGCGCTTTGGGCTTTTGATCTCAACAGTTCCGGCAATGGCCTGGTTTTTGTCCCTGCATTGGCATCCGGTAATGGGCTGCTCGAAAAAACTCTCAGCCTTGAACAAGCCGCAAGCTATTACATCTGGATTCGAGCCGCCCATTCGGCGGCGAATGCCGAAATTCAGCTGCAAGTCGACGGCGGTACGGCTTTTTCATTTCCCGTTGATTCCTATCAAACCTGGTCGTGGTACCGAGTGCAATCCGCAGGAATACCCAAGCTCTTTGATCTCTCGGCAGGAACACGGACTTGCCGGCTGACTCTGCCGCCGGCGACGATGGTCGACCGGGTGCTTTTCACAGTTGATCCCGACGATATACCTACGGGTACCGGAGGTACAGGCTTGGATCCACTGCTGACCGATGGGGCCGGAATCGCTTCTCGGCTGGTACAACTGGGATCGGAAGCGGGGTTAGTTCAAATTCGCACACAGTTGTTTCACAACAATCAGCCAGTAAACGGACAATCCGTTCTTTTCAATCTGACGGCTCAGCCCGGAGAACCGGTTTCCTTTACCGTTTCCGGCGATCAACAGATCGGCCAGGTCGGTGAGCCGCTGGCCCAACCTTTCGCCGTCCGAATTTTCGATGCCTTCGGCAATGGCATCCCCTCTTTGCCGGTGACGTTTCAAGTTATTTCCGGCGGCGGTATGCTCCAGCCCGACGGGACGGTCCTCACCGATTATCGCGGATCCGCACAAACCCTCCTGACGCCGGGCGATGCCGAAAGCCGGCAGCAGGTACGAGCAACGATGGACAGAGTTCCCGGATCACCTTATGTTTTCCGCGCCACGGTGAGTGGCCTGGCCTCGACACTGCTTCGAGTCTCTGGCGATCAACAATCCGATGTTGTTGGCCGTTTGTTGGCTGATCCGCTGCGCGTGCGCGTCATGGTTTCCGAAACCGAGCCCGCACCTTCCTATCCGGTCACTTTTCGTATCGAATCGGGTGGCGGATTGTTGCAGAGCTCTATTGTCGCCTCACAGCCGGAGATACACACACAAGCCACATCTTCCGATTCCACCCTGACCCTGATTACCGATGCCGATGGCTATGCGCAGATCTATTGGCGGCTCGGTTTTCAGGCCGGTGTTCAGCGCCTGTCCGCTTTGGCTTCAGGATTGTCTGGCAGCCCTGCTCTCTTTCGGGCACAGGCTTTGGCCGATCGTCCCTCGCAAATCTTTGCTTTTTCCGGGAACGAACAAAGCGGCCCGATTATGCAAGTTTTACCGCAGGATCTTTTTGTGCGCGTGGTGGACGACCACAACAATCCTGTCGCTGGACACTCTGTTTCATTTACATCGCTTACAGCCGGCGGGATATTCCCCTCGAGCGGCAACTCTAATTTGCAGGTTCAAACCGATTCATCTGGATATGCTCGTGCTGCTTATCGACTTGGGACGATGATCGGCGAGAATGTCTATCGCATCGAGGCGATATCCCATTATTCCGGCACGCCGCTCAACGGTTCGCCAGTGGCTTTCTATGCCAGCGGCAATGCGGGGCAAGCCACTCGGGCCTATAAACTGTGGACCGAAGGCCAGTGTGATACCGTCGGAACCACCCTTGCCGAAGCGGTTCGGGTCAAGATCACCGACGCTTTTCAGAATTCCGTGGCGAATTATCCGGTTGTTTTTGCCGTGGTCGATGGAAACGGAAAGGTTGATGGTCAGGATCAAGTGACCAAAACAACCGATTCTCAAGGCATCGCGCGCGCCTTTTTCCGATTGGGCACAACAGCGGGGCAGTCTAATCAGGTTGTTGAAGCGCGGATGCCCGGATTGGAACCCACGACACTGCAATTCACCGCTTCTGCATGTGCCTCCGCGCCGCATCGAATGGAAGAACTCAGCGGCAACGGCCAGACGGCTCCGGTCAATTTTACACTTTCGGCCCCCTTTGCGGTGCGGATTTCCGATTATTACGGCAACCCCGTCTCCGACCATCGGGTCGTCTATCGCGTTACAAGCCCGGAAGGCCACTTTTCCGGCAGCCGCGTTGTCGATCGTTTTTCCGATTCGGCCGGATTAGCAACTGCCCGACTGACATTGGGCTCGCAGGTCGGCGATTCGCTCTATCGGGCGCAGGCAGAGAGTTTTTATCGGCAAATCGAACTGCAGTCCAGTCCGGTTACCTTTTTTGCCTCGGCTCTTTTCGCTCATCCTGTACGATTGATCCCCATTACCGATGGATCGCTGATTCTCGGAGCGGCTTTTCGCGAATTGGATGAGCCTTTGACTGTCAAGGTCGTCGACAATGATGACGTTGGCGTGCCGGGAATCCCAGTCCAGTTCAGCGTGATTGCCGGTGGCGGTACGTTTTTGCCCGATCGTCAGGTCGGAATCGAGGTATTGACAGACAGCCAGGGACTGGCGCAAGCGAGATGGGTTTTGGGTGCAGCGTTGGAATCGCAGATGGTGCGGGTAGCGGTTGTGTTCAATGGCGCACACCTGGTAAATTCTCCCCACACTTTTACTGCTGTTGCCGTCGCCACACAACCGGATCGTTTGATAAAGGTTTCCGGCGACGATCAACAAGGGGTTGTCGGTGAGAATCTGCCCCAGGACTTTGTTGTGAGGGTGGTCGATACGATCGATTTGCCGGTTGGCAACCACCCGGTCCATTTTCAGGTTGTAGAGGGCGATGCTGTCTTTTTGGAAAATGGTTCGGCGAGCCAGGTGGTTTATACGACCGAAGAGGGGTCAGCTGCCGCCCGATTGACGCTGGGAAGCGCGGCCGGAACCGATGTTTACCGAATCCGTGTCAGTTCCATCGATAATTTTGGCAGTGAACTTGAGGATTCACCCCAGTATTTTCTGTGCAGCGCCGTGCCGGATCAACCGGATTGGGATCGCTCCGAATTAACGGTCACGACGCCAGTACCAGCGACCGGTACGGCCTTTTCTACACTGCAAGTCCGTCTGCTCGATTCCTTTGGCAATCCTGTGCCCGATCGCCTTGTGCGTTTTCATGCATTATCGGCTGTCGTCATAAAAGGTGGCGAGGGTTTGACCGACTCACAGGGCCTCTTTTCCGCAACCGCCAATTCGACCTTGCCGGGAGTTTATACGGTTCGCTGTCAGGATGTAAGCAGCGGGATGTGGCTATCGCGAACAGCGGAAGTGGAATTTATCGCTTCTTCGGCGGCACGGATAGCGCTTTCATCCGGACAGAATCAAGTCGGCTATCCTCATTCTCAGCTGGCCCATCCTTTGCAGATCGCTGTTTTCGACGGACAGGGCAACACCGCCGCTGGTTATCCCGTCGATTTCTCAGCGGATTCGACACGGGTGCAATTTCTGACGCCTTTGCCCGTCTGGAGCGATACCCATGGCATAGCGCAAGTTTCGGTTTTGATCGGCGATCGTACGGGCTCGGCGTTTGTCCGCGCTCTGGCTCCAGGATTGTTGGGCAGTCCGGTCGATTTTGGTCTGGAGGTCGTAGAACCAGGTGATTTCAACCTGATCGCTCTGACGCCTCTAGAGATCGTTGGCTTGGCTTCCCAGGATTCCGTCGTTGACGTCGAGGTTCAATGCGTGGACGGGCAAAACCGGCCGATCGGCAATCAAGCTCTCTATTTTAGTGTGGATCAGCCGGAAAAGGCGAGTGTGGATTCTCTTTATCATCGCAGTCGTTACGACGGCAGGACAACAGCCCGAATTCGCTTTGGTAACCGCACCGGACAGACGCAGTTGCAGATAACGGATGCCGCAGGCATGGTCAAACTGGTGTTCACCATACAGGTTCAGCCTTCCAGCGCCCAGAAAATCGAGGTTGATGCGGGCGATCGTCAGCAGGGTATTGTTGGCAGGCAACTCGCGCGTTCGCTGGTTGTGCGCGTGACTGATCGTTTCGGCAACGGCGTTGAGGGGGCGCAGGTATCTTTTACCGTCGTACAGGGGAATGGGACTTTGATCGGCGACGCCGGAGCAATCACAGACGCCGCTGGTCGGGCTTCCATCGATTATCAGCTTGGATTCCAGCGTGGCGAACAGCTCATTGAAGCACAAACCAATCTGCTGCCCGACAACAAGGCGCAGTTTGTTTGTTTGGCCTTGCCGGATCAGCCGGCCGCTTTGGCTCGAGCCGGCGGGAACCAGCAAACCGGCATTGCCGGGCATCTCCTCAGTCAAAGGATAGCCGTGCAGATCAACGATCGTTACGGGAACGGAGTCCCTGGAACACCGGTCTTTTTCAATCGAAACGGGACGGATAGCCGTCTGATCCCCTCGGAAATCGCCATCAGCGATAGCCTGGGGATTGCCCGCATCGGTTGGATTTTGGGGAGCCAGGCCGGACAACAATTTCTGGCTGCGGTGCGCGATGGGCTGCAGAATTCGCCTCTGCTTTTTACCGCTTTTGCCCAGCCAAACAATCCGCCGGTCATCCTCGTTGCGGACAGCGTTCGCATCAACGAATCCGAAACCCTCGATCTCGAAATTCGTGTCACCGATCTGGATCAGGATCCGGTTACGGTGCAGGCAGCCGATCTGCCGAGCGGCGCGGTTTTTGAATCGCTTCGTCTCAGCTGGACGCCGAATTACGATCAGGCCGGTGTCCATTCAATTCGATTTACCGCGCGCGACAGCGCCGGCGCCGAGTCAAAAAAGGAGCTCTTGATACGGGTCGACAATGCCAACCGCAAACCGCAGATCATCGAGGATCTGACCCTGCCGCAGCAACGCGATCTTGGGACGGTTAAAAGCTGGAGAGGAGTCGATTTTCTGGTCACGGCAGTCGATCCGGATGACGATCCGATTCGGTTCATATGGACCGTCAACGAAAAAATTGCCGCAACTTCTGCTGCTTTTCGCTTTGAAGGACAGGTGCAAGATCCGGGAGAGACCCGAGTGGAAGCGCTGGTGTTCGATCCCTACGATACAACACGAGTCTTCTGGACTTTTCGTCTGATTACTCCGGTCGAATTGAGCGCCTTTTCCGGTCGATTTGTTCCCTTTTCCGGTATCGAACTGGACTGGAAAACCCGAGCAGCAGCCCAGACGCGGGGGTTTTATGTGCTGCGCGCCAAACAAAAAAATGGCCCTTTTGAACGCATCAGCGATTTGATCCCGGTCAACGCACAGGGGAGCTATAACTTTGCCGATCGGGATGTCGAGTCTGAGCAAAGCCACATCCATTACTACCGTCTGCGGGACGTTCAGCTTTCAGGCGCTGAAAACGATCATCAGATGATCTCTGTCGATCCGGTTCTGCCGGACGAATTTCGTCTCTACCCGAACCACCCGAATCCTTTCAACCCGGAAACCTCGATTCGCTTTCAGCTTGCCGAACCCGGGTCTGTGCGTTTGACAATCGTCGATCTCATGGGACGACAGGTGGCGGTTTTGGTGGATCAAGAGCGCACAGCCGGTTTTTATCGCGAAACGTGGAATGGATGTAATGACGGCGGCGATGCAGTCGCATCCGGTGTCTATTTTGCTGTTCTTGTTTCACGGCAGGAACGCGCCAGCCACAAGATGATACTGTTGCGATGATCCATGGATCTGTTCGGGAGGGGCCGGATCACCGGCCCTCTCGAATGCAACACACCTCCCGCAACTCCCGATAAAAGCATTGGATTCGTTTTTATCTTTTGTTAAATTGTCCAGGCGAATTATTGCTGTCCACAACAGACTACCCTGATTCGGTGTTGACTGAATCACTCTGGTAGGCATTTGTCGATCAACCGGCGTTCAAGCAAAGGCTGTCAGTATCCAATTGAATTTT
>JAFGJN010000195.1 GCA_016929055.1 Candidatus Zhuqueibacterota bacterium
CTCTTTTGGGTCGCGTTTGTCGATGACAACGGCTACTATTGGATGGAAGAATACCCGGAAAACGAACCCAATCATGTTTTGAATGGCTTTATTTTTTCGCTTTTTGGGCTCTATGAATATCATCTGTTGAATGGCGATGAACACTCGAGAGAATTGTTCAACGCTGGATTGACCACACTTGAAGATCACTTGTATCTCTATCGTGTGCCCGGGGGCATCAGCACCTATTGTTTAAAATATCCGATTTATTATCCCTTTTATCACCTTGTCCACACCGACCAGATCAAAAAAATCTGGAAAATGACCGGCTCACAGTTTTTTCTGACCGCTTTTAATGAATTCTACAACGACTATCACGAATGAGCATACACACATTGGCAGGTAAAAGGCGATGAAACTCTTGCTGATCACACCCTACTTTCCACCGGCAAACACAATCGCCTCCCATCGGCTTTACAGTTTTGCTCGATATCTGCCACAACAGGAAATCGACGTCGAGGTGGTCACACCCGATCGGCCCGGCAACCTGACCTTTGACTTGAACGGGATCGTCGTTCACCGTACCCATCGCGATACCACAGCGGTCAATGCTTTTTCCCGAACTCGCGGATCGCTGCGCGAACTCGTCAAGCATACCGGCATTCGAGCCTTGCGATACTATTCACCCACGCCTTTTGTTCGCTCCGGGCTCTCTCTTTTTGATCATAAAGAGCTGAAAAGATTTGACGCCGTCATGGCTTCCTTTAGCACCGAGGATGCACTGAGACTGGCCTACCTGATCCACACCCGCTATGGTTTGCCGCTGCTGATCGATTATCGGGATCTTTGGCTGGACAACCGCTATGCCACCTGGAAACCGATGGATAAATTGATCATCTATCATATTGAAAAAAATCTTGTTCACGCCAGTTCGCTCGTCACAACTGTATCGCAAACGCTCAGCGAACAGTTGCGCCAGCGTTATGGTATCGACGCCGTTGTCATCTATAACGGTTTTTTCTCCTTCAATCGAAACCCTTCACCCGTGCGGCAGCCGAAGAGCAACACCCTTCGCCTCTGTTATTGCGGGAGTTTATACGGTGGGCTCCGTCCCATCCACGCCTTGTTCCCCTACCTGGCAAAACACCCGTCACTTTATTTCGACATCGCCGTTCTCGATGCAACGGACGCGGCTTATGTCAATCGATTGATAAAAGAATACGATCTGGCCAGTCGCGTCTCGCTTTATATCGATCTTGCACACGAAAAAGCGATCGCACTCGAACAACAAGCAGATGTTTTGGTACTTTTAAATACGGTGGATGGCGAGGGTAAAGGCGTGCTTTCGGGAAAGTTTTTTGAATACATGGGTGCCGGAAAATTTATTCTCGGAATCGGGCACCCCGAGGATGAAGCGGCCGATCTGATTCGGCGATACAATCTGGGCATCTATACAGACGGAAAAACCGATTTCTTTCATCGCATCGACCTTTCCGAATGGAAACCGCCAGATGCCGAGACACTCGCTCGTTTCGATCGAAAAAACCAAGCCTTTCGATTGGCAAATGAAATAAAAAAAGCACTGGCCCCTGTCTTTGGTTGATTAGGGTTCGACAGCTTCTTCTCCCCTTGCTTGCCGGCGAGCCGAGAGGTAGAGCGTAAACAACAAGCCGGATGCCAACCAGATGCCTTCATTCGCCGTAATGTTGCCGCTGAACAGCGAATTCCACAAGGCGTAATAAAACATCGTCAGCAGAATGGTCATCAAATAGACACGTTTCTTGTCGCCCTTTTTGTAATTCAAGGCGATACCGGCATGGGCGAACCGTATCGAGCCAACGAGAAAAGCAAAGATAAAAATCAACCCCAGAATTCCATTCTCACCTGCCAACTCTATAAAAAGGTTGTGAGCGTATTTAAATGTTCCGAACGGAACATTGATCGTAAAGGCCCCTGTGCCGATTCCCAAAAGTGGAGAATGGATAAAATCCTCCACTCCTTTCAACCAGGCCAAAACGCGAAACAAAGCGCTGGCTTCATGCGCGAGGGGTGTTTGCAGACGACTGACGAGAACCGAGGAGGATCTGAACAAAGCGATAAAAGCAATCAGGGCGATGGGAATGCTGACCTTGATTTTCCGAAGCATCGGTTGGGACGGCTGAATCAGATAAAAGACGATCAGGGCGAGCACCAGTCCGATCAGGGGAGCGCGAGACCAGGAACGAAACATCGGATAGAGCATGAAAATCAAGCTGAGCAGGAGAAAAACCCGGAGCAACCGGCTCTTAACCCGTGTCAGGACGTAAATTCCGGCCAGAAAAGAGACGCCCAAACTCCTGGCCAGCCAGATGGGATTGACATTTTCGCTGGGTTGAAAACGCAAATAAGGGGGGGACTGAAGCGCCTGAATTGTCGTGATCACGCCGAGCACCAGACCCAGAATAAATGTAAATCCTATAATCTGCTCGATGCGACGATCATCACCGACCAAGACAATCGGAAACGACACCAAAATGAAATTGACCAGAAAATAAAAAATCACCTTGTTCATGCCATAAGCCGGGTCCGATGAATAGACCAGGCCGATGATCATCAGCAAACCGATTGCCAAGGACCACTTTTGTGGTTTTCCGAACTCCATTCCGGGGCGCCAGTAGTAACGCAGATGGTAGATCAGCACACCCAACAGGAGCAGCATTAAATAGGAAAGCAAAACGCCTGCGGGAATACCCAAAGGTACAGAATCGAAAAACATCAACAATAAAATATTGCCGCTAAAGGCCATAGCCAGTCCAAAGATCGGATAAA
>JAFGJN010000196.1 GCA_016929055.1 Candidatus Zhuqueibacterota bacterium
AAATATAAGGAAAAATTCCATATCGGCAATATCATGGAAACGCGATTCAAGGATATCTGGCAGAGCGAGCGCTATTGGCAGGTGATGGATTACATCGCTTCCGATCGTTTCGACGCCCGTTTTGATTGTGGCACGCTTTGTCTGCAGCACAAGATCAACGAGTTTTTATGGGATTTGAAACGCGGCGACGTGCAGCTGCCCGATTCGCTGCCTGAACCGCCGATGCACATGAACTTTATTTAACGGACAGGTGCCATGATTCCAGGAGCTGTCTTGCTTGTCCCCGTCGCCCTGTTCATCGCGATTGGCTTCGTTCACCTTACTCTTTGGCGATGGCGAAAACCGCAACAGGAGATTCAAGCGCTCTTTGCTCTCTTTGTTCTGGTGCCCGTGCTGCTCGGATTCGCGCTTGGGTTGGCGACGGATTGCGGCCGCGGCGCTTTGACCCCGATCGATTGCGCTCTGGCGCTTTTGCTCTACTCGGCCCTGGCGGCGGCGTATGTCCAGACCTACCCGGCTCTGCAGGCCTGTTCGCCTTCGCTCTATATCGCTTATTGGCTCGGCAGCCAAAATACACCCGTGCGAGAAACGGAAATCGTTGGCCACTTTGTCGAACAGGGCATTCTGCAGCACAGGTTGGAGGATTTGCGCCGCGAAGGTTTTATCCGTATCGACGAATCGACTGGCGCTGTTGCGCTTAGCACCAAAGGCCGGTTCCTGGCCCGGCTCTTTGTCGTCTACCGTCGATTGATCGGGCTTGAGGAAGGAAAAGGCTGAATTATGGACGCCAAGCTCATACTTTTGCTCTCTTTGACCGGTTCGCCGCTCGCACTGGTCGCTTTGCATTCACTGGTCTTGAGAGTGGCCAGTCGCCAGAGCAAAAACTTTTCAGCGCAAAAAGTAACTCTTTTCCTGCTGTGCTGCTTGAATGCGCCACTTTTGTTGGTCGGCGTTCTGTTGCGGAAAAATGGATTCTGGAGCGGTGTGGATCTCGTTTATCTTCTCCTGGTCTATAATCTTGTTGCTTACAGCTATTTTCATTTTTTTAACATGAGCGAAACGGCCAGGCGAATCAAAATATTGGTCGGTATTTTCAAATCGCGCATCAATTTTGTTGCCGGTTACGAAGACGCTTACCACCCCACAGACTCGGTTCTTGTCCGGCTGGAGCGAATGACCGCTCTGGGTCTTGTGCGACGAGTCCAAACCGACCGCTATGTCCTGAAAAACAGACCCTTTTATTGGACCGCACGAATACTTTTTTATGTTCGCCGGTTGTTGGGATTCAAATTTTGACCAGAGCAGGTTGGGTGATGTCCCCGTTTGGGACACCCGTGAGGTGAGATGAAATACGGACTGCAAACAAAACTTTTACTTTTCTTGATCGCATCGATCTATTCCGGTGTGTGGATTTACTTGGCCACGCCCTACCGGCTGTTCCCAAGCGACGACAGCTATTTCGCAGAAATGGCTGGGCACGGGCTGAATGCCATTCTGACCTTAAAGACGTTTCAACCCGTTTTTTATGGCTGGCTCATTTTCGGCGGAACGGCCATCTCTTACCTGACCCGTGATATGAATTCGCTGGTGGTGGTTCTGTCGGTTTTAGCCGGCAGCATGACCGTGTGGCTGGTGGGATCGATGACCTACCGGATTACTCGAGCGAAATGGGCTGCGACGATTGCGGCTATTCTTTATGCGACGGCAGCCTGGCCCGTGACCTATTATTTTATGGCCTCCTATGCTCCGCTTGCGGCACTGCTCTTTTGTGCTTTTCTCTATCAGCTGATTGTCAGTCAGGATTGCTACCGGCGTGATGCGATCGGGCGAGCGAATCTCTCTTTGGCTTTGGGCGGTCTCTTGAGCGTTCTTTTTTTATGGACGAGTTCTTCGGCGCCTCTGGGCGTGGCGGTCGCTTTGTTTTGTTTTCTGCCCTTTGCTCTGAACCGGCGACAGCTGCTGCTGAAAAAGATTGCCGCCTTTTTCGTGCCCTTTTTTCTTGTGAATGCTTTTTTTGTTTGGCGCTATGGGGCGCATTTGCTCGACCATTTGCACGAAAACATCCATACCCCTCACTATCAGGCGGCAGTGGAAAAATTCGGTTCCATTCCGCGATCGCCCTTTTTGAGTTTCATTTCGATCGGCAAGGTTCACGCGCCGCTCTTTTTTTCTTTTTTTATCCTTGTGACTGTTTTTTTTCTTTACACCGTTTGGCGCCGCTATCGCCGTCAGGGTGTGCTGACACCCGGCGCAGCCTTAATCCTCTGGCTCCAGTCGATCATCTGGCTTCACACCCCTTTGCTCGATTTGCTGCCTTTTACCAAATTGGGGCGAACCCATTTCATTCTGTTTCCTTTGACGATCGTCGCGATCATCGGCATGTCGTATGAAATTGCGCGGTTGTGGCAAACGAACAACAAGTTTTTGCTGCGCCGAAAAACAGCCGGGATGGCGTTCGCCGGGGCTTTGCTTGTAGCGGTCGTTTTGAATAGTATCGGTCTCTGTGTCGATCGAGTAAATCACCGGATGTTTACACCGGACTTTTACCAAAAACACCTTTCTTCTGTTGATCTATATCTTTTACAGGAAGACCCCCACAGCCCGTTTATTAAAAGTTATCTCGACGCCTTTGCTCCGCAAATTATTTCGGCGCGTTTGTTCGATAGTCTCGCCCGCAACAAAGAACGGGAAAAGCGCATCGCGTTGGTCGTGGGGCCGACGGGAAAAAACAGCGCCTTGATGAGTACGCTCTATTTCGATTTCAAAAAGGATCTCTATCTGCACGAGGTCTATTATCGAATCCCGATGTTGCACAACCGTCATGCGATCCTCTTGCCCTATTATGCGACCTATGCACCTTTTATGATGGAAGAGGAAATCATGCAGGCTCTCTATTTGCAAAAAAGGGCGCCGAAAAATGAAACAGCGGGACAGAACTTGAAACTGTTCCTCTTTTAAGCCGAATGCGTATCGTTCCAGCTGAACGGCTCAGGGAAATGCCTTTGCTGGCAGCCGGACACATAAGAAACTTGTCGAGAACCAATTTTTGACAAAAAAGGGAAACAAATGATGAATCGATCGATTGGAGCGGTTTTATGTCTGTTTATGGCGTTTTTCGGAGGAATTTGGGGTTATCGATTAGCCCGAACCGAGGTCACCTCCATCGCTGTCGAAGAGATTCTCGAACAAGAAATCTTGCCTGAAGAAGAGTATATCAACCAGAGTCTGGTGTATTATTCTGAAAAAGATTGGGATGGCTGTATCGATATTTGCACGAAAGCACTAACTTTGTATCCCAACAGCGCGATCTGCTACAACAATCTCTGCGCCGCCGCTGCCAAGCGCGCTGTGAGCGATCTCCAGCAGGCGGTGTTTGCCGGAGAGATGGCGCTTCAGATCGATCCTGATTTCCAGCTGGCCGCCAACAATCTGCAACTGGCACGCGAGAAATTTCAAGCCATCGACAACGTAATACAATAAGGGCGATCAATACGAACCTGATCGAGTGGGTTGCGAAGAGAAGGAGATAAACACATGAGGACGGATGAATCGCATCAAAACCAGGTCAAGCTGGATTCTGGAGGTGTTTTTAAAAGCAAAACCGGATGGATTATCGCTCTTTTTCTTTTGCTCGTCCTGACAGCGATTATTTATTCCAATTCCATTCGCAACGAGATATTGATCTGGGACGACAATCTCTACGTCAACGACCTGCCGGAAAACAAGGATTTGTCTCTTAAAGGCCTTTATCAGATTTTTACTTCAACCCATACAGAGATGTACAATCCGCTGACCGTTCTGTCGTTTTCCATCGACTATAAACTCTGGGGAATGAACGCATCCGCCTATCATCTTGAGAACCTGGTCTGGCATCTGCTGAATATTCTGCTGACCTTTTATCTGGTTTTGCTCTTGTCCGGACGGTTTCGAACCTCATTTATCTGTGCCTTGTTCTTTGCCATCCATCCCATGCATGTCGAGTCGGTTTCCTGGGTGGCGGAGAGAAAAGATCTGCTCACCTCTTTCTTTTATCTCGGTTCACTTGTCGCTTATCTGCTCTATCTGAAAAAACTCCTTGCGTATCGCTATCTGGTTTTTTCGGTTTTTCTGTTTTTACTTGCTCTCTTTGCCAAGCCGCAGGCGGTTTTTCTGCCCGCCATGCTTTTTTTGTTCGACTATTACGTTTCCCGTAAATGGACGAAAAGAATCGTCGCCGAAAAAGTGCCTTTTCTCCTGCTCAGTGCGGTCTTTATTCTCATCGGATTTTTAGCGCAAAAGGGAATCGGCATCGTCTCGCTTATCGATTACGGCTATACCTTGTGGGATCGGCTGTTTCTGGCCGCTTATGGTCTGGTTTTCTATCTCTACAAGCTTTTTGCGCCGTTTCAGCTGCTGGCGCTTTATACTTTTCCGGTCAAAGAAAACGGTTTGTTGCCGCTGGAATTCTATCTGGCGCCGTTCGTACTTTTGGCACTGGCATTTCTCATCTATCGATCGGGCCGGTTTCGCAAGGAGGCGGTGTTGGGGGCCGGGTTCTATGTGATCGCTCTGGCGCTGGTGCTTCAGCTTTTTCCTTTTGGTCCGGCGGTGGTCGCCGAGCATTACAGCTATGTCTCCTATATCGGTCTTTTTTATATCATCGGCCAGCTGGTTTCCTGGATATTTGAAGGCAAAATCAAAGTGCCGCAGGTCAGCAAGCCGCTGATCACCGCCGTTCTCGTGATCTATTCGATTTTCTTTTGCATTAAAAGCTATCAGCGCAATGAGGTTTATAAAACATCGGAAACCTTTTTTACCGATATTATCGAAAAGAATCCGGATACGCCGCCGGTTGTTTTCAACAATCGCGGCTGGTATCGCCACACGGAGGGCGATCACCAAGGGGCGATCAGCGATTTCACTCGGATTTTGGAAACCCATCCTCAGTATATCTGGGCCTATCACAACCGCGCTATTGTCCAGCAAGCGCTGAAAAATTTCAAAGCCGCGATCGATGATTATCAAATGACGTTTGTACTGGACCCAAACTATCACATAGGATATTACCATCTCGGTCTGCTCTATGCCGAGCTGGCCCTGTGGGATGATGCTATTGCCGCCTATGAACAGGCCCTTGCCATCGCCCCCGACTATCCGGAGGCCGCCCACAGCTTGATCGAAGCCCGTGAAAAGAAGAAAAAATCCGAGCCACTTTCCGATGTGAATACTCTGGCCAATCAGACCTGGATCTTGTGGGAAAAAGGGCGGTTCGAGGAATGCATCGCTGTCTGTCGCGATGCTATCGATCGCGGCGTAGATGATGCAACCCTTTACAACAATCTGAGCGCCGCCTACATCGAGGTGGGTGACTATAGTCGAGCTGTTCGAGCGGCAAAAAAGGCCCTGGAGCTCTATCCAGATTTTGAGCTGGCAAAAAACAATCTGGAACGGGCTCGAGCCACTCGCTAGACTCTGACTTTTATTGCGCAAGGGATAATGGTGGGACAGGGGGCGTTAAAGAAAAGCACAAGGGATTGATCGCCGTAGATCTTGCCGATGTCAAGATCTACGGCGATTTTTGTGTGCCGAATCAGACCCGCATATAGGCGGGTTCTTCCGATTGGATCCACTCGCTCACCAGCTGGGGGAAATCGGATTCGTTGCCTTCATAGGGATCATAGACAGGCATGCCGATGATCTTCATGATCTCTTTGTCGTCCTGGCCGCAGCAGTGGGATTTGCCCAAGAATTTAAAGTAATTGTTGACGCCGGTGGCGATAAATTTGACGCCGAGCTTCTGAAGCACGACATCATTGCGGATTTGTTCCAACGAGCGAAAGGCGAGAAAATTGACGATGGAATAGACCACCGGTTTCAGGCCCGACAGCGCCATGCCTGCAGCAATTCCCACCGTGCCCTGCTCCATGATGCCCATGTTGAAGATGCGGCCCGGACAGGATTGAGAAAACCGGTCGGCAACACCAAAGCCCATGTCGCAGACCAGAACATAAATCCGCGGATCCTGCTGGGCATAGGGAATCAGAGCGTTGAGGATTTCCCGGCGATACATGCTGATTTCACTCATAACGTTTTCCCATCTGCAATTCGTTTTCCGTTGGCAGGCGAAAATGAAATTTGGCAACTCTTTCCATGCAGGCCAGCCCGTAGCCTTTGACGGTTTCGGCGATCAAAACTTTGACGTGTGGGTCGTCTGCAGGGGCGGCGTTCCATGTGTCGAAAACGGCCAGGATCGCATCCATGTCGTGGCCTTTACAGATCTCGACCCGACAGCCAAAGGCGGTCAATTTATTTTTCAGATCGTCCTTTCGGCCGCTGATGGTCAGGATATTCTCCAAAAAGTCCATTGCCTGCAGCTCGTTGGCGTCGATGATGATGCGCAGGCGCGACAATCCATGTTTGACCGCGAATTGAATCGCCTCCCAGCTGGAACCTTCCTGCATCTCACCGTCGCCAATGATGCAATAGGTATGGAAGTGTTCGTTCTGCAGTTTGGCTCCAAAAGCGATACCCACGGCCTGGGGTAAACCGTGGCCTAGGGCGCCGCATCCGGCCTCGATGGCGTATTCCGGCATTCGTTCGCTGCAACCCGAGAGGCGGCTGCCGCGATAAAACGAGAGCCACTCCTGGCGCGGAATATAGCCAATGTCCGCGAGAAT
>JAFGJN010000197.1 GCA_016929055.1 Candidatus Zhuqueibacterota bacterium
CTACCATTTCCACCCATTAGGTGCATATATGCTGTTGTGTTTATTGGGGATTCGCTGCTTCGCACCGAATCTGGGGATTAATCCTGCCAAATAAATTTATTTTAGACAGATCTGAGTGAATGATATTATTTAAACTGCAGAGAATAGAGGTCTGCATCGCGTAAGGCAAAGCACAGCCTGACCGGCTGGCCAGCGAGTTCCGCCAGGTCCGAGCCTTTGGTTTGCCAAACCACAAGTCGCTCGATTTCGTTACCAATGATCGGTCGACACTCGTGCAGCGAATAGCCGGGAATCGCGATACCGTTTGAATCCTGAATTTCCACCCGAATCTCTCCTGCCGCTGATGTGGCGAAATTGAGTACAAGGTGGTCGCCGCTGAACGTCAGGATCTTGGTGACCATTTCTCCACCGCCATAGGATGCGGAAAGAGACGCAAAACCGTCGAGCCGCAGGGAATAGCGGCGCAGATGGGCGCTGGCTTGAGCATAGTTCTGGTTCATATAAATCGACATCTCTGTCGGGCCTGTTTGCACCACGTTCAGAGCCGGATAATTGGAGCGCGAAACCCAGTTCTCCAGACCGATTCCAGGTCGGATAAAAGATTGCATAAAGGTGCGGTCATAGATCGTGCCGCCGCGACTGCTCATCAACACCGCATCCGAGCAGTCTTTGAAATAGTTGGGATCGACGCCGATCTCTTTTGCCTGTTCCTCGGTCAGCACTTGTCGGTCCGGCATAAAACGCGCAGGGATGGCGATCAAGAGATGCGGTGCGCGAAAATAGGGATGGGTTTGCTGAGTATAGAGATGCTCCATCGGCGTATCGCCGAATGTCATGGCCTGAGGTTCGCTCCAGTTGATAAAGTCCGGTGAAGTGGTGCGGGCAACGGTGCGAAACCCCTCCCAATCCTTGCCTGACATGATGCGAAAATAGAGAATATAGCGGTTCTCGCTTTCCGACCAGAAAGCGACGTTCTGGGAATCGAATTTGCCCTGTTTGAATATCGGTTCGTCCTGCAATTTTTTCCAACGAATACCGTCGGCCGAAACAAACGCAAAGAGGCCGGTGTGATAGTTTCCTCCGACCGCTTTATAGCGCTGATCCGGGTCGATATTTGGGCGTTGATCGATAAAGGGGCTAAAGTTATGGGTTGCAGGAGCGGCATTGGCCAGCACGATATTGTTGGCTGCAGAACCGTCGATTTCGAACAGGCCGAGCTCGGGTTTGCGCCAGTCGATGCCGTTATCCGACTCGGCAACGCACGTGGTCTCGCTGGTGGAATAGTCTCGATGTACAGACGGCAGCCCGCGATAATACGCCCGATAGAAAGCACCATCATGGATAATGGTGCAATAACCGCTGAATTTTCCTTCCCAGGGTTTATCGAAAAAGAAAACCGGACCTTCGTCCCGGGGCTCATGCAAGACCGAACGCACGTTGTCGAGGCGGTCGATCAGATAATGGTCGACAAACAGTTCTCGTTTCTTCTCCAGGCGAATCGGCTCTTCCTGGGCCTGGACGGCAGTGATGATCAGCAATGATAATAGACACAATCGGGCGCAACGAATACAACGTTTTTTCATTTGCAGCTTCCTCATCGGTCTGGAAAAGTGCTTCTTTTCCTCGATTTCCCATTCAATCTTTGATCAAAGTTATTTTTTTGCCCCCCTGTTCCAGGCTTTCCCTGGCGGCGATCAGTGTTTGGATGATGTTGTGGGTTTTACCAAAATCCAGGCGCGGTCGGCCTTCCCGAACTGATCGAATGAACTCGATCAGATTGTCGCGAAACATGGCATACCAGTTTTTATATTCGATCAGGCGCCAGCCGTTTTGACCAAAGAGAGAGATCTGAAAGGTCGGGACGATATCATAAAAGAGGTGGATCATGGCTGTTCGGCCGTCAGCAAAGCCGATATGCACGCAATCCTGTTTTGACCGCCCCACGTGTTGCACCGTCGCTACAGCTGGATCGTCGAGGAGAGCAAAGAGCGCTTCCAGCATGTGTACGCCATATTTGATCCAGTCTTTTTTGCCCACCGCGACGGCCAATTCGATTTGGCCCAGCGAGGCGAATTCGGTTTTAACGGCACGGCTTTCGGCAGCATAGCGCATCGAGGAGCAGGACATGAGAAACTTGCCGGCGCGGTTTTGCTCGGCGAATGAGGCGAGATCGGCTCGATTTTCGGCCAGAGGTTTGTCGATGAAAATCGGTACGCCGGCTTGGAGAAACGGACGGGACATGATCACATGGTTTTCGGGATCATCGCGGGCCAGCAGAACGGCATCGACACGACCGATCAGCTCTTCGGCTCGCTCCACGACTGTGTCGATGTGCGCCGCTGCGGCAATGTGCTCCGAGATACGGCGTTCCTGAGTCCAGACATGCGTCACCCGTGCCCCTGGAATACCCACTGTATCGCGATTGGCGGCCAGATAGATCGGGATAGCCGCATAACCGCAATCGGCCATGGCCTGTTCATTATAGTCACCGTTTATAATCGCTGACCAGGAGAAGGGATGCCCGTTTCCCGGGCTCATACCCATGATTCCCAATTTGATCATGTTTACCTCGTCTATTTCAGCCATCCCAGACGATCCCAGCTGGGCAGATCGATAAATTCGGGATCCGGGAAGGCCAGCTCCTGAGCCCGGGCTCGCTCCTCGTCATCCAGATAGCGACCGTTCGCTGCCGTTAGGGCCTGTTGTAGGTAATCGATATGGTCGATACCGACCAGAACCGAAGCGACCTGCTCGAATGACAGGGCGAATTTTGTCGCCAGGCACGAAAGGGACGGCCGCTTGAAATTCAGCAATTCTCCATAACGGTCGCGGTGTTCCTGCACTATCTTGAGGGACGGGTGTAGATGGCGGCCTTTGTCGCTCAATATGCCTTTAAGCAGAACCGAGCGGATAACCAAACCGATGCCGGCTTTTTCCGCCGGCGCAAAGAGCGCTGCCTGGCGTTGGTCCATCAGGTTGAAGGGCAATTGGATCACATCCCACACTCCTTGTTCGATCGCCAGGCGGGTTTCCGCAACGCTGTAGGTGGAAACCCCAGTGGCGCGGATGCGTCCCTGAGCTTTAAAGGCTGCAAAGGCCTGAGCAATGGCCCGGTTTTCCAGGATGTCGATGCCGGCATTGTGCAGCATATAGATGTCGATATAATCAGTGCGCAGTTCTTTTAAACTGATTTCCAGAGAAGCGGAGATGAGTTTTTGCAGGTCGTCGCCTTTGGGCAGCCGACCGTTTTGATGCGGCAGATGTGCGCATTTGCTGCACAGAATCACTTGTTGGCGTTGTTGCTGAAAAGCTTTGCCGATGAGGGTTTCGCTCCGGCCGTACATGCGTGCGGTGTCGTAAAAATTGACGCCGCTTTCCTGAGAGTGGTGCAGGAGCGAGATGGATTGGGCCTCGGTCGGCATATCGGCTTCGCTGTGAACCCCGATGCCGTAGGCAAGGCCAATCTCCACACCACCAAAGGCGATTTCTGATACTTTAAGGCCCGTTCGGCCCAAAAAGCGATATTGCATGTTCTGATCCTTGCTATTTTTTATCGAATTTTGTCTGTATTTTCGAATGGTGTGTTCGGCCGTCTGCTTTTCGATGGTTTTTTAAAAAAAAAGGTATCAGGCTCAATAGCCAACTGCTCAGAGCGCCGGCCAAAAATGAACCAGGAATGATCCAGAGAAAAGAGATTGTCAAGTTCAAGAGTTCTTGGGAAAAACTGATCGCCGCAGCCGCCAAGACGCCGACGATGGTGCCGATAAAAACAGCGGTCGACTGCGCCCGGCGTATGAACATTGCCATGAAAAACGGCACAAAAAGCGGTGCCACCAGCAAGTTGATCGTCTTGTAGGTCAATTCGAGGAGGTTGCCCCTGATGTTGCCGATGACCAGGCTGAGCAAAACAATGACGATACCGATAGCGGCTGAAATGATTTTACCCAGGCGTACCTCTGCGGTTTCGGAGCACTCTTGTTGACGGTACGGCAGGATGAAATCCTTGATGATCACCAGACAGGATGAATTGATGCCCGACGACAGGCTGGACATGGCTGCGGCCAGCAGGCCGGACAGAACCAATCCGGAAAAGCCTGCCGGCAGTCCGATAACGATAAAACGCGGAAAAAGGAGATCGGCGCTTTCGATGAGCGTACGGCCGGGCGGGAGTGCGGCGGGATTTTTGTCGTAAAATGCCAAAATTGCCAGGCCGAGCAAGGCCAGCAGAAAAAACACGGCTATATTGGAAAGCAGCGAGCTGAGATACATTCGGCGCGCCTCGCGGGTGTTGCGGGTTGCCAGATAGCGCTGGATGGCCATCTGATCGGAACCGGCGGTGCAAACATGCCAGCCGAAAATGGCGATAAATACGGTGAGAAAGCTGATGCGTGCGTGGGTATCGAAAAATACCCAGTCTGCCCAATGATCGGGCCATTGGTCAGGGATGATGGCAGAAAAGCCGCCCAATTGCCGGGCGATCAGGGCAATGGCGAAAATGGAACCGCCAAAAAGAATGAATGTTTGCACCACATCGGTAAGTACCACGCCGCGCAGACCGCCGGCTGATGTGTAGATGATGGTGACCACTCCCATGGCCACACTCACCCACAGCGCCGTATTTTCCGACCAGCCCATAATCGGGACGATGACTTTGGTGGCACACATGTAGATAATGACCGACATCCAGACAAATCGCATGAGCAAAAAAAGAATGGACGCGAGGAGGCGGTTTTTCCGGCCCAATCGTTTTTCGAGCAATTCATAGGCGCTCGATATTTGCAGTTTCATGATATAGGGGATAAAAAATATAGCCACGATGAGATAGACGAACGGCAAAGCCGCCAACATGGTCCAGTACATCGGTCCGTTCTTGACCATCTCGCCCGGCATGGACAGGTAAGAGACGGCGCTAAACAGGGTGGCGAAAAGAGACAAACCAACCCGCCAGGAGGTCATGCTTCGGCCGCCGAGCATATAGTCGTCGGCGCATTTGTTGCGGCGAGAAAAATAGTGTCCCACCAACAACATCCCCAGGGCATATAGCATCACCACGAACCAATCCCAGTGGCTCAGCGCGATTTTTTCCGGTGTCATATGTCAGCTCCTGCTTGGTTCGGTTTTTTAAGGGGATCGGTTGTTGCACGATCGCTTGCCAGCCGTCAATCCTCCCATTGGGTTTGGTATCGGCATCGATAGCGTTGATGGTTTGCCTTATCGGGTATATAGGTGTTTCTGATATGGATCCAGTTGTCGGCAGCGGAAAAGAGATCCGGGAACCAGCCAGCAGCGATGGCAGCCAACATCGCCGCACCGTGACAGGCCGGCACCGGCGTTCGTCCGGTGACTATTTCGATGCCCAGCAGATCGGCTTTGATTTGCAGCCACAGATCACTGCCGGCTCCGCCTCCGGTGGCGACGATGCGGTGCGGCGGAATGTTGCCACACAGGCGCTGTACCAGTTCCGCCAAAGTCAGAGCGGTTGATTCGAACAAAGCGCGGGTGAAATGGCCCGCATGGTGGCGGTCGGCGATATGCAAAAAACCTTCCAGTCCCGCGAAGCGGTCGGCTCTGGCGCGGGCGACCAGTCCTTCACAACCGATCGGTACTCGCGATGCCTGTTTTTCGAGATCCATAAACGTCGATCCCTGCGCATGGTTTTCCAGATACCATTGTAGTGCGCCCGCTCCATTGTCAGCAAAGGCGAGTTGATAATGCTCGCCCTGTTGTGTGCCGGTTCCGGTACAGATACCTTGCATCGGCGAATAGCGGTCTGTGAGCTTGAGGCAGGCCAGAACCGTGCCGGTGGATTCGCTGAGGTCGGCGATTCGTCCCACTCCGGCACCGATAGCCGCCATATGATGATCGAGGCTACCGACGACCAGCGGGATGCCGCTTTTCAGCCCCAGCAGTTCGCCGCCTGATGGTGTGATGGCTCCAGCCAGAGTCCCAGGGCGCAGAGGTTTGGAAAACAAGGGGTCGCTGAAATTATAAGAGCCAAAACTCCAGCTCAAGGTGCGTTGGTCAAGCAATCCGAGGAGAGAAGCAGTGCCTGCATCTCCGACGCGTTCCCCGGTCAGCGACCAGGTAAAATAATCCGACAGGGTCATCAAATAAGCCGCCCGGGAAACGAGTTTGGGACACTGCTGCTGCAGCCACAAGAGTTTGGGGAGACAGAACTGATGTGAACACGGAATTCCCATTCCGGTGGTGTCGAGAAAAGTATTGCGGTCAAAGAGCGAGTCGACATCCTTCATCCCTTCGGCGCGGTTGTCGGGCCACAGAATCAGCGGTGTTACCGGGGAGAAATGTTTGTCGAGCAATAAAAACGAGTTGGCCTGCGAAGCATAGGAAAGGGAGCAGATCTCATGTGGCCGTGCACCGGCCTGTCGACAGGCATCCGCCAGTGCCTGCCGCAGCACAGTCCAGAATCTTTCCACCGGCACTTGGCAGCGATCCCCGTCACCCCGGTCTTTGGGCACAAAAACTCTTCCCAGGCCGCGCAGCTCGCCCTTGTGGTCGAACAATCCCAATTTGAAATAGCTGGTGCCGAGATCGACACCCAAAACCGTTTCCATCTCTTTGCCCATAAGGGAACATCCGGCATTTTTTAGCCGGCGATCCGGTATATTCATTTTGGAGGCGAATTTAAAAGCAGCTCCAGAGTTTCCTTGACCAAAATTTGCCCGCTTTCCGGCGCGAAAAGCGCGTTGGCGGATTCATAAGATCCAGAGGCTGCGGCTTCAGGAGTGGCGATATACCCCTGCAATTCGCCGTTGGCAAGGGAGACGACAAAGGTATTTTTCGCTTTCTGCTTGAGGGCCAGAGCATATTCGGTTAAGATTTCGCCCGGCCAGGCAACCAAATTCCAGCTCCCGATTTGAAAAATCTGAATTTCGGCCGGAAGACAGGAGCGATAGGCCGCTTCAAGCCGGTTTGTCGCCGCAGCCCGAGCCAGAGTCAGGGTTTCTTCGGATCCAAACCAGTCGCATTCAGCGGTACGGATCTCTTGCGGGGATGCCTTGGCAAGGCGCAGATTTTGCAGCCGGTCGGCCGCTTTTTCCATGGCCTGCAATGCCGCTTTCGGTGTGGGGAACCTTTTGGGAGGCAAATCGATCAACCGGGTTCGGCAGCCGAGTTCGATGTATTCGATAAACGTCATTTTTCGCAATGCCGCCATGACGCTATCCACCAGGATGGCTCCCAGCCTATCGGCTTCGGCAAACGTGTTGCCTCGAGTGACATGGCGAGGGCTTTGATTGCCCGCTGGTCCGGTGTGATGCAGAACCGGACAATCATCCCCCAGCAGTCGATTCTGAAGAATGGTGCGCGCCGCGCCGGGAAAATCGGCGCTGATCAGAGTCGAATCCTCATGCAAAACCGTCGGATGCATGGAACAGACCACCAGACAGGCGATGTTTTTTGTCCGCTGCAGGGAACGCACCAGCAGCACCGGAACTTGCGGGTCGGCAGCTCCATCCGGGGCGTGACGATTGCCGCCGATGCCGCTGCTGTCGGCCAACCCCATGCCAATGACGGCGGGCTCGCACGTTCTGACCGCATGCAACGCGGCTTTGACCATACGGTTTTCCAAGAACGCGAGATAATCTGGATCCGCCGGTGGCACCACCGAATCGTTTTCGTTGCTGATATAGTCCACGGTTACCGGTCCCGAATGGGTATGGGTGGCGGAGATGAGGATCTGCTCTTCGGGTATGCCGGTTTTATCGCCGATGCGGCGGCGCACGCGCCAACAGAGCGCCTTGCTTACAAAGATGACGTCGTTGGCAATGAACAAGAGCCGGGTGTGGCCGTCATCGAGATAGAGCGCCGAACTCTGCAAGGGATCGTGTACACCGGTGCTGATGCGTTCGACATGCGGGTAACCATAAAGAAATTGGGGAGTTTTAGGCGTGATATCGGCTACCCCACTTCCAGCTACAAGTCGGTTTGTCATTTCAATAACCCTTGTCCCAGTCTGGTTCGATATCGCGAGCGATCGTTTCAGCGATGATGCACTCGGTTTCCAAAATCTGGTGAATGGAGGATGGCACTCGTGGCGTGACAGGTCCGTGCAAAACCAAGCGTGAAATCAGTCTCTGCCAAGCGGTCGCTGTGCCGTGCACCGACAGAGTATGCATCTCCAGCCGTGCTTTGGAAGCGATCACTTGAGCCGGCCCGATGGTGGCGGCTTTGGGAGGCACCAGGGCGATATCGCCGCTCATGCCAAAGCTGCCATGAAGCGAATTCTGCGCCAGTGTAAACGGGCTGAGCGTGACGATGCGCGGTCCCATCTGCTTCCATTCCTCGAGCGGCGCGTCAAACTCGGGTGCATCCGGTTCGATAAAGGCCAGGTGGCCTGTCCAGCCGGGACCGCTGTAACAGATGTCCGCTTCACCCTCATCGGTGATCATTTTGCCATAGAAATCGATATTTTGGTCGTTCGGTGCATGAAATTGTGAACGCGGGGGGCGTAAATGTTCTTCTATTTGATAATAGAAATTGTGCAGCATTGCATAGGTAAATCCATGTGGCCAGGTCTCGGGAGCGATGCGGCCCGCTTCGTCGGCATATTCATCCATGGCAAACACCGTGAGCCCGCGGCAATCGATCTGGAGTTTGTTGATCAGGTAAGCGACTTTGCGGTAAGAAGGAACCGGATTGGGCAGAATCATGACGAGCTTTTTCCCTGTATCGCTCGCCTGTTTGATCCGATAAAACATGTCGCTGATAAAAATAAACTCGGCTTCATCGTCTTTGACAATGCGGATCTGAAATTTGGGGTTGGCATGGCGGGTCAGATCGGTTTTTTTAATTTGGCGCACCCGCTCCAATACCTCGCGATCGCGAAAGGGAACCCAGTGTGATGGATTGTAGGTAAATATCGAGTCCATTTTCATGCTCCAATCGTTTACCGTCTATAGATCAGCTCTCCGTCGATAACCGTGGCCAGGCATTCGCCGGAAGAATCGACCACCGCCAGGTCGGCGCGTTTGCCGGGTTCAATGCTTCCGGTTTCCAAATCCATCTTCAACACGTGCGCGGCATTGGTCGAAGTAAAGCGGGCTGCCAGAATCGGATCGATGCCGCAGCCGTAAACCAGATTGTAAAAAGCCCGGTTCATCGTCAGCATGCTACCAGCCAGAGCGCCGTCCTGGCTACCTCCCGCAAGACGGGCGACGCCACCGGCAATCTGGTATGCTCCCCCGTTGGGAAAGGCATACAAACCATCCGGCTCACCGGCACCGGTCAGGCTGTCTGTAATGGCGATGAAGCGGTGAGCTCCGAGTACCCGCGCGGCGAGAATCACAATTTCCGGCGCCACATGCTGCAGGTCGCAGATCACCTCACAGGTGAGTGCGTCGTTGACCAGAATTCGCTCCACCAGTCCGGCTCTAAATACGCCCGGTTCCTTCAATCCAGAGGGCTGAAAAGCATTGAACAAATGCACCACGTGGCGCAAACCCGCTTTGACGAACGAGGCGAGCTGCTCGCCGGCTGCGATCGAATGGCCAAGCGAGGGGACGATGCCATGTCGGCGCAGCAGGTGGATCAGCTCGAGGCCGCCGGGCAATTCCGGTGAAAATGTCAGGATTTTCAAGATCGGACCGATTTCCCGAATATAGAGCTCGGCCTCAGCCAGATCGATGGGCCGGCGGGTAGAAACATCCATGGCGCCTGAGCTCTTCGGGTTGATAAACGGCCCTTCAAGGTGCACGCCGGCGATTTTGGCGCCGCGACCGAAGACCTCTTTTTCCGCTTTTCGCGCATTGCGTCCCAGATCGATGTATTGCTCAACCGACATGGCTGCTCCTGTGGGCAGAAAAGCGGTGACGCCATAATGCGTTTCGAGTTGTGCCATTCCGACCAGTCCCGACACATCCAGGGGCTCGAACGATCCCAGACCATGCGAATGCGGATCGATAAAACCGGGCAGAATCCAGGCTTGACCAAAGTCGGTGCATTTTTCCATCGACCGGGTGCGGGTGTCGATCGAATCGATGCGACCTCGGTCGAGGCGCAATCGGCCATCGATGATATGGTCGGGTGTGACGATGCGGCCTTGCAGTATCAGCATGGTGTTCTCGTATGGGTCAAGCGTTCAGAATGGCCGTTTGTTTGGCTTGGTGCGATTGCAGAGCTGCGGTAAACAGTATATGGCTCAGAGCAGTTTCCGCGGGTGTGACACACGTGGCGAATTTTTTCAACGGTTTTTCGCCGCTGTATTCAGCCAGATAGGCGGCCCACATTTGCAAAATGGAATCCGAAAAACCAAATTCGAAAATCGCTCCGGTATGGGTCGTATAAGCGGTTTCGTGTCCCATGTCGAACGATTGCCACGATTGCTCGCCACCGGCATAGTCGAGTAATTCAAGGCGCTTGGGATTTTTTGTGCTGAATCTCGCTCCGCCTCGTGTGCCGAGAATTTCCAGATACCAGCTGTTTTTTTCGCCGGGCGCGATGCGCTGCATTTTTAGTGTCAGCGGAAAGGTGTCGGGCGAATCGGCCTCTTGACGCGCCTCGCAGAGCAGAACGGCGTTGTCCCAGGTCTCACAGGGTACCCGGTTGCCGTCGCTATCCGGCCGCTCTTTGACGATATTGGAGAGCAGAGCCCGCACATTTTCGATTTGCCAGCCGGCGCGGAAAGGCACATGGCAGACGTGCATGCCCAGATCGCCCATACAGCCATATTTGCCGTTGGTCTCGATACGGCGCTTCCAATTGATCGGTTTGTTCGGATCGAGGTCGCTGCTGTGTTTGAATCCGGCATTGACTTCGATGATTCGTCCGAGGCGTCCCGCCTGGAGAGTATCACACAATCTCTGCACGGCGGGGAAAAAGGGGAATTCCGAGGTGCAACGAACAAAACAGTGCGGATTCCGGTGCAAGGATTCGAGAATGCGTTCGTTGGCTGTTCGATCGATGCCAAAAGGTTTTTCGCCCATCAGGTGTTTGCCGGCGTCGATTGTGGCGCAATAGATCTCCTGGTGCAAGTGGTGCGGCACGGCACAAAAAACCGCTTCCACGTCGGGATTCTCTAAAAGCAGTCGATAGTCGGTCGTTTGTTGTCGGACGGAGGCAAAATGGTCGACGTACCAGGGAAAAAGGGCAGGATTGGAGTCGCAGACGGCGACGATCTTGGGTATCAGGGGATGGTTGCGCAGGTGACACCAGCGCGCGACGCTGCCGGCGAATTCACGGCCCATCAACCCCAGGCCGATGATGCCGAATTTGGTACTTTTGGGGCTCATCTCAATATCCGAATTCTTTTTCAACGCTTGCGATCGCTTCCTCGATGATATCGAGCCCCATTCCGGCATGATGCGTGTCGATGATCAGGGGCGGTGACATGCGCAAAATGTGGCCGGCGGGAATCCAGGCCAAACCGCTGGCGAAAGCTTTCTGATAGACCAATTCGCCGGCTCTGTCAAAGGGCTCTTTGGTGCCTTTGTCCTTGACCAGTTCGATGCCGAGGAGCAGTCCCTTGCCCTTGACATGGCCGACAATGGGGTGCTCCTGCTGCATTTTTTGCATGCGCTGCATCAGATAAGCGCCTACCTCCTGGGTGTTCTGCAGGATATCTTCTTCTTCGATCACTTCCAGTGAGGCCAGCGCTGCAGCGCAGGCCATGGGGTTGCCGCCGTAACTCGACGAGGCCGAGATCTGCTCCAAGGCCTCCGCATATTCCTCCTTGACAATCATGGCCGTGACCGGAAAACCATTTCCGAATGATTTGCCGAATGTGACAATATCCGGCAACGTGTTCCAGTGCTGCAGACAGAGCAGCTCGCCGGTGCGCCCCATCCCCGCGAGTATCTCGTCGTCGAGGAGGAGAATGCCCAGTTCATCACACAATTTTTTCAGCTTGGGAAAAAAATCGTCGGGAGGAAAGATGGATCCGGCCCAACCCTGTGCCGGCTCGAGCACAAAGGCGGCTACGTTGCCGGCCGTGCCTTCAAGAATGAACTCGCGGTAAAAATCGATATACGCATCGGTGTCGATGGTGCCATCCGCACAGGTAAAAAGCGGGCGGTAGGGGTCGGGACGTGGCACCATATAGAAACCAGGAGCCCGGGTAGGGGCATACGAGAGCACACCGCCGCGCGCCATTCGCGCACAGCTGACAGCGCCCAGGGTCTTGCCGTGAAAATCGCGAAAACAAGAGATGAATTCGTGTTTTCCGGTGATAACCCGGGCGGCGCGAAGAGCGGCTTCAACCGCTGTGGTCCCGTCGCTGTAGAGTTGCATGCCGTTGAGATTACCGGGCAGCACCTGGGCAACCTTTTCCACCAGTTTTTCCTTGACTGGCGTGCTGAAATCGTGGCAATTCATCAGCGTTTTCGCCCAGTGCGCCACGGCTTCCGAGATTTTTGGGTGGCAGTGGCCGAGAGAGGTGACATAGATACCGGAAGAAAAGTCGAGATAACGGTTGCCGTCCACGTCGGTCAGGGTGATGCCGTGCCCCTCGGCGAAACAGACGGGAAAAAGCTTGACCTGCGAACTGAGACCTTTGAAATAGCGCGAGGTTTTTTGTGACAATTCGTTCGAGCGAGGTCCGGGAAGAGGTGTTTTGATTTCGGGTATGCCCCGGGCGCTCGATTTCCACCACTCTTTGCTCATGGTTATCTCCAGTCGATCGCTAATCCGCCACCACCATTCGCCGGACGGATACAGGTTAAACAATCGCCGTTCTGTGCAATTATCTGTCGGCGATCATCAGATTGATCCCGTTGTTTTGGTAGAGGTGGATAATTTCGGGATCGATCTCTTTATCGGTGACAATGATATCTGCCAGGGAGAGGGGGGCGAATTTAAAAACCGAATTTTTTTCAATTTTAGAGGAATCGCACAAGAGAACAACTGAATCTGCCGCTCGAGCCATGGCTGTCACAATTCGCGCTTCGTTTTCGTCGTAGGAACTCAGACCACCTGCTCGTGAGAGTCCGTTGGTACCGATAAAAGCGTGGTCAGCATGATAACTCGCGATCTGGGCCAGGGCCGTGGGACCATAGGTCGCCCGCCTTTCCGCCAGAATTTCGCCACCGATGACAATGACTTTGATGTGAGAAAAACGCGCCAGTTCAGCCGCTACAGCCAGTGAATTGCTGATCACGGTTAAATTTTTCTTTTTGGCGAGAAACGGGCAGAGATAAAAGACGGTTGTGCCGCAGTCGAGGAGCAGAGTGTCGCCGTCAGTGACCAATCGAGCGGCAAAGCGGCAGATGGCGGTTTTGTATTCTCTTTTGTCGTCCATGCGGCGGACAAAGCTAAAGAGATGACTGACGGATTCGTCGCGCATGGCACCGCCATGGGTGCGGAGCAGCAGCTGCTGCTGAGCCAGGGCTTCCAGATCGCGACGGGCCGTGACAGCGGAGACGTGACACTTTTCGACGATGGTTTCAATGTCGATGCTGGCGCGTTTGTCGAGGGTGTGGAGAATAAAACGGCGGCGTGCCGCTTTGTTCATGGTCTTGTTCCCTGAAATTGTAAAACGATCAAAATCGATCATTTCCTTGGCCCAATATAAAAAGAACGCCGGGTAATGTCAACAAAAATCAACCAAATCCGTGCATGCACTGGATGGATGGGCATCGATTATGCGTCGATCGACGGCCCGAGTTGCAGCATGCGGTCGATTTACGCACCATTTTTATTTGATGGGCGAATCGAGGCGTTTGTTCAAAGCTATAAATAACAAAAAATTAAATGCAATTTATCGGGGATCCAGCTCGACGGGTTCATTCAGATGGATGACACAGCTTTTCGCTGCTGGTCTGAATTGATCTTCCTGGATTGAATCAGGGGGGCTTGAGCGGAAACGAAATGTCGCTCCGCAGAATGTGAAAGCGCAAAAGCGATCACTGGTGTTCCAAACGAGGACACCACTCAACCGATCTGATGTAAAAACAATAGAGGTTTTCATAAACTGCAGATCAGGTTCGCTATTTTGCCGTTTGACCCAAATTTCTGTTTTTCAGCTAAATGATCATGCTCCTAAAATCTATTTTGGATAGAAGTGAAAAGCGATCATAATTTGAAAAAAAAGAACTCAGTTGATTGGGATGCAAAAGCCGCCGATTGCCTGGCGATTGATAGGAGGCCTTTGGACCGCACGAGGGAAAACACTGCGTCAGATTGTGCTTGACATTGAACAAAAAAGTGGTTTGTTAAGGGGAGGATTATGTGGAACAACTGATAGAGGATTCGAGGAGTCGAAAATGAAAGCGAGTCGATGGGATTTATGTGGGCAAACGGCACTGGTGACGGGTGGCAACACTGGAATCGGTTTGGGGATGGCTCTGGGACTGGCGCGCGCCGGTGTGCGAGTGGCTGTTCTCGGACGGGATGAGCGAAAGAATGACCAGGCGCTGCAGGCGTTGCAAACTGAGCGGTCGGGGTGTCGCGTTTATTCTTATGACCTGATAGACGCCGATGGTTTACTCGATCTTTACCAAGGGGTTTCGCAAGAGATGGGCGGTATCGATATCCTGGTCAACAATGCCGGTATCCAGTGCCGCGGCCGGGCGGATGAGATCGCATTGGCGGATTTCAACCGCGTTATCGCGGTGAATTTGACAGCGCCTTATGTGTTGTCGCAGTGTTTTGCCCGCGAGCGGATCGCCTTGAGCAAAGGAGGGTCGATCATTCTGACCGCATCGCTGATGAGCGAAGCGGCGCGCAAGACCACATCGGCCTATACCGCTTCCAAGGGCGGCATTCGTCAATTGGTGCGTGCTCTGGCTGTGGACTGGGCCGAGTTCGGCATTCGCGTCAATGGCATCGGGCCGGGATACATTCGCACCGAAATGACCCGGCCGCTCTACGAGGATGAGGCGTTCGATAGCTGGGTCAAGCAGCGGACACCTCTGGGGCGCTGGGGCGAGCCCGATGATTTTGCCGGCGCCGTGGTTTTCCTGGCATCGGAAGCAGCGCGATTCATCACCGGCCAGATTCTTTACATCGACGGCGGCTGGTTGGCGACATTCTGACCTAAAAAATTAACCCCGGGGTTAATTTTTTAGGCGCCATACTTTTTCTGCAGATTTTGCAGTTCGATTTTCAAATCGCGAACGGTATCCGTATAGGCAGGATCCGAATAGACATTACTCAGCTCATGCGGATCTTTATCCAAATCATACAGCTCCCAATAATCGATGTCATGGTAAAAATGGATCAACTTGAAGCGCTGCGTCCGAATGCCGTAATGCCGCATCACGTTGTGCCAGCCATGGGGATATTCATAGTAATGGTAATAGATGGATTTCCGCCAATCTGCCGGAGCTCTGCCCTGGGTCAGAGGGCGAAAGGATTCTCCCTGCATTTCTTTGGGAATATCCACGCCGGCAAAATCGAGCAAAGTCGGTGCGAAATCGAGATTCAAAACCATCTCTTTCGCCACTTGACCGGCCTGGATTTTCCGTGGATACCGCATCACAAGCGGCATGCTCAATGATTCTTCATACATGAATCGTTTGTCGTACCACCCGTGCTCGCCCAGATAGAAGCCTTGATCCGATGTATAGATCACAATCGTATCCTCAGCCAGGCCGGTTCTGTCGAGATAATCGAGCAATCGGCCGACATTTTCGTCGACGGATAGAATACAGCTCAAGTAATCCTGCATATAACGCTGGTATTTCCATTCCTGCAATTCCCTGCCGGAAAGATCGGTTTTTTTGAATTCTTCGCTCATCGGTTCATAATGAGCATCCCAGGCTTTTCTCTGCTCTTCGGTCAATTGGTCAAGAGTTGCCTGCCAGGATTCTTCAATTCGACCGGCGAATTCGGCGTTGCCACCGGTGCCGGTTTCCTGGTCATAATACCCCTTTTGCAGCTTAAAATCATAGGAGAGATACATGTCGGCAATTCGCATATCCGCTTTTTCGGCAGCGGGGCGGTCAGCGTAATCGTCAGCAAGGGTTTCAGGGATCGGAAAAACCCGGTCATCAAAAGCTTTCAAATGTTTGCTGTTCGGCATCCAGTTGCGGTGCGGGGCCTTGTGATGGACCAACAGGCAAAAGGGTGTTTTTGAGTCCCGTTGTTGCAGCATTTCGATCGCCTTGTCTGTGATCAAGTCGGTCGTATAGCCTGTATGCTGTTTTTTGATGCCGTTTTCGATAAAAATCGGATTGTAATATTCACCCTGATCGACCAAAATCTCCCATTGATGAAATCCGGTGGGATCGGTTTTCAGATGCCATTTCCCGACGATAGCGGTATAATAGCCTTCTGCTTGGAGTTGCTTGACAAAAGTCGGCTGACTGCCATCGAATTCATCCCGGTTATCGCGCAAACCGTTGATATGGCTGTATTTTCCGGTCAACAGCGTCGCCCGGCTGGGCGCGCAGATCGAATTGGTCACAAAGCTGTTTTCAAAGCGAATGCCCTCGCGGGCAATGCGGTCGATATGGGGCGTGTCGATCAGTTTATCGCTGTAGCAGCTGATTGCTTGTTCGGCATGATCATCGCTCATGATAAAAAGGATGTTCGGTTTCGTTTTTCCCCATCGGCAGGACGAAAGGGCGAGCGGCAAAGTCAGGCCTGCTGTCCCCAGCCCTGTTGTTCGAATAAATTCTCTGCGCGAAAAACTCATCGGTTTCCTCCAAACTTGTTTTTGCGGGCTATTTGCTGCAACGCCGTTTCGATAAAAAGATCCTTATCCGCAAGGAAATCCTGAACTGTTTCTCTGACCGGGATATCCGGTACAATGGGTTTTGTCTTGTCCATTCCCTCAACTGCTGCGGCAAAAGTGCTGCGGCCAAAAGTCAGGATGATACGGGTGTTTTGCAGATGAATTTCTGTGTTTTTCCCGGAATTGCATTTATAGGTTGCGCCGCTTTCTGTGCCGACAAATTGACCGATCTTGTGATATTTTAACAAGGAACAAAAATGGCCGTTGGTCGAAAAGCATCGCCCGTCGATAAGAGTAAACAATTCACCGCGATAATGATTCTCGGGCAACGGCAGAGGCCTTGCCAATTCTGCATACTTGCCATAGGGCTCGGCAAAGTAGCGTGTTGGGCTTTTTTGCAGATAGGAAAATAACGGCGCTGCACAAAACGGGTCGCCACCATCATTCCCTCGCAAATCGAGGATTAATTGTTTTAAGCTTTTTTGCCGAATAACAGCAAAACAACTATCGATGAAATTTGTAAAAAACGGGACCCTGTCGTAATAGATAAAAGTTGGGATCTTTAGGAGGACAGTTTCGCTGTCGATCATTTTCATGTGCAGAGGAGGGTGGTTGAAATTGCTAAACACCACAGCCCGAACTGCAGAAATTGAAGCGGGTGAAAGCTCCATGATCTCGCTGCTCTCTTTATTCGGCAGAGTGTAAGTAACTTGAAATTTATCCTTAAATCCAAATCGCCTGGCATAGATCAAAGGAAATCTGCGCTCGATTTGAGAATCGATAAAATGTCGGTTCATCGCATCGGCGGAATAGTTTGCGCGCATTTCTGCGAGGATCCTGGAAACGGGGACGCCATCGATTTCCTGCAAAATACTTCCTCTTTCCATGACGACCGAATCTGCATAACTGCCGGCCACCACAACCTCACCCGCGATCAAGCGGATTGTCAACGGAAAAAGTTTGTTCTTTCCCAAATCCCAGTATCCGCCTGCCATCCAAACCGCCGTATGTCCACAGCCAATTTTTGCCGTGATCGGTGTGAGAACTCGATAAAACTCGACTGCGGATAGCGGTCTGGTGAGCAATCGAAACTGAGAGTCGAATAGACTGTCGAGTTTCGGTTTGCTGGTGTATTCATATAGACAGCAGTGCTGGTCTTCGAGCGTCCGCCTGAATTGTATAAAATCATTTTTGATTTCTTTTTCAGAAAAAACCACATCCTTACCGATAGCACCGAGAAAGTATTTGTCGAAATCAAAATCATCGATGCGGTTCAGCGTCGAATCGATCGATCGGTTCCCATAGGGCATATTGTTCGGATTGGGACGCTTTTCCCACAATTCCTGTCCATTGGATTTAATAATAAGATATTTGAATTCGTGGATGCTATCAGAATCGGCATCAATACGAAAACTATTTTCATAGATATCGTCCTGATCAATATCGGTTAAGCAATAGTCATTCCCTGACCAGTCATTAAAACTTCCCCTGATGATGACCTGATCGCTATCCAATGGTGAAAAGAGTCCGCACTCGATGGGTTCTCGCATGTCGACTCGAAAGCAAAGTGCCTTCTGCGCCCGACTTTCGATAGCGTTGAAGGCGATGAGCGCGAATATTAAGCAGCAGATTCCTCCAGCGGTTCGTTGATGGTTGTCGGCAGTGAGTTTCATCATCCCCCCTCAAGATTCGCCTGATAACCCAATCTCGCGTTTGTCGCGATGATCAATACCAGCCTGCCGATAAAACTTGCCAGATCTGCGGCCGGATCAAACAGGAACCTGATACACTGCCCCCACAATACTGTCATGCCGATAAAAGTCAAAGCAGAGGTCGTCAGAACTGCCCCCTGAACCATCTTGCTCAATATCTGTCCGGTGTTGAGGAGGTGAGCTGCAATCCTCCTGGCTACCTACCACCCGGCCGACAAGCCTAACATAATGCAGAATATTCGGACACCCCTGCCGAGACCGATGCAGATGATGTACAATATGGTAAAGATGGCGAGAGCCCAACCGCACTTGAGTGAAAAGACTCTATGGATCTTTCTCCTGTTTTTGCGAGATATTTTTTCTAGTTATCAACTGGCTTTCAGCACTGTCAAGAGTCTTGCCGTCTTTTCCTTTGACGAACATGAATCTCTCCGGCTTTCTCTAGCGAATATTTCGAAAGAATTGGGCCGAGAATTTCGTGTATAATGGTTGCACCGATGATCACATTCAAGATGATATCCGAGACGGAGATAAAATGAGGGTTTTGTTTGATAACCAATGCTAAGCCGATGACAATTCCGCCCTGAGGTATCAGGCCTCCGCCTGCATATTTTTGTACCTTTGAAGATGATTTTGACAGCTTGCCACCTGCAGCTGTACCAGCAAATTTCCCGATGAAGCGAAAAATTACAAACGCGATTATAAAGATGTAATTCGATGCCAGAACTGAAAAATCCAGGTGCATTGCACTCAGTGTAAAAAAGAGGACGAAAATCAGTTCTTCGGTATACCGCTCGAGCATCGTAAATATTTTTTCACTTTTGATATTATAGTTAACAACAATAATTCCCATGGTCATTGTTGACAACAGCTCATCCGCTCCGAGCTTTCCAGCAATCCCATAACATAGGGCGAGGAGACTGATGATAAGCGTGATCATGGTGCCTTCTGTTTCGCTTTTTATCATTTTTATCAAAACATTTAGAATAACCCCAAAAAAGCATCCGGCCACAATAGATCCGAATATTCGAATGAATGGTTGAGCAATCGAAAAAAGGCCAAAAGGTTGATGGGACATGAAAATGCCAGCCACAGCGATTGCGAGACTAAAATTGATAATTCCAAGAATGTCATCCAATGCTGCGACGCCCATAATTGTCGACGTAACTTCACCTTTTGCCCGATATTCGTGTTCAACAGCAAGAGTGGCTGATGGATCGGTAGGAGAAGCAAGAGAGGCCAATAGTAAAGCCATTGGGATAAGAACGGACCACATGCTCAATTCAGGTTCAGAAATGAATAGGGGGCCGAACAGGATTAAAAAGATCGCAACGAAGAAAAAAGCGAATTCGGATTCAAAAAGAGTGATCAAAAGTATCGATTTTCCAAAAGAGCGAATTTTTGAAAACAATAATGTCCCACCGACAGAAAAAGTGATAAAAGATAGGGCGATATTTGTAACAAGACTGGTATGGTCGATGAATGTTTCAGGAATGAAACGGGTTAACTGGGGGTTGAGAATCAGGCCGGCGAGAATATATCCTGTAACTCTGGGTAGCCCGAAATGCATACATAACGAGCCAACAATAAAACCTGAAAATAAAATAATACCGATTGTAAGTATCGGTTCCATACACCTACTCGAATTCTAAAGTGTCACCCGGATTCTGTGTTAACAGAATCCAGACAACACTATATTTATAATTTTGATTGAGTTACAGCGACTATTATTCCCACCCATTAGGTGCATTTACACGGTTGTTTTTATTGGGGGTTCGGTGCTTTGCACCGAATCCGGGTGTCAAACCATCGAGATTCGGTGGCCGCCGCCAAGTCGGGTTCTCCCATTTCCGATCAATTGGTGTTTACCCAACCTGCTTTATTTAAATGATAGTTATTTTGATCGATGCCTGCAAGAGATTTCCATTAACAGCAACTTATCAATCAGGAATTTAAAAACTTGCTGCACAGCCGGTGATGCCAGTCGACATCCCGCCAATTGGCGAATTGCGGTTGGGCATAGTTGTGGGGCGTCCAACCCCACATTCGGTGGCGAATGGCGCCGTCAACCGTCATCTCGGCCCATTCGAGCAGCCAGCGC
>JAFGJN010000198.1 GCA_016929055.1 Candidatus Zhuqueibacterota bacterium
CTCATAAAAGGGTTGCAAAAAAAGGTGTCATTCCCCACTGGTGTCCCATTGGGGGACACCGAACATTCTAATTTATGTAAAAACAGCCATCCTTTTCAGGGATCAAAAAACAGGTTTGCAATTTTACCGTTCGTTATAAATTTATGATTATTATGAGTTAAATCATTCCTGCTAAATCACCCGGATTCGGTGCGAATCGCCGAATCCCCAATAAAAACAATATGATATTTTCACCAATCGGGTGGAAATGATGAATACTGCAAACACATTAAAATTAATATGATACTAGCTATTGGAATCTGTTGACGCAGAATCCGGGAATCATTTTTGGACAGGAATGGGCGTTACCTATTTTCCATTTGCCCAAAAACCATGCAACTTTTTGCCGATTCTTCGGTCTAATCAATAAAAGCCCACACAATAGGACTTGCGGTGGAATCACATGAGCGGGAACTGGTCGCCGCCGTCCGCGCCGGTAAAACCCATGCGTTCGAAAAGCTGCTGGAGCGGTACGAAGGATTGGTTTGCCATATTGTCTATCGTTTGATTCCGGACGCCGATCGGAAGGATGTATGCCAGGATATTTTTATGCGGGTTTTTCAGGGTCTGGATCGTTTTCGTTTCGAATGCAAATTATCCACCTGGATCGGCCGTATCGCTTATCACACCTGTCTTCATCGCTTGCAAAAAAAACGGCCGTCTTTATACGAGGATTTGCCGGAAGAGCCGGGAACCGGTATGGGTGCCGAAGAAGCGGATTTGATTTTGCAGATTGAGCGCCGAGAGTTGTTGGAGCGGGTCGACAAAGAGATCGCGGCCCTGCCGCTGCTCTATCGCACCTTGTTGACGCTCTATCATGTGGACGATATGCGGATTGCAGAGATCAGCCGCATCGTCGATCTGCCCGAAGGCACGGTTAAAAACTATTTGCATCGCGCTCGTGCCCGCGTGAGGCAAAAGTTGAATCGACCAAGTGTGCAGGAGGCATTGTGAAAGAGACCCATCCGAATGATCGAGAATTACAGGCCTGGCTCGAGCACGATTCGCCTCAAAGAGATCGGCTGCGGATCGAATCCCATTTGAAACAGTGTTTGTTTTGCCGGCGGCGAGCCGAAAGCTTTCGGGTGCTCTTTTCAGTTTTATCCACGAACCCGGGTTATGAACTGCCACTCGAAACCCGCAAGCAGATTCTGGGGCGGGCGCAGGTCTCTTTTTCAAGGCGGCAGCGACTGGTGTTGGGCGCTCGCTTGGCCTTTTATGGCGTGGGACTGGCTCTCTTTGCGGCTGTGTCGGCTTATTTTGTCGACCCGATTGCTGTTTTCGAACGGATTCGACTGTCCCTGATCGATACCCGGTGGATCGATGAGCGCGTGCTGACCTCTGTGCACACTCTTTTTCTGAATCTCAACCTCGATTGGCGGCTCCTGGCGTTCGCTCTGGTGGCGCTGGCGGTTATCGCTTTGATCGACCAGCTCTTTTCCAGCCTCGGCCGGCGGTTTTTTCTCTGCTGAGATCGGACACGAACAAATCCTGTTGCCCCCCTTCGATTTCAAGAGCTGCCGAATGTCCGTTACCGGAAAAGAACCGCTGGCCAGTGTGGCGATCCTCCAGATGAACCTCGATTCGCGCCGACAAGCTCTCCTTCACGCTTCGCCCCATGTCGTTCAGCTTCGGCCCCTGAAGCACAACAGTTTTCCCCGAATGAGCTTTCACCGAAAGACGATACCGACGGTTGGCGATAACCGTCTCGACACCCGCAGGTTCGATCGCCAGTTTTTCCACACGGGCACCGGTATAGGTGGTCAGCCTGATCAGTTTTCGGTCGATCCACAGGCCGGCGAGTAGACCAGTAAAAGATCGTCGCAGCCAGGGTATGACGGCGATGGAAAGCGAAAGGCTGACACCGGCCTGCTGAAAATGGTTGCATTGCATCCAGATATAGGCCGACGGAAAACCGTGCCCCCAGTCTTTTTCCGCATATCCGCGTCCGCCTGAAAAATCGATCGTTTGATTCCCCATGCACAGAGCGCCCTGCAGCGCGTGTTCAAAACTGAGGACGGCATGATAACATTGCATAAAGGGTGCCCAGGCATAACGACCCATAGCTCCCGGCGAAAACAAGCGGATTGGCCAGGGGCAAAAAGAAGAAAACGCGATTCGACCGCGCACAGACTGGTCATCATTCGCCAGATCGAGCTCGATTCCCTGAGCGGAGAATCGATTGGCGCCGACCCGCAGGTCAAAGCCTTTGCGCGCGGCATGAAATGCATCGAGTGGAAACCGGTGATAAACAGCCTTGCCTGTTTGGCTGTCGAATAGCTGAATAAAGGCGTGGGATTGGTTTTCCGTCACATGAACACCGGGGATGATGGCAATGGCCTGAGCCGCATCGGCAGTCACCAGTTTGAAATACCAGCCTTCAAAGAACGGAGGCCGCACACCGTCTCCGTGAAAGCGCTCGGGATGATACAGATGTCGAAGGTACATATTTTTGTCCTGCCGGATCCATAGAAATTCGCCAAAGATTTTTAAAAATAAACAAATAGCCTTAAAATGTCAAGACCGGTCATGCCTATTCGGCCAAAAACAGAGAACCAAAGCTCTAACACCGGATTTGGGTTAAAAAAATTATGTTGATTATTTGCTTCTATTTAATAACTTTTTATGCAAGCTCGATCCGCAAACGGGCGTGGATTGCGCTGCTTGCAAGGCGGATTCCGCAGTGATGGAAGCGATCGACAGGACTCGACGGGATCGATTGACCAAAGTTGCCGGAATTGTTTGACTGGCAATCCATTTTTCACAACGAACCTTCTGGCGGGAGATACTATGCATGCCGACAAGCTCGATTCGATCGATTTAAAAATCCTGGAGATACTCCAGGAACGCGGCAGAACAAAACGCAACAAATTGGCGGAAGAAGTCAAATTGTCCATCCCGTCGATCAGTGAGCGGATGCACAAGATGGAAGTTGCCGGCGTCATCCAGGGCTACAATGCAGTCGTTAATCCGCATCGCGTCGGTCTTGAAGTCACCGCTTTTGTCATCATCCGTGTTGCTTCCACCAAGGATTATGACGAGATCATCGACAAGGTCACCCAAAACGACGAAATCCTCGAATGCCATTCCATTACCGGCGAGGGCACATTTTTGCTCAAAGTGCGCACCAAAACCACCGAAACGCTGGAGAAATTGTTGATGCAGATTCAACAATGGCCCGGGGTCACCAACACCATCACCAATATCGTCCTTTCGAGCGCCAAAGAAACCTCGGTTTTGTCGCTCAAATACTATCAAAAGGATTGAACAGATCAACCGACGCTCAAGCCTTTGCGGGATTGCTGGGACGAATATCAATTTCGCTCATCATCGCGCGTTGTGGCAGGTGCAGCATGGTCAGGATTGAATCCGCCACATCCTGGGGCTGCATAAAATGGGCGCGTCCGCTCGTCTCGGTGTCAAAAAAGTCCGTGTCCACCGATCCCGGACAGATAGCTAGAACCCGTACGCCGTTTTGTCGCTCTTCCAGCATCAAACATCGGCTGAATGCCAGCACCGCATGCTTGGTAGCCGCGTAACCGCCGCCGGTCTTGAATACGTTTTTTGCGGCAAGGGATGCAATGTTGATGACGGCTGATTCGCTAGACCGGCGAAGGTGAGGCAAGCACTCACGCGTCATCAGGAACAATCCCCGCATATTCAACTCGAACATTTCATCCCAGGCTTGGGTGGGCATTTCCGCAATCGAATGGAATTTTCCGATGCCGGCGTTGTTGACCAGAATGTCCAACCGATTAAATGTCTTCACCGTTCGGTGCACCGCCGATACAATCTCTGATTCCAGCCTGATATCCGCTGCAATCGGCAGCGCACGTACCCCCAGCGCTTCAATCTGTTGAGCAACGTGCTGCAGCAGATCCGCATTGCGCGCCACCAGGGCGACATGCACGCCGTTGCGGGCCAATTGCAGGGCAATCGCCCGGCCGATGCCTTTGCTTGCTCCGGTTACCAGAGCGACTTTGTTTTCGAGCTCCATTCCGTACACCTCCTGGTTATTGAGCGAAAAGTCCGCATTTTCCTGCGAAACGGGGCAATGGTGCGACGAGCTCTTTTTCTTCGAATGCCCGGTGTTACACACAGTGCTTGCGCTTCTTTCCGAATAACAACCAAAAGTGGCCCTATCTTCCATGGAGCGTTTTTGGCGCTAAAAAAATGAGGCAAGAGATGAAAAAATGCAATAAACTTTTTCTCGTTGCGTATATCCAATGGAACTAGAAACGGAATCGACCATGGAAGAGACCGACTGGATCGTCAAGTGCCGCAATGGTGATGCCGATGCTTTTGCCCGATTGGTGCAGCCTTATCGCCGGCCACTTTTTGCATTTCTCCTGCGATTGTGCGGTGATCGGGCATTGGCTGAGGACGCTTTGCAGGAAACGCTGATCAAGATATGGACGCGAATCGGTACGTTCAAGCTCGGCAATCGTTTTTCCAGCTGGGTCATGCAAATCGCCTACCGAACCGCGGTGGATCAAAAACGGCGCCGCAAGGATGGTCGACTCTTTTACAGCGACGTGCTTCCCGAATGGCAAAGCCCGGATGATCCGACCAGGCGGCTGGAACTCGATGAGCGGCGCCGGTACATGCACCGGGCGCTCGAGGAATTGCCCGAGAACCAGCGGCAGGTCTTTCTGCTGCGTTTGGACGGCGAATTGACCTTCAAGGAAATCGCCGCCTTGCTTGGACAACCGCTCAATACGGTTCTCAGTCGAATGAATCAGGCCGTCAAAAAACTCCAAAAGCGAATGGAACACTATCGGGATGACTAGAAAACAATCACATCTGTGCAAGGGATTTCACAAAGAGGTTTGGTTGTTTATCGATGCAAGCCTGTCTCCGGCTCAACAGCGGAAATGGCAATTGCATCTGAAGCAGTGCTCGTCATGCCGCGATTGGCTGCAACAAAGCCAAAAAACACTGGCGAAATACCGCCAGGCCCCTGCAGCGGATATCGATGAAATGCGTTTTGAACGAATGATCGAAGCGGCGACGCGCTATCCGCAAAAGCGAATCTTTGGGCAGCGGCTTTGGATCCGTGTCGCTGCTGCAGCCCTGATCCTCGCCGCAATGGGTTTGGGTGGGCACGAAATCGCCCTGCCAGGCCTGAAAGCACTCTTGAGCAGTTCCGGCGAACCTGTATCGGAAAAGCGAATGGTCGATGCATTATGGATGAAGGCGGATCCGCTCGACTATGGCGGCACGGCCATCGATTCGGTTCTGATGACGATGAACGAGTCGCTGCTGCAACTGGAAGAGGAACTGTTTCTTTTTGCGGATACGGAATTATATTTCTGATCGGGAAAGGGCCGCTTCTGCGATCAAACAGGTCGATTTTGCTGTGAAAAATAAAGTTTGCAAAGAAAAAATGACAGAAATGGAGATCGAGATGAAAAAGATCAAAGGTTGGGTTTTGGCTCTGGTGCTTTGGTTTGCTATAGGGGGCGCAGTCGATGTGCAAGCGCAACAAAAACCTCAGCATGACCACCCTATGCGCGCTCCGGAATCGGCCGAAGCGTTTCGGCCTCTGACGCCGGAAGAGATCGACGACACGCTGAACTATATGCAGGAATTGGATCCTCAGGCCGCCGAACGTCTGCAAACCTTGCGCGACGAAAATCCCGCAACTTTTCGGCGACAGATCGGACGGGTGCATCAGCGTATGATGCGCATGCAAGCGCTCAAAAAACGCGACCCCCAACGCCATGCTCGTCAAGTCGAGATTCAACAGCTCGAGAGTACTGCTCGCCAGCTGGGACGACAAATCCGGGAAGCCCAGCCACCACAGGCCGCCGAATTGAAAAATGAACTCCAGGAAGTGCTCGGTACACTCTTTGATTTGCGCGAAAATGAACGGCAGCACGAGGTCGAAAAACTGGAACAACGGCTGGAATCGCTTAAAGAGCGGCTGGCTGAACGACAGAAAAACCGCGACGAAATCATTCAAAAACGACTGGAACAGATGAGCACCGATGCCAAGACCACCCGTTGGGATTGATAGCCCCTGCAAGACGTCCAAAAAATGATCGGCCCCGCTGCAATCGAAAAATTTCGATAGCGGGGCTTTTTTTAAAACCCGGACGGCCTGAAAAAAAAGAATGAAAAAGCCCGCAGAAATACCTATATTGCGTCGGAACGGCAAACAAACCCGATCGAGGCTCCGATGGAAACCGATGATCGCTATCCCTTTCAGCGCAACCTCATGTATCGCAATCCCAAAAAGCAAAAGATCGGACGGGAAATACTCGAGCGCTATACCGGCTCGGATGCGAGCGCTTTTCAACCTTATGTCATCCTGACCAATTTTCAACGTTATCTCGATGTCTTTCAGGATCGCCACGGCGGTGTTCGCACCCATGGCTCGGTTATCGCTGCTCACCATTGTCCGAGTATCAACGTCAGCATGATCGATTTTAAAATCGGTTCACCGACAGCCGCGCTCACCATCGAGTGCCTGAGCACCGTCGAGCCGCAGGCGGTCCTGCTGCTCGGCATGTGCGGTGGACTGCATCGCTCGCTCAAGGTCGGAGATTTTATCCTGCCCGTGGCGGCTATTCGCGACGAGGGTGTTTCCCGCCATTTTATTCCGCCCCAGGTCCCATCATTGCCGACATTCAAGATTCAGAAATTTGTCAGCCAGGTCATCGTGGAGCATGGACTGGATTACCGAACGGGTGTGGTGCATACCACCGACTATCGCTTTTGGGAGTTTGACGAAATCTTTAAAAAGCAGCTCTATGAAGAGCGGGCCATCGCTATCGACATGGAGAGTTCGGCGCTTTTTTCTGTCGGTTTCGTCAGCAAAGTGCCGATCGGCGCGCTGTTGCTGGTCTCGGATTTGCCGTTGCGCCGCGGCGGCATCAAGACCAAAGCGTCGTCGAAAAAAGTCTTTGACGATTTCACCCAATTGCATATCGACATCGGTATCGAATCCATGATCGGTATTCAGGAACGCGGCGAACATATTCGCCACTATCGCTGGTAAAACACAAACTGCCAAATTAGTACCCACACTGTAAAAAAACCTTTTCAAATGATCGCTATTTTTTATATTTTTAAGCGACCCTGTCTGTTTATTTAACGACGTCCATTTTTTATCCGGTGCAACACGGATACATCGCCGGTTTGAAACACCGGGAGATAGACCAACCATCCATGAAGGAGATCTCTTATGCCCAGTCTGCGTACGCGTTATCTCAATCTGCCCTTGAAAAATCCCATCGTCGTCGCCAGCAGCGGCCTGAGCAAATCCGCGGAGAGCATTCGGGCATGTGCGGATGCGGGGGCCGGTGCGGTGGTTGTGAAGAGTCTGTTCGAGGAGGCGATTGCACAGGAAGACTGGGGAATGGAGTCGAGCCTCTCCTACCACACCGAAGTGTACGATTACCTGCGCAGCGAAATGCAGCACCAGTACGGTCCGCGCGATTATTGCCGGCTGATCGAAACGGCGAAAAAAAACGTCGATATACCGGTAATCGCCAGCATCAATTGTATCTCTGCCCAATGGTGGCCCAGTTATGCGGCGCAGATCGAGTCGGCAGGCGCCGATGCGCTGGAGCTGAATGTCTATCCTTCCGTTGTCGATACCGATATGCGTTCGCAGGAAGTGGAGCACACCTATTTCGAGATCATCGAGGCGGTACGGGAAAAGGTGCGGATTCCGGTGGCGATGAAAATCGCGCCCTATTTCGCTTCTCTGCCGTTTGTCGCCTATGAACTCTGCCGCCGCGGTGCCGATGCTCTGGTACTTTTTAATCGTTTTACCCAACCGGATATCGATATCGATGCGATCAAGTTGACCACCACTTTTCAGTTCAGCACATCGGCCGAGAGCCATCTGGTGCTGCGCTGGATCGCCTTGCTGGCCGGCAAGATTTCGGGCGAATTGGCTGCCACAACAGGTGTGCACACGAGTCGCGATCTGATCAAGATGCTTCTCGCAGGCGCACAGGTGGTTCAGGTGGCTTCGGCTTTCTACCAAAACGGCGTCAAGATCATTCCAACCTGGCTCGAGGAACTCAAACACTGGATGCACGAACACGCCTTTGAGACCATCGAACAATTCCGCGGCACTCTCTCTTTTGCTGAAACGCGTACGCCCGAGCACTATTTGCGCTCCCAGTTTGTGCAAAAGATCCGCGGCGTGGAATAAGCCGTTCTGATGACCTTACCCAAAAAAAGCGGTTGGCCTGCCTATGCCGCACTTTTCGGGTCGGTCTTTTTTTGGGGATCGGTGCCGCTGTTTCTCAAGCATTTCACCGGCTATATCGATGCCTGGACAGCGAACGGTGTCCGTTATCCATTCGCTGCGCTCGTGCTGTTGCCCTGGTTGTGGCGTGAATATCGCACTGGCCGGTTGGTCGCCGCGCATTGGCGTCTGGCTTTGTTGCCGGCGGTGTTCAATCTGTGCGGTCAGATTCTCTGGGCCTGGACGCCCTATTTCGTCGATCCGGGATTGATCTCTTTTCTGGTTCGCCTCTCCACCCTGTGGGTGGTCATCGGCTCATTTCTTCTCTTTGCCGATGAGAGAGCGGTTATTCGCCAGGCACTGTTTTGGGGCGGATTATTTCTGGCTCTGTCCGGCTTTGTTCTTATGGTGCGGGGCGGGGGAGAGCCGCTTGGTGGCGGAGAGAGGCTCGGCATCGTCCTGGTTGTGCTCTGTAGTCTTTTCCTCGCCGTCTATCAGCTGTTTGTGCGGCGGTTTTTATCGACCATCGATGCCCGAACAGCCTATGGTATGGTATCTAGCCTCACCTCGGTCGGGCTACTGACCCTGATGTTTTCGGTCGGTCGGCCACAACAGCTGGCGACAATGCCTGCAATCTCCCTGGCCTTGCTTCTGCTCAGCGGACTGGTTGGCTTGGTCATCGCCCATATTCTGTTTTATACCGCCATCAAACATTTTGGGGTCGCCCTCACCTCTTCCGTCAACCTCCTCTCGGCTCTGGTCACCGCTGTCGCCTCCCGTTTTTTATTCGACGAAAGACTTACACCCCTGCAATGGCTGGCCGGGCTGCTGATGCTTGGCGGATGCCTGCTTTTGGTCACCGTTCCTCGACGTCTGAAGCAAACCACCGCGGCTTAGCGTTGTTGCCTGATTGTTTGTTGACTTTGACGGAAAAATCCTCTATATTAATAGCTAATTTTCGATTTTTATCACCGATCAATTGCCTCCGGCCTGGATTCTAAAAAAAACAAATGAATTAACAATCACTCACGAAAACGGAGAGGGTTTATGCTGAATCAACTCTTTTGGGTCGTCCCCATCGCCTCGATCGTGGCATTGGTTTTTGCCTGGGTTTTTTTCAAGCAAATGATGCGCGAAAGCGAAGGCACCGAGCGCATGGCGACGATCGCCGAACACGTGCGCAAAGGCGCCATGGCCTACCTGCGGCAGCAGTACAAGGTCGTTTTTCTGGTCTTTGTCGTGCTGACGCTCTTTTTTGCATTTCTGGCCTATGGCTTGAACGTTCAGAATCCCTGGGTGCCGTTCGCTTTTCTCACCGGCGGCTTTTTTTCCGGTCTGGCCGGTTTTTTCGGCATGAAAACGGCGACCTATGCATCGGCACGAGCCGCCAATGCCGCCCGCAATTCGCTCAACCAGGGCTTGCGCATCGCTTTTCGCAGCGGCGCGGTCATGGGCCTGGTGGTGGTCGGTCTGGCGCTTCTGGATATTTCGGCCTGGTTCTGGGTGTTGAACTGGGTCTATCCCGCTGCTGAGGATACGCACAATCTGATCATCATCACCACAACCATGCTGACCTTTGGCATGGGCGCCTCCACCCAGGCCCTGTTCGCCCGTGTCGGCGGCGGTATTTATACCAAAGCCGCGGATGTTGGCGCCGATCTGGTGGGCAAAGTTGAAGCCGGTATTCCGGAAGACGATCCGCGCAATCCGGCCACTATTGCCGACAA
>JAFGJN010000199.1 GCA_016929055.1 Candidatus Zhuqueibacterota bacterium
AACAGTCAGGCGCGCTGGCGGGACTCAATGGCGCCATGCAGGAACTTTCCCAGCAGATGCAGGAGATGAATAGCCAGGGGGGTGGAGCGGGTCTATCGTTTGAGCAGTTTATGCAGCAAATGCAGCAAATGGCTCAAATGCAGCAAGGTATCAACCAGGAAAGCCTGGCTCTTTCTCAGGGGTTGTTACAGGCATTGGCGCAGCGTCAGGCTATGTCCCGCCTGGCGGACAACCAGGCGCGGGTGCGAAAGTCGATGCAACAATTGGCACGTGAAGCGAACGATTTATCGGGTGTCTTGGGCGACCCCGATCACCTCGCCCAAGAGATGGAATCGATCGAATCGGATTTACGCCAGGAAAGATTGAGCCGGGAAACCATTGAACGGCAGAACCGCATTCTCTCTCGCATGCTGGATGCGCAAAAATCGATGCATAAGCGGGAGACCAGTCGGCAGCGGGTAGCGGAGACCGGAAAAGCCTATTCTGTCTCGTCTCCACCACCGCTGGATGATGATCCGATTGACGCCTTTCACAATCTCAAGCACGATCTTTTGCGCGCCAAACAGGAAGGATATACCGAGGAGTATTGGGAGCTGATCAATGCCTATTTTAAATTGTTGATGAAAAAAAGCGATGAAAAATAGCCGAATTAGTCAAATCTTTGCCCTCTTGCTGCTGCTGTCGCTTGGAATTCCGGTCCAGTCGCAAACAATTGGCTCATTGGATGACCGAACTCGAAGAAATTATGCGAATCTGGCCCAGAGTTTTGAACAAGCCGGTCAAATCGAGCAGGCCGCACGTTATTATCGCGAAATCCTCCTCTCCGATCCGAGTGATCGGGTCAGTTATAACAGTGCCAAACGTCTCCTTTTGCAACTAAACCGCGATGATGAATGGCGGGATTTGCTGCAAAAGCTGCAGGGCATGAGTCGGGATGTGCGTTACGAAATCGATCTCGCGGATATCCGCTATCGCCAGGGCGAACGAGATAAGGCGCTCCGTCACTGGCAGACAATTCTGGATGATCATGCAAAAAATCATCAGGTCTATGATTTGATCGCTTCCGTGCTGAGCGAGCACGAGTTGTATGAGGAGGCGATCGGCGTCTATCTCCGCGCCCGTAAAGAGTTCAAGAATAACGATCTCTATATTTTTGAATTGGCCCATCTCTTTTCCATGCGAGGGAAATGGCCGGAAGTGGTGCACGAGTACATGACCTTTTTGCGCCGCAATCCACGACAACTGGCTTTTATCGAGTCTCGTTTACTCGATTTATCCCGCAGCGATGCAGACGTGGGGAAAGCCATTGCCTCAGGACTCGAAGAGTTTGGTAAAGGGAAAGACGAGTTACCGGATTTGTTTCGCATTTTAGCGGCAATCCATCAACAACGGAGCGAGTTTCAATCGGCGATGGAGGCCTATTTGCGCCACCTTTTCGCCTTGCCAAAATCCGAACAAACACAGGCCGCTCCGCTTTTATTGAGTTTCGCCCGCACCTCTGCTCAGGCTGAGGAGGTGCAGATCGCCCAACGGGTTTATCAAGAACTTGCTTCTGCTTTTCCCGGCAGCCCCTTTTCGTTGCAGGCGCAACTCGGATTGGCCGAGCTATATGTTCATCAACACCTCTATTCGCAGGCGGTTGAAGCGTTGACGCAGTTCGCCCGTCGATTTCCGCGCTCTCGCGAAGCGGCTCAGGCTTTGATCGAGGCCGGAGACATTGAATTGAACCAATTTTTTGCGGTCGATCGTGCACGAGAACTCTACCGGGAAGCGTTGCAGCTCTCGCCATTGAAAGCCGAGCGGATTTTGATCCATCATCGACTCGGCCTTTGTGCGGTCGCAGCCGGCGATCTGACAATGGCCGAAACGGAAATTGAAAAGATTCTGAAAATACCTGGCGAAAAAGAAAACAATCTGGCTCTTTTGGAGCGAGCCCGAATTGAACTCTATCGGGGACGACCGAAAGAGGTTGAAAAAAGACTTGATCCCATTCTGTCGGGTTCGAATCTCGCCGATCCCTGGGTGAATGACGGCTTGGAAATTTTGATGCTGATGCAGCGCATCGACTTTGATTCCGCTTCCATCGCTGTCTATGGCGCAGCGGAATTTTTGCAGCGGCAAGGTGAACATGACAAGGCTTTGGCATGGATAGAGGACAAAGAGGAGGATCACCCTCAGCTGAAAGAGGATTTGATACGGCTGAAGGTCAGCTCTTTCATTCACCTGACAAAATATGATGCCGCGTTGGCCGTGTTGGAAGAAATAGCCGAAACGGACGGTATACATCGCGAATGGGCTCTTAAAATGATGGGTTATCTCTATACCGAAAAGTTACAAAGGTATGAGCAAGCGCAAGAGGTCTATGACCGATTTCTAATCCGCTACCCAAAAAGCATTTATATCGAAGAAATTCGCGGGGAATTGCGCCGAATAAAGGAGCATATGCGATGATCCTCTTGCGCAAAACCACTGTTTCTTTCATGCTCTGGCTCTTCTGCATGACGGCAAAGGCCGATGAGCTATTGATACCGATGGATTTGCAGCAAACCAACCACCTCAAGGCATATGGTCTGGCTTATTATGCTCTCCAGCAGGGAATTGATGTGGAATGGCTGCTCAATTACCGCGGCGGTTCCTTTCTTGTCGCCCTAAACCCTGCACTGGAAAGCGAAGCGCGCCTGCGCGGCGTGGTTTATGAACGACTTTCGACGGTAGCGGTTCTGCAAATCAAAGCGCAAATCGAGAGTGAAAATATGGATTCGGTTCTGCTCGAAAAAGCGCCCAAGATTTGTATTTACGCACCTCCGAACAAGCAGGCCTGGGACGATGCGGTCTTGTTGGCGCTCGATTACGCGGAAATTCCCTATACTACTGTGTGGGACACTGAAGTTTTGAGCGGTGAAATCCGTCAATACGACTGGATCCATTTGCATCACGAGGATTTTACCGGCCAATTCGGCAAATTCTGGGCGAATTATCGCCACACCGCCTGGTACCGGGATGAAGTCGAAAAAAACGAAGCCATGGCCCAACAACAGGGATTCCCCCAGGTTTCTGCATTGAAAAAGGCCGTGGCGTTGGCTCTGCGGGATTATATCGCCCAGGGTGGATTTCTTTTTGCCATGTGCTCGGCCACCGACACCTTTGAAATCGCTTTGGCAGCGCTCGATGTGGATATCTGCGTGGCGGTTTTCGACGGCACACCGCTCGATCCGAATGCTCAGGAAAAACTGAATTTCGCCAATACGCTGGCCTCTGAAAACTTTGAAATCATCAGCGATCCCCATATTTATGAATATTCGACCATCGACATTCCTCCCAGCTATGCTGCTCCTTTATTGGGACCGGAAGCCGAATATTTTACCCTGTTTGAATTTTCCGCAAAATACGACCCGATTCCCACCATGCTGACTCAGAACCATGTCTCGGCCGTCAAAGGATTTATGGGGCAGACAACCGGCTTTCGCAAGTCGCATATTAAAAAGTCGATCATTATTCTTGCAGAAGCAGAAGGAACCGAACAAGTCAAATATCTGCACGGCAATTATGGCGAAGGCACCTTTACCTTTCTGGGGGGCCACGATCCCGAGGACTATCAACATTATGTCAACGATCCCCCGACATTGCTGGAGCTCCACAAACAGTCGCCGGGATATCGTCTGATCTTGAACAACATTCTCTTTCCCGCCGCCAAAAAGAAAAAACTCAAAACATGATCCGTTGCAAATTTTTCCCCCAGGTGGATGATGGAATTGCGATGAGCCTTTGTTTTTAGCGCAAACGGGAAATTCGTTTGCTTCCTGTGCATAAAGTTGTAAATTTGAAAAACCCGCAGTATATCAGACCTGAGAATGAGCGGCAAGCAAAAAATGAGAAACCGGACCTATCGTCTGCAAACCGAAACGCGCAGCCAATTTATCAACATCGATCGCTTTGTAGAGCAGGCGATTGGGGAGAGCGCTGTTCGTGACGGAATCTGCTTGGTCTTTGTGCCGCACACAACTGCTGCTGTGACCATAAACGAAAATGCGGACCCCGATGTATTGAGAGATTTGTGCCGTGCATGCGATCGGTTGATACCCTCGGATCTCGAGTTTCGCCACCGGGAAGGCAACTCGGATGCCCATTTCAAGGCTGGTCTTTTCGGTTCTTCGGTAACGATTCCGGTGGAAAACGGGCGTCCAGTGTTGGGCACCTGGCAAAGCATCTATTTTTGTGAATTCGACGGACCGCGGCAACGAACCCTGACGATTCGTGTGATCAAAGGATAACAAGCGCAGTGACCTGGTGGCAAAGCAAAGAACGAAAAACCGTAGCGCCATATACAGCACTGGCGCCGATCTATGATTTTGTGATGAATCACGTCGACTATCCCGCCTGGGCGGAATATATCGTCCGTCTGATCCGGCGGCATAATGTGCCTGTGCATTCTCTTTTGGATATTTCTTGCGGAACCGGAAATTTTTGTTCCTCTGTCGCCTCGAGAGGAATGCCCGTCTTTGGATGTGATGGTTCATGGGAAATGGTGCATCAGGCTGTGCGAAAGGCGGCTCGAGACCATTTACTCGCATTGTTCTGGTGTGCGGATATGACGGCTATTGCATCCGGACGTTCCTACGGCTGTATTGTTTCTCTTTATGACAGCATGAATTATTTGCTGCAAGAATGGCAGTGGCGATGCTGTTTTGATCGGGTTTATGAGGTGCTGGAGCCAGGTGGACTGTTTGTATTTGATATCAGTACCTTGAGCAATTCGCGCGAATTTTTTAGACGTTTCGTTCAACGCGAACAAAACCACCAGGCTCGATACCGGCGCAAGAGCTATTTTAGTGAAGATGTGAAAATTCAAAACAACGAATTCGATATCCAGTTTCGAAATAAACTCGATGTGGTCTATCATGAACATCATCGACAGCGCATTCGATCGCTGGATGAAGTGGAACAACTGATTCAACACACACCCTTTCAACTTTTGAGCTGCTATGAAGGCTTTACTTTTCGTCAGGGTTCTGATGAATCCGAACGGGTTCATATCGTTTTACAAAAGTGAAGGGGTTGAAGAACAAAAGCTGTTGAGCGCCTATGATTGAACTGCAGAATGTGCGGATCACTTATCCGACTGGAGATGGTATCGAGCGTGTTTCATTTCGAGTCGGTCCCGGAGAGTTTCTCTATATCGTCGGTCCCAGCGGTGCCGGAAAAACCACGGTGCTCAAGGCGATTTATCTGGATGTTTGGCCACAGGAAGGCAGTGTGCAGGTAGCGGAATTCAATTCGCTTTTTATGAAGAAAAAAGAGATTCCCCTTTTGCGACGCAAGTTGGGAATTATTTTTCAGGATTTTCGCCTGCTGCCGGACCGGGATGTTTTTGAAAATATCGCCTTTGTCTGTCAGGTGACAGGGCGCAGACAAAAAGAGATCAAAAAAAGAGTTTTACGGGCTCTGGCGGATGTGGGGTTGAGCCACAAAGCGCGCAAGATGCCGGAAGAGCTTTCCGGCGGTGAACAACAACGGGTTTCGATTGCTCGGGCCATTGTCAACGAACCCTATGTTCTGTTGGCTGATGAACCGACGGGCAATCTGGATCCCCAAACAGCCCGGGAGATCATGACTGTATTGAACCGCATCCATATTCGTGGTACAGCCGTGATCATGGCCACGCATAACTACGAAATGGTCAAGCAATATTCGGGTCGAGTGTTGTCCATTCAAAACGGCCGGATCCTCTGAGATGATGAATTTTTCTTACCTGCTGCGAGAAACGCGCGATGGTTTCAGGCGCGCCAAATTGTCTTTTCTCTTTTCGGTGTTGACCGTCATGTTTTTGCTGGTTCTGGTGGGATTGCTGTTTTTGTTTTTCCACAATGCCGATCGCATTCTGAACGCCATGAACGCCGAATTTGAGATACAGGTTTTCATATCTCCAATTTTGGATGATGAAGAGATTTCGTCGCTCGGTAACCGATTGCTCAACACGACCGGGGTTGAACAAGTGGCATTTTATTCCAAGGAAGCGGCAGCCCAAGAGTTCAAGCAAGAGTTCGGCCAGGATGTTTTTGAGATACTGGAAGAAAACCCTTTACCGGCGTCTTTTAATGTTCGTTGCGATTCGGAAAAAATCAAAACCATCGTAGCGCAATTCGAATCTTATTCGGGCGTGGATGAGGTTATCTATCAGAATGAAATGATCGGCGTTCTGGGGCGCTATTCGCAGGTTGCCAAAAAAGCGAGCGGAGTTCTCTTGCTTTTCGTCATCCTGGGGTCTTTATTGGTGACGTCCAATACCCTTCGACTGGTTATTCACGGACGCCGGCAAATCATCGAAACGATGCGTCTCGTGGGCGCAACCGACCTGTTGATTCGCGTGCCGTATGTTTTCGAAGGTGTTTTGCAGGGCGCGTTTGGGGGGGTGGGCGCTTTTTTCTTGTTGGCGCTGGTGATCAAGGCAATCGACAACCAGGCGCCGGGATTGATTCTTGCACCACCCGACACTCTGTTTTACAGCATTTTTACAGGTATGGTTCTCGGTTTTTTTGCAGGTTTGATCGCTGTGCGTCGTTTTCTCGAGAGGTGAGAGGGGCTTGACTCTGGATTTGGTGCTGGCGAGACCAAAAAACCAGCGGTTGGAGGATTGGACAAGCTCGGCAGAATCGCTCATTTTTCGATCCGCGTTTCTGTCGAACAAGGATGGTTTTCGATTGCCGGCGGCGCCAGGCCACAGAATTGGTTTAACTGCCACGATAATTTCTCAAAATCGCAATCAAATCGATCCAGTGTTTGATGAGGAGACAATAAATTGATTTTATGATAGTTGCGACAGAGTGGTTAATTTGTTAACCGTTCACCAGGGATAGTGATATCGAATTGATTTTATTGAGGATTCAGCGTCATGTTGCTCGGTTCGGTTTTGAGTTTTTTCTTGACTACTCTGTGAAAAATCATTATCTTAATTAGCTTTAATTGGAATCGTCCGGCCTGTTTAAGGGCTTTGGGCGACGTAAAAAAATGCCGCGATTTAAAGGGCATTGATCGAGTTTTTTTCGACCCAGAGGATCATAGCCGTGTTATTTTTTATGCGGCAATCGAAAACTGGTCTTGCGTATGATGGCTTTAAACGAACTGACCGAACGCGAGCGCCTGATTTTTTTGTCAATCGTTGACAGTTTTATACAAACAGCCGAACCGGTTGGTTCGCGTTATTTGGCAAAAAAATATGGATTCAAGTTCAGCCCCTCGACGATTCGCAATATCATGACCGATCTTGAGGACAAGGGGCTGATCGGTCAACCGCATACCTCTGCCGGGCGCGTTCCCACGACTTTGGGATATCGTCAGTATGTCGACAGTCTGATTGGTGTCGCCAGGCTCGACACTTCGGACAAGCGGGTGATCTTGAACAAGTTGGCGCGTTTCACTCGCGATATCGACGGTATAGTCGAAAAGGCTTCAGAGGTTTTGGGGGGAGTTTCCAGCCTGCTCGGCGTCGCCTTGTCACCGCGATTCAATTGCGGTAAAGTGGAAAAAATCGAGCTTGTCAGACTGACGGACGGCACCTTGCTGTTCGTTTTGCGTATTCAGGCCGGATTGGTCAAGACGATGTTTATCGAGATAGACGAGGAGATCCCGCAGGATTTGCTTGAGGCGACCAATCAAATTCTGAATGAAAGGCTTTATGGCCTTTCGGTGGCGCAGCTGCAAAACTCTTTGGGAGAAATTTTTGGCGACCTCGATTCCCGTCGGCGCATGGTGATCGATTTGATCCGCCGAAATTCTTTAAGGGTCTTCAATAGTGAACCCAGCCGGGATTTTCATCTGTCCGGCGCACGCAATGTCATCGTTCAGCCTGAATTCCAATCCAATGAACGAATCGAAATGATGCTCGAGTTGATCGAGCGCAAAGATATTTTGGTCAAGGTTTTAATGGATCGGCCCTCCGAGGGTGTTTCCATTGTCATCGGAGAGGAGAACGAGGTCGAACTGATGAAGAGTTGCAGCCTGATCACCACCACCTTTAAATACCAGGATGCGGTGGGCACCATCGGGGTGATTGGGCCGGTTCGAATGAAATACGACAAGGTCATCGCTCTGGTGAAATTCATGGCCGATGCCCTGAGTCATATGATCGCCCACCCGCAGGATGTATGAAAACAGAATGAACGGTTATGAAAGAAACAAAAGAAAGCGAAAACTTGAATGGAGATACGCCGCAGGTTGCGGAAAAATACGTCGCAGAGTTGGAACAAGAGATCGAGAATCTGCGGCAGGAAGCGGAAAGAACTAAAGCCGACCGAGACGCGCTGAGCGATCGCCTGATTCGCTTGATGGCAGAATTTGACAATTTTCGCAAACGCTCTGAAAAAGAGCGTCTTCAACTGATCGAACAAGCCAATGCCGGATTGATTTCCGCTCTGTTGCCGGTGTTGGACGATTTGCAGCGAAGTCTGGATTCGGCCCAGGAGAGCGACAATGCTCAAGCCCTGATCGCCGGAATTCGTATGGTAAATGATAATTTTATTCGCATTCTTGCGGAGCGAGGAGTCGAGACGATCGAGTCGGTCGGTCAAGAGTTCGATCCCGAACAGCATGAAGCGATTATGCAGCTGGAAGTCGAGAGCGTGGAGCCGAACCGGGTTGTTGAAGAGCATCAGAAAGGTTATCGGCTCAATGGTCGGGTTCTCCGTCATTCGCAGGTTGTTGTCAGTCGTTAACCGATTCATTGGCTAAAAGAAAACCACTACAGTATGTCAGGTAAAGATTATTACGAAATACTCGGAGTCGGGCGCCAAGCCGATGCGGGAGAGATCAAACGAGCCTATCGCAAATTGGCCATGCAATACCATCCCGACAAGAATCCGAACGACAAGGGGGCTGAGGATAAGTTCAAGGAGCTGGGTGAGGCCTATTCGGTTTTATCCGATCCGCAAAAGCGCACCCAATACGATCAATTTGGCCATGTAGGCGGAAACAGCGGCGGGTTCGGCGGATTCAATCCAGGCGCCGGATTTGATCCGTTTGATATTTTTCGCGAGGTTTTCGGTGGCGGCTTTGGCGATATTTTTGGTATGGGCGGATCCGCCGGCCGCCGGTCAGCACGTGGACGTGGCAACGACCTGCAGATCAAATTGCGCCTGAGCTATGAGGAAATCGCTGCCGGCGTCAAGAAAAAGATCAAAATCCGCAAACAGATGGTGTGTGAAAGCTGTGGCGGCACCGGTAGTGCGCCCGGGGCATCGATGACCACCTGTACAACCTGTCGCGGAGCTGGAGAGGTTGCCTATCGTCAGGGGTTTTTTTCCGTCAGCCGAACCTGTCCGCAATGCCAGGGACAGGGCGAAATCATCGAACATCCCTGCAAAAAATGCCACGGAGAGGGACGAATTCGCGGTGAGAGCACGGTTGAAGTGGATATGCCGGCGGGTGTTTCCAATGGCCAGTATTTGACCATCCGGGGTGCCGGCAATATCGGATTGAGAGGCGGAGCGGCCGGCGATGTCATTGTTCTTGTGGAAGAAGAACCGCACCGTTATTTCGAACGACACGGCGACGATATTTTGTATGAACTTCATTTGAGTTTTGCACAGGCCGCTTTGGGGGATGAAGTCGAGGTGCCGACGCTCAAAGGCAAGGCTAAAATCTCCATTCCTCCCGGCACCCAAAACGGCAAATTGTTGCGCATGCGCGGCAAGGGCATAACGCATCTCAACACCGGCGGCGCAGGCGATCAGTTGGTGCGCGTCAATGTTTTTGTGCCGACCAAGCTCGGCGAGCAGGAAAAAAGATTGCTCAAAGAGTTGGCCGAGAGCGAATGCATGCAACCGCCGAGAGGCGAAAAAGGATTTTTTGAGCGCGTCAAAGAGGCTTTTGTCTGAGCGCAGCGATGCTGGCCCTTAACCCACAAGAGAAACGCGCCATTCTATTTCTCTTAACGACCCTGTTGGCGGGAGCGGGTATCAAATATACACGAAACATCCGGCAACAGCGCCTCAATTCGGCTTGGTCGGCAGCGCACGACAGCCTTTTTACAGTTTTTCGGCAACAGGCTGTTGCCGAAGAGTTTCCCGCGGAATCCATTGCGCACCAGCCCGTGCAAAAGACGGATTTGATTTTTCGGGTCAATATTAACACCGCTTCTGTTCGACAGTTGCAGACCCTGGTGAAAATCGGGCCGGCATTGGCCCAGCGCATCGTCGATTATCGCAAGGAGAACGGCAGTTTTAAAACAATTGAGGACATTCAGAACGTCCGGGGCATCGGACGAAAGACTTTTGATAAAATAAAAGATCATATCACCGTCGACTGAAAACAGCAACTGCTGTAAAATCACCGGGAGGAAAAATGGCCAAGGTCTATTATGTCAAACCCAAAGGATCAATCGTTTACAAGGTGTTGATCGCGCTGTTGGCGGTTGCCCTAGTCGCTACGATTGTCTATCCGAAAAAATTGTGGCAAAAGGAAGAAGTGAATACCAAAGCCTGTCGCGAAAACATGGTGCATATCCTCTATGCCGAGCTGGTTTACCTCAATGAAAACCCCAGCTATAACGACACCCTGCAAAACGTCGTCGATTTTATTCTTTCCGACACCACGGGCCGGCGGCTCCGACTCTTTGCCAATCTTGATTCGACGCTGGCGTTCAATATCATGGACAAGATGAAGGGCGATTCGCTAGCCGTTTCGATCATCGACACCCTCAAACGCTATGCGCACAAGATGAATATCGACACGACCGCCGCACTGATCCTCGATTCGCTGCGCGTCTATCCGAACTATTCGCGATTTGTCGACTCGCTGGCCGCCGAGGCTCTGCAGGAATTCAGCCTTTGCCCGACCGTAAACAAGCCTTATATAATTTCTGTTGTGGACACATCGGTCATCAAAGAACTGTATATCTCGTGCCCCATCGATTCTTTAGACAGCGTCGCCGTCGCTTCCAGTTTTAAACTCAACAAGCTCGGTGGGTTGAGAATCAGCAACCACGGCGAGATCAAAAACGGCGAGCGCAGCTGGAAAAAATAACCTCGCTCGCTTGTATTTGAAATGAAATGTTGGTCAATTTTGGGGTAGAGGATGACGGCTGTCGACGGTCAATCTTTTTTGGGACTGCATTTGGCTGGAAAGAATCTTCGGGTGATCGAAGCCGAGAATAATGCCGGCCGAGTCGCCGTTCGCTCGGTTTCCGAACGGCTGTTTCAGACACCCTTTGATCTGCGCGTCATCGGCGCTGAAGAATCGATACCGGCTTTTGCCGGTGCGATCAATCAAATACTAGACCAAAAGTCGATTCGCACCACGACCGCTGCTCTTGCGCTCGACCGCCGAATGCTTTTGTTCAAGAAAATTAAAATCGATCGCGGTTTATCGGAAACACAAATTCGCGATCAGATCGAATGGGAGATCGAGCAACTGCTGATCGTTCCGCGCAGCAATTACAATATCGGACACGAGCGCCTGGGCGGCTATGGAAACCAGTACGAAAGATTGCTGATCGCTGCAATTCGCAAAGACGTCATCCGTTACCTGAATGATATTTTTGTTCGCACACCGTTGACTTTGAAAACGGTCGATATCGATTTGATGGCTTCGATCCGGGCGCTTTATGCTTCCGAAGGCAAGCGCCCGGACATGCTTTCCGCGTTGGTCGATTTCAATGAATACGGAATCGATTTGACCCTGATCAAGGATGGCAAATACGCTGCCTCGACGGAAATGTCGGTTCAATCCGGTCTGGGCTCCCGGGTTCCGGAAGGCGGCGCCGAGCAAATCGCGAAAGCGATCAGCGATGAACTCAATCAGCTGATCGATCATTTGAGTGACGAGTTGGTGAGCAAATCAATTGAAAGTATCTATCTGAGCGGCGATCAAGCGGACGTGGAGGTCATTCCCCACCTTCAGGGATTGCAGGAAACGGCCGACATTCGTTTTGCGGATCCTTTTGAAAATTTTTCCCTGTACCTGGAAGCGGAGACCGACGCCCTGGTTAAAAACAAGCCGGAAAAATTTTTGGCTACGGCCGGAATGATCGTCTGAGATCGCCTTTTTCACGGCCAAGGTCAATCAAAGAGGGGAATCATGAATCTAATATCCGATTATCGCGATCAGGAAGACGTTGGCCCAACTTTGGAACGCGAAGATCCGTTTGAAGAGCCTAAATACGAGTCGCGGGAACCCGTCGCTCCTCACATGAATCATACGGATTTTGATTTTGCTCCCAAGCGCCGGCGATCATCTTCGCCATGGCTTATCATTTTTGCGCTTTTGATCTTGATCGGCACAGCTGTTTATTGGGGATTTTTGCGCGATCAAGTGGATTTTGCCTCGATTTTTTCCAAAAAAACGCCGGTCATCGACGCACCGGCGACAGATGTGGTAACACAGCAGCCTTCAACAGTTCAACCGCCAACGACGGATCGACCTGCCGAAGCGGTTCGTCCCGTGAAGCCGAGCGTTGGCGCTGAATCCGGGGCTCTGGGCCGAACAGCGCGAATTGTCGATATGGTTTTCAGCGCGTTGCACGAGGATGTGCGGCTTTCGACGCTGATCATGGATGAACACTCTTTTTCCGTCGAAATTGCTGCCAAAACCCGCGCCACTCTGGAGGCGTTTTACAGCAAACTCAACGATTCTTTTAGCGGTACGCTTTCCTTTTCGCCATCGAACACCGGAATCGAAGCCCGGGCGCTGATTACCGGCTTGTTCGCCGAGCCGGCTGCGGGAGCCGATGTTTCCATGAGCGCCGATCAGGTTTTACAAAATCTGCGCCGTCATGCCGCGTCAACCAATGTTCAGGTTATCGAAGCAAGTCTCGGAACCACCCGCCGGGATGCCGGGCGCACGATAACCCCGCTGTTTTTCAAGATTCGCGGAACTCGGGAAAGCTGCCGCACCTATCTCGATCAAATTGTCCAAGAAAACGGACGGCTGCGCGTCGCCAAGATTATTCTCATGTCGACGACGGGTCAACAAGCCGATTTGGTCCTGCGTCTGGAGGTTGTCAACGCGCTCTGAAACCCCATCAGAGGGAGCAATCCTAACGCCCTGTAGGCACCAATCCGCTTTGTCTTGATGCCGTCTATTGGGCGTTTATTGTTAGTGGCTTATGCGAATCATATCCGGCCGATACAAAGGCCACAAACTCTTTACCCCCGCCGGTCTCTCCATCCGCCCGACTTCCGACCGGGTGCGCGAAACACTTTTCTCGGTTTTGGGAGCCGAGATTGTTGATGCGCGTTTTCTCGATCTCTTTGCTGGCAGCGGTGCGGTCGGTATCGAGGCTTTGAGCCGTGGTGCTCGCATCGCGGTATTTATCGATGATTCACCCCAGGCCCTTCAGACCCTTCGGCGAAACCTGATCAAAGTCGGCGCCGAGGCGCTCGTTTATCGCATGACCGCTCAAATTTTTTTACAGCGCCAGGCGTCGCGGATGGAGCCTTTTGATATCATTTTTTGCGATCCCCCTTATCGCTTTGAACGCAGCCTTGAACTGTTCCGCCGGATCGTCGACGGCCATTGGCTTCAGAAAGAGGGGTGTCTTGTTTATGAAAGCAGCGCACGTGTGCTGCCGTCCGAATTACCGTCCGGACTGGTTTGCCGACGCCAACAAACCGTGGGTGAAACCCGGCTGAGCTATTATCAAATGGAATTCGGACGCTGACCGCCTGGGTTTGGCTGGCTGAACTGCGCTGCGATCCCGGTTCCTGTAGCGGAGAAAAATATGCCAAATCATAATAAAATTGCCATCTATCCCGGATCCTTTGATCCCATAACGTTCGGCCATCTGGACATCATTCGTCGCGCCAGTCTGTTGTTCGATACGGTCATCGTTTCTGTTGCCCGCAATCGGCAAAAAAAGCCGCTCTTTGACGAGCATGAAAGGGAGGAGATGATCCGCCGCTGTGTCTCCGATCTTCCCGGAGTCGAGGTGGATTCTTTTCACGGATTGTTGGTCGATTATGCACGTCAAAAGGGCGCCGCTGCCGTAATTCGCGGACTGCGAGCGGTTTCCGATTTCGAATATGAATTTCAGATGGCTTTGGTCAACCGTAAAATCGACGAAAACCTTATTACCGTCTTTTTGATGACTCATGACAAGTATTCCTATCTCAACTCGACCATCGTCAAAGAGCTGGTCTCCCTGGGAGGGGATGTCGGTTGTTTTGTGCCGACGCACGTCAAGGAACGATTAAACGAAAAGCTGAGGAAAAAATGACATTTCTGCAATCGATTCAGGAAAAAGCCAAAGCAGAGCTCAAGCGAGTTGTTTTCCCGGAAAGCGAAGAAGAACGAACGTTGGTTGCGACCAGAGCGTGTCTGGACCGTCGCCTGGTCATTCCTATTTTGGTCGGCGACAGCGGAAAAATTGCGGTCGCGGCTGAAAAATTCTCTGTCGATTTGAGCGGAATCGAAATCATCGATCCGGCGACCGATTCCGACAAGGATAAAATCGCTCAGGTTTTTTATGAGCTCCGAAAACACAAGGGCATCGACCTGGCCAAGGCCCGGGAAATCGTTTCTGCACCTCTCTATTATGCGGCAATGCTCGTGCGTCAGGGACGCGCAGACGCCAGTGTGGCGGGAGCCGTCAACACGACGGGTGATGTCATGCGCGCTGCTATACAAGCCATCGGCGTGGCGCCGGGTTTTTCTCTGGTCTCGAGTGTTTTCTTGATGGTGTTGCCCGATGGTCGCGTCCTGAGTTATGCCGATTGCGCTGTCAACCCCAATCCGACTGCCGAGCAACTGGCCGATATCGCCATCGCCACGGCCGAAACGCACCGAAAGCTCACCGGCGAAGAGCCGGCAGTGGCCATGCTCTCTTTTTCCACCAAAGGCAGCGCCAAACACGAGCTGGTGGAAAAAGTTCAACTGGCAACCCAATTGGCGCAGAAAAAGCGGCCGGACCTGGCTCTGGACGGGGAGCTCCAACTCGATGCAGCCTTGATCGAGAGTATCGGACAGCGCAAGGCACCCGGGAGCCCGGTTGCCGGGCGTGCAAATGTTTTGATTTTTCCCGATCTGCAGGCCGGCAATATCGGCTACAAACTGACCGAGCGTCTGGGCGGAGCCGAAGCGGTCGGTCCGGTCATTCAGGGCCTGGCCAAACCGGCAAACGATTTGTCCCGCGGTTGCAAAGCCGAGGATATCGTCAACGTGGCCTGTTTGTGCAGCGTGATTTCACGATCGTAATTCAGGAGTCGAGAGAATGGATCTGTTATCCGATCAATTCGCCGGCATCAGCGAATCGCAGACAGTCAAGCTGACCGGCATGTTGGCCAAACTTCGGCGGGAAGGGCGGGACGTGGTGGCATTGGGGGCGGGTGAACCGGATTTCGACACCCCCGAGCCGATCAAAGAGGCGGCCATTCAAGCGATTCGTGACGGTTTTACCAAATACACCGCCGCAGAGGGAATCGCCGACCTGCGTCAGGCTATTGCAGATTGGCTGCGCCGGGAATACGGCGCTGACTATCGTCTGGATCAAATTCTCGTCACCGGTGGCGCGAAATTTGCTGTGTTTATGGCAATCGCCGCCGTCTGCAATCCCGGAGATCAAGTGATCCTGCCGGCACCCTATTGGGTCAGTTATCCGGAGCAGATCAAGCTGGTGGGAGCACGGGCCACAATCTTGCCCGGCTCGGCGCAAAACGATCTCAAAATCACCGCCGGCGAACTGAAATCGGCCTTGACCGATAAAACCCGGCTGATTATATTGAATAGCCCCGGAAACCCTTCCGGCGCGGTCTATAGCCGCCGAGAACTCGACGAGCTGGTGGCGGTAATCGCCGACAACAATCTGTTCGTGTTGTCCGACGAAATCTATGATCAGATCGTTTATGATGGACAGGCGTTTACCAGCCTGTGCCACTATCCCGAAATCCGGGAACGACTGCTTTTGGTCAACGGCGTATCCAAGACTTTTGCCATGACCGGGTGGCGAATCGGTTTTCTTGCCGGGCCAGTGCAATTGATCGCAGGCGCCAAACGCTATCAGGGTCACACGCTCTCCAATCCGACCTCCATTTCCCAGATGGCGGCTCTGCAGGCCTATCGGGGTGAAAAAGAGTTTATGCGCACCATGCTGCAGGCCTTTTCTGAACGCCGGGATTATGTGGTCGAGCGATTGAGCCGAATACCGGGGTTGAACTTTACCCGGCCACAAGGCGCTTTTTATGTCTTTCCCTCTTTTTCGGCGCTTCGAGGCAAAAAAGCCGGGGGAACGGTCATTCAGAGTTCGATGGATTTGTGCAATTACCTGCTGGCCGAACACGATGTGGCCGTTGTTCCGGGATCGGCTTTCGGCATGGATCACCATTTCCGCCTCTCTTTTGCCACCTCAATGGCGGTTTTGGAAAAAGCCTTTGACCGCATTGAACGCGGAATCAAGGCGATTGTTTAAGCGAACGGAGTTCAAGATATGCCCACGTATGATTATCTTTGTGAGAATTGCGGTCACCGTTTCGAGCACTTTCAGAGCATGAAGGAAAAAGCGCTGACCCTTTGTCCGGTCTGCAATCAGGAAGCGCTTGTCCGTCTGGTCAGCGGCGGTTCGGGACTGATTTTCAAAGGTTCGGGCTTTTACATCACGGATTATAAAAAGTCGCACTCTTTGGCATCGGATTCGAATGGCACAAACGGAAAAACGAAAACAGAAAAGCCGAGTCCAAGCGAGAAAAAGGAAACCAAAACGGACTAGTTCGCATGACCGATGAACAGAACCGTGAAATCGGTTTTAACAACAATCTCCGGCTCGGCAAGCGCAAAGTACATGTGCAAACCGTGCTGCTGCCCGACGGCAAAAAAGCCACCGCCACAATTTTCGAAAATGGACGTCTGATTGACAAGCGGGAAACCGCTCTCGACGCCAAATCCGAAGATCTGGAACGAGAGGTCAAACACTTTCATCAGTTAACCCTCTCTGATCTGGAAATGCTTTTTTTTGTCCAGGAAAAGGTGGCGGAAAGCCGAATGCCCGCCTCCATACTCAAGCTGGGCGTTCTTTACCTGGAAAAAGGTTTTGTGGACGATGCGGTGGATCATTTGCGCAGCGCGCTCAAGGCTGACGTGAATTTGCCGAGCGGTCACTACTATTTAGGGCAGGCCTGTTTTCGCCAGGAAAATTATGATCAAGCCCTGGAAAACCTGAAAAAAGCGGTCGAGCGCAATCCCGACTATCCCGATGTTCACCTCTGGCTCGGCAAGTGTTACGGACAGCTGAATGACTATCCCCGCGCCATCGGCGAGCTGAAAAAGGCACTGGATTTGAATCCCGATTACCACGAGGGGCACTTTACATTGGGGTTGTTGCTGCTGGAGAGCAAATCTGCGGTTCCCAAACATGCCGACCTGAAACCCCCCATCGAGCGCATCAAGGATGCCGAGATTCATCTGCGCAAGGCCCTCTCTCTTTCGCCGGCGTATGACCGCAAGGCGATGGATGCGGGTTTCGAAAAGCTCAAGCTCAAAGACGAGGAGCAGGCGGGATTGGGATTGTTTCAGCAGGCATACCAGCCTCAGCATCTGGTCAGCCACAGTTTGGTGGCCGACGCGGAATTCTATCTGAAATTCATGTTTGCCAGTCTGGACCGGGACAACAAAACACTCGATCACTATATCCGCACTATCGAAAAGTCGATCGAAAATTATCCGGATTATGCCGATCTTCACAAGAGTCTGGGAACCGCTTATCTGATCAAATGCTGGCATCTCTTTTCTCTCGCCGTCGAGGAACACCGGCGGGCGGTGGAGATCAATCCATCGTTCGAAAAGGCGGTCAATCATCTCAAACTTTTGGAAAACGACAGCAGAGGATTTTTGATTTTGTTGCGAGCCCTGTTGAAATAGCACAATTTCAAATCAAATTGACCCACGCGAATTCCGCGGCAACGGCAAAGACAGCACCCGATACGGCACCCGAGAGGCAGCACATGAACCGGGCAATTCCTTCGGCATTCCCATCGATTACCCTTCATTCTCCCAATCTTTTCCTTTTGCCCGACCAAATGCTTTTTAAACCCAAAGGCTTGTGGTATAATTTTTGCAAAAACAGAGACGCTGTACTCAAATCGACGGTGTGAGGCACGATTCTGTATCGTTCCCGCACAAAAAACGCAGCGATGAAACAATCTGAGGCGATCGAGCATTCAATCCTGGCGCCCTAACGGCGACCATTCGATAAAATTGAAAAATGTGACACCCGTTAACTCTGGTTTGGCAAATGAAGCGTACTTTTTTGAGTGTTTTTGCCCTTGCTGCAGCCGTTTTTGCCCAGGATGGTGAAACGGTGCGCGTCTTTGACGCCCGTCCCCGCGAGCTGACCGCCTATTCTGTGGTCTGGGTGGCGGATCGACCGGTGGCTGCCGATGCGGTCATCGGTGTCGTTTTTCCGTCCCTGTGCAACCTCAGCCAGGTGGTGATGGCCGATTCGCGCAAGCTGAACGGCGGCGTTTCGGTATCGGTGTTGGGCGACACGGTCTGGGTGCAGCGCTCCGGATTGGGCGCGACTGTCGCTGCCGGCGACACGGTGGACATCTCGATCGCTTCGATTTTCAATCCGCCGGCCGACTCGGAGCCGCTGGAATTCCAGATTCTGGAACGTCGCAACGGCGCCACCGACCTGCTGCGCCGACTGGAAACGCAAATCCTAACCGAAAAGTGATCGCGGTTTGAAAAAGATATTTTTCATACAAACGCTTTTATGTGTGGTGCAGTTTGCGGCTACAGGTGTGCAGGCCGGAGCGTTGGCAAATGTGACGGTGACACCGCAGTCCAATCGGACGGATGATCTCACGGTATATACATTTACCTTTAGACCCTCACCCTCTCCATCCCCGGCATCCAAATTGCCATCCGATGGCAAGATAGAGATCAAGTTCAACACATACAGCGATCCCACAAAAAATTTCGATCTCAGTAATGTCGTCATGGCCTCGATGAGTATCGACAGCACGGCCAATGTTGGAGGATTTTCCAGCATTTCGGTTACAGACCCATTTATCACGCTGATGAGGGATGGCTTTGGCATCCCTATCCCATCAACGCGACTTGTTACCGTTCGGGTGGCGATGATTCGCAATCCCAAAACCCCAATCAACAATGCCTTGGTCGAGATCAAGACCTACGATTCAAGCGGAAACCTGATTGACAATGGATCTGCACCCCAGTTTTCGATCTATGGGCCGATCGATTCATTCAATTTTACCGCCATCTCTCCGACGCCCATCACGGCCGGAACACCCTTTAACCTCGGCGTGACCAATGCCCTAGATACTGACGACAATAACGCATCCGGCTGGGTCTTTGTCTCGGTGGCCGATGACGACGGCATCTCGCCCAACGGGACACGGCCGCTTCTCAATCCAATCTATGTCTCGGGCGGATCTTCGCCCTCGCCGGCCTCGCAAAAGCTGGTCGAGGCGGACGACGGGGTGCGGCTGCGCGGGCTTTCGGGTTCGGCGAGCAAGTTGACCGACTCTTTTGCCGTGCAACACGCGGCGCTCGATTCGTTCTATCTGCGTGGCGTGCCCAACGCCGTTCAGGTCAACACACCGTTTCCGGATACGCTCTGGGTTGCGGCGGTGGATTCCATGGGAAACCGTGTGCGCAGCTATGGCGGTAAGGTCACATTCAGCAGTTCCGACGACTCGGCCAAGATTCCGCCGGCGGATTATACCTTCAGTCCGGCTGCTGACCAGGGGCGGGCCAATTTTTCCGGCAGCGACTTTGTCTTTGCCACCGCCGGCGAGCAGTGGCTTCAGGTCAACGACAAAGATTCTCCTGCCATCGGCACGCGGGACACCCTGCAGGTCGTTACCACGGCGCTCTATACGTTTGACATTGCGATCTCTTCTCCGGTGGTCGCTGGACAACCGGCCACGGTTACGGTGAGTAATTTTAAAATGGACAGCACGCTGCTTGACGGTACGGTGCATCTGAGTTTCGCGGATGGCTTATCGCGTGTTTCGCCCAACGGAACCGCGCCGGTTTTGAACGATATTGTCGTGCAAAACGGCAAGGGATCGGCGAATATCGTTCTCTATAACAGTGAAACCAGTGTAGGTTTGAAAGCGAAAACTTTTGGCGCCGATAGCACAATCCTTGTTTTTGATGTCGCCCCGGGTTCATTGTCCGATTTTTCCATAACCGGACTGCCTGCAGACATAACCGCAGGGCAGACTTTTGGCGGGCCGGTTACGGTCACGGCCAGGGATCCCTGGGGCAACACCAAAACCGACTTTACCGCACAGATCTCCTTCTCGACCGGCGATGGGATCGATGTTTTGCCGGCCGCGATCACTCTTAACGCCGGCGTGCGCACGTTTAACGGCTCCCAGTTCCAGCTCAATCGGTCGGGTTTGCGGCGCATTTCGGTAAGCGGTGGCGGCATAACCACCGATTCCTCACCGATCCAGGTTCGTCCGGCAGCGATCGCTCAATTCTCGGTCCCCGCATCCCTGAACGTCACAGCCGGAATACAATTCAATTTGACCGCCACCGATGTTTGGGATGCCTGGGGCAATCCGACATCGGGCCTCATCACCGTCACGGCGGTCAGCGGCGGCGGCAATGCGCCCAACGGCCAGGCGCCGATCATCAAAAACATCTCTGCTGTCGAGGGTCAGGGCGAAAATGCTCAGGTTCTGGTGCGCAGCGAATCGGTTGTTTTGCGCTGCACGGCCGGCGGAACGAGTCGGAATGTCAACGTCACGGTGGCTCCCGGCGCCCTGAGCCGTCTGGCGTTGAGCGGCGTGCCCGACCGTGCCGTGATCGGTCTGCCTCTGAGCGGCACCATCGGCGTTTCGCTTTATGACGGTTTCAGCAACCCCCAAAGCGATTACAGTGGCACTCTGGTTTTCAGCAGCTCGGATGCGAGCGCTGGTGTTCCGGCTCCGAGCTCTGTCACCGGATCTTCTGCTTCATTTGCCGGTTCGGAATTCGTTTTCAACTCCGGCGGTCAGCAGACGCTGAGCGTCGAGGATTCGGGTTCGGGGCAGAGCGTCACCTCTGCACCGGTCGCAGTCAATGCTGTTTTTGTCCGCAGTGTCACCAGCAACCGCACCCAGGTCGGACAGGGGCAGAGCGGCATTCGGGTTTCCATGGAAGTGGAGAATCTGGGCGCCGAGGCCTTTACTATTACCGATGCGGATTTGCGTTTTACTGAAGTCGGTGCATTGATTCTTCCGGACGCCAACAATTTGCGCGATGATTATTCTGTAAACTTTAACGCCATAGGGCAGGCCATAGCTGCCAACTCGACTCGAACTCTTAATTTCGACGTTGCGGTGTATGATAACGCCAAAACACGCGATGTCATCGTTGGCGGCCACCTGGATGGCCTGTACGGTGCGCAGGCTATCCCGACCCAGAAAGCGGCTCTCACCCATACCTGGAGCGTGGTCGGCAAGGCGCTGCTCGACGTAGTTTCAATCGATGTCAAGGCCGATACGATCTTTCAGGGACAGAGCAACGTCGAAATCGAGCTCGAACTGCGGAACATCGGCACGGCCTCCGAAGGGGGAGCCGTTGCCTCGGCGCTGGTGGAGAACAGCAGCGATTTCAATCCCTTCATGTGGAGCATCGGCACCAGCACGATTTTGCCCTCCAATACCTATACCGTGAGCATGAGGCCACTGCAGAACACCCTGATCGCCGCCGGCCAGCAAAAGTCCTTGTATTTCGACCTTACGGTTCCCTCGGATGCGCAACAGGGCGAGATTCTGGTGCAGGCCGATTTTCCCTATACCGATGCGGTGTCCAATGTCGTGCGCACCGCCGGTGCTTTCGCCGGAGACGCCGAGAGCGATACCTTTCGCGTCGAACCCCGCAACCTCATCGAAATCGTGTCGATTGCACCGTCGCAGAGCCGGGTGACCCAGAACCAGGCCGAACCCTGGACGGTCGCCGTCGCGGTCCACAACAGCGGCCCGACGCCGGTGGCAATCGATTTCAACAGCAGCCGTACCTTTATCGAGTTCCGTGAAGGTTTGTTTGCAAACCCCGAGTTTGCGATTATCTACCCGACCAGCTTTTCAGATGCCTCGGCAACGATCGAATCCAATGAAACCAAAGAGATTCTTTTTGAAATTGTCGGAACGACTTCCCAAACCGGTATTTTCGCGGTCTGGGGCGAAGTACAGACCGTCAGCGGTGTGGTCAGCAACTCTTTTACCAGCAATGTGGTGGGAACGGTCGAGGTTTTGCCCGAGGACGATCTGCGTTTTGTCGCCATTCAACCGTCGCAACCCAGTATCACTCGAGGGGCAGAAGAGTACGGGTGGTATATCTCTGTTATTCTGCGCAATGCCGGCGGAACCGAAGTACAGATCGATTTCGACAGCCTGGCGCTCGATTTGCCCGTCGATGAATTCTCGTACGATGCACCCGGCACCTTTACCAGCGGCGACAGCACCTTAAAGGCCGGCGAAGAGGATACACTGCTGTTTACCGCCCGCAGTCTGGTCTTTGCCCAGCAAACCGGCGAACGCCGTATCGGCTGTGAGGTGGGCTATCGTGTGCTGACCACCGGCCAATTCAAGAAAAAGAGCGCCGGTGAGGCCATCAAAGGGCAGATCGATGTGCAAACACCGGCGATTTTGTCCATCGTTGACGTCCATCCCGACCGGCCCTTTGTTTCGGCCGGCGTCGAACCCAATTGGAACGTCGTTGTCGTTTTGCGCAACGATGGCGGCGCCGACATTGCGGTCGATTTCGACTCGACCCAGACCAAGCTCTTTTTCAACGATACGATTTTCGGCGACCCGCAGGAGATCGCCTTTCGGCCGGCCCAAACGCTGGCCGGCGGCGATTCCATTCTGCGCGCCAACTCGACCGACAGCCTGGTTTTCTCCATCGACTCGATCGGCGCCGATGTCGAGCCCGAGATTTCGCTTCTGGCCCGTGTGCGCGGCCGAGAGATCAACCGCAATCTGCCTCTCAGCGATCTCACCGACACGCCGGATCAGATCGGCACCCTGCGGGTGCAAAAGCCCGCCGCGATCGAAGCGGTTTTCGGCACGCTCAAACCCGCCTATGTCGCGCTGGGTACGTTTGTCAAGTTTCAGCTCGATGTTCAGAACAGCGGCGAATCGACCCTGACGCTCGATCCGGCCCGCTGCCGCCTCGACTTTGTCGAACAGCCGTTCTTGACCTTCCTCGATCCCGGCTTTCCCACCGGGATTCAGCCGGACGAACCGAGGACGCTCTATTTCAATGTCAATCAGATCCTTTCCGACTTTCCCAAGGGCAACTATACGCCCCGCCTGACTCTGGTCGGCAGCGAAAATGACAATGCCTATCAAACGGTTTTGACTCTGAACGATCAGCCGGTAACGGTGGGTGATGCTGGAGAGCTGTCGATTCAGGCGGTTCGGCCCTCGCTCGCTACGGCCACTACCGGCCAGACCGTGCCGTGGACGATCGATATCGAGGTGGAGAACAACGGAGTCAATCCGCTGGATCTGGACAGTTTGCGCGTCGAATTCTTTTATAATGAAATCCCGGTCAGCGACTTTTTTACTTTGGATCCAGTCGAAACTTTTCTTTCCGGTTCCAACCGGCTCGCCGGAAACCAGAGCGATACGTTGCGCATACCGGTTCTGGCGGTTGCCGAGGACGCACCCTTGGGTATAATGACAATTCGAGCGCGGTTGTGGATGACCGATGCGGTGCAGACGACTCGACAGGTTTCGGCACAGACTGATCTGGGAACGCATGGTTATGTAAGCGTGCAATCTTCCGGTCTTTTGCTCCTGCGGCAAATCAGCTCCAACCGCACCACTGTCACGCGAGGGCAGACCGAGCCCTGGAGCGTATCGGTGGAGGTCTATAACGGTGGCGGCAGCGAGCTTGTTTTTCCGCTGGATGCGGAAAAGAACCGGCTGGAATTCAGCCGCGGCAGTGACTTTTTCACAGTCGAGCTGCCTGAGTCGCCTTTGCGTGTCAATCCCGGGCAAAGCGATGTTTTTGCCTTTACCGTCACTCGTGTGGATACGGCTCAGGAGCTGTTGGGTCTCTGCGATATCGATGCCGTTCTGACCGCTCAGGAGGTCAACACGAATCGGGAATACAGCAGCACTCTTTTGCAGAGCGGTGAACCCGCGCGCGTGAGCGTGGCGATACAGGACAGCGCTCGAGCGCGTATCGACAGCCTGGCGGCTGTATTGGCGCGGCCCAATTTTGTCAACAGTGGCCAGAGCTTTCTGGTGCGCGCCAAAATCAGCAATGCGGCGCCGGTAGAGAGCGGTGATCTTTTACAATCCGCCGGCATCGTTTTTTCGGCTGAAAACCCCGAGCT
>JAFGJN010000200.1 GCA_016929055.1 Candidatus Zhuqueibacterota bacterium
GTGGCGGCACAAGCCAGACACAACAGGGCAAACGACAAGGCGAACAGAAATTTTTTCATGGCACAATCCTTTTCGGTTGAACCGTCTGCTGCGATTATGATCAGAGCAGGGAATAAGCGAACCCGATATCTCGGTTGGTTGCTATAGAAAAGAGAGGTGAAAAAGCCATGAACCAACCGGATTCAAATACCCCGATGGCTGGCGATAGAGTGACCGCCGATGCGGGTAGCGCGATCGTCTTTTTCGACGGCGTCTGCAACCTGTGCAATGCGACAGTCGATTTGATCGTCAAGCGCGACCGGCGCGGTTTTTTTCGCTTTGCCTCGCTGCAGTCGCCGGCGGCCGAGCGTCTGTTGGCGCCGTTCGGGAGGTCCGTCGCGGATCAAGGCAGCGTGCTTTTGCTGGAAAACGGCCGCCTCTATCAGCGTTCAGAGGCGGCTCTGCGCATCGGCCATCGGCTCTCCGGGTTGCGCCTGATCTCGATCCTGGCTCGTTGCGTCCCACTGCGCCTGCGCGACGCCCTCTATGATCGCATCGCCCGCAGCCGCTATCGTATCTTTGGGCAGCGCTCGGCTTGTCGCCTGACCGACGATCGCCACTCCGGCCGCTTTATCGTCACCTGAGTAGCCGTTGCTGATCAAATCATCTCGTAAAAGGTCAAAACCGTACGCCATTCCAGGGTCTGGCCCGATTTGATCTGAAAGCGGTGGCGGCTTTGCGGACCCATGACCCGGTCGGTTGCTTCGATCTCCAGCCGTTCGGCAGGCAGGGTGCAGTGCACCTGGACGCCCATTGCCGCGCGCGAATTTTCCAGCTGAAAAATCGCCATCACCTGCTCGGAAGGCGAATCGCTCACAAGTGCCGACTGGGAAGTGGATTTTTTCAGCGGACGCGCCACTTTTATCGTTCCCTCGGTCACCTGCCACTCTTGAGGATCGAATTCCGGCAGCGGGATCTCGCGGGCCAGGCGCAAGAGATAGTCGGAATCGATGGGCGAATGGTCGATGCTGAAGCGATAGTCGATGATCAGCTCGCCTTCCAGAATCTCCCGGCCGATATTTTCCACGATCGACTGGATTTCCACCGTGTTGGGCGGCATCAGGCGAATGCGTTTGCCGTGAAAATAACCCCCTTCTTTGCCGTGCACCAGGGAATTCTCGACAATCGCCCAGGTCTGGCCGTTGCTGACGTTCCAGTTCGCCGGTTCGGCGACCGAGAGTCGCGAATCGTCGTCGATTTGAATTCTGCCGATTCCAGGACGGATGAGCAGATCCGGCGTGTGGCGCAGTGACGGGAACAGGGGGACGGAGGGATTGAATTCCCAGAGAATACCGATGCCGTGATCCGCATGGGTCGGATCGTGCTTGGGCGGCTGCTGGGTAAAAAACGTATGCCCTTTGTAGCGGATTTGGGCGATCTGGTTGCCCCAGTCGTAGCGCGTGCCGCGATAATAGCCCTTGTCTGTATTCGGCTTGAACAGGTCGAGTTCCAGATCGCCGCTGCGCAATTCGATCTTGGGCCAATCCTGAGCGAGATAGGCATCCGGATTCCCTTTGCCGCAGTGGGAAAAGAGATAAAACAGGGCGGGTGCCAGGAGCAAAACAACGGTTTTTTTCATCATTCGTTTCCTCGATTCGCGGTTTGACAGGCGTGGGGGTTCAGACTGTTCGCACGTGGTGTTTTATAAATATAGAATTTGTGCGCTTTTTTGCAAGGGGGATTTGTGCCGTTACCCGGTCATCACAACAGACGTTTCGATGGTGACAACAAGAAAACCGCCAAATCGGCAGATTGAACGCTGTTTTGCCACATATTGTCTGACAATATGGCAGGCTTGGCATAAATGCGGTGAAAGATATAAGACATTAAAAAACAGTAAAATAAACAAGATTTCAAGGTTTGGCACGGATCTTGTAAAAGAAAGGAGTGAAAGACCAAAGAGGTCCGTGATTTAAGAACGATTGCAACGAATAGAGGAGGTAGAACCATGTTGTACATTGATCCTTTTCGCACGTTTCAGGTCGAGCGCGAGTTCGATCGCATGCAACGAGAGATGGGCCGTCTGTTTTCCGGTATGCGGCCGATGGGTGCTGCTCGCTATCCTGCGGTTAACATCTGGAGCCGTGACGACGAAGCGCGCGTGACGGCGGAATTGCCCGGATATTCGATCGATGATCTGAATATTTCGGTGCACAACAAGACCCTGACCCTCAGCGGCAAGCGTCGCAACGAGCGCCAGGAGAACGAGACCCTGCATCGGAACGAGCGCAAGCCGGACGAGTTCCAGCGAATCGTGCATCTGCCTTTTGCGGTGGACACGGACAAGGTCGGCGCCCGTTACGAAAAGGGCATTCTCACCGTCACGTTGCCGCGTCAGGAGACGGACAAACCGAAAAAGATCGAGATCGGCAGCTGAGTCGGGTCTGATGTCCAGTGAGAAAATGAGCAGTAAATCAACAAAAGTGAGGTGAAAGCCATGTCGGATAAAGAAAAAAGCTTGCAGAAACGCGAGCAAGAGACGATGAATGCGGTGGAACGCACCCGTTCACAAAAAGTGTTCGTGCCGCTGGTGGATATCAGCGAAAAAGACGATGCGATTTACCTGACCGCTGATATGCCCGGCATCGATGAACAGTCGGTGGACATCACTCTGGAAAAGAACGTTCTGACCCTCGAGGGCCGGGTCGATTCGACACCACCCGAGGGGTATGAACTTTCTTATATGGAATACGAAACCGGCGATTTTCAGCGTTCATTCACTCTTTCCGACGAGATCGACCGTGAGCGCATCGAAGCGCATGTCAAGGATGGTGTTCTGCAGGTCGTTTTGCCCAAGGCCGAGCCGGCCAAGGCGCGTCGGATCGAGGTCAAGGTGGGATAAAAAACGAAGGAGGTGAATCATGCCGATTCGCGATTTGATTCCGAGTTGGCGGAATCGCAAAGAGGTCGCCGTGCGGCGGGAGGAGCCGAATCCGTTTTTCCGGCTTCAGCAGGAGGTCAATTCGCTTTTCGACTCTTTTTTCAGCGATTTTGACCGTGTTCCGGCGCAGTTGGACAGCGAGGTTTTCACGCCCTGTACCGATATACGCGAGACCGACAAGGAATATATCGTCGAGTGCGAGTTGCCGGGACTGGATGAGAAAGACATTGAACTGGGTGTGACCTCGGATGGTCTGACCTTGCGCGGCGAAAAGAAAACCGAGCGCGAGGAAAAGCGCGGCGAATACCACTGCATCGAGCGCAGTTCCGGAAGATTCGAGCGCTACCTGCCGTTGCCGGCGGATGTCGACAGCTCCAAGATTGCCGCCAATTTTAAAAACGGTGTCTTGCAGATCAAACTGCCCAAACAGTCGGGTGTGCAGAGTTCGATCAAGCGTATTCCGATTCTGAACAAATAATCTTTTGATCTCTGCGTTAAACCCGCGCCGGAACAGGATTTCTGGCGCGGGTTTTTTGTTTGTGCTTTGCTTTCACTGTGTTAGCCGAAAATTTCTTGACAATCTATCCCGAATTGCCTACATTGATGCTCTTGAATCACAAGACATTTAGAGTATCAACGACCTGCCTCACGTCACTCATAATCCGTTTCTCTTTTTCGGATCTTTCAAGGATTAAACTATGGAACTGGCCCGGGTTGAAGGAAAAATTGTAGCCACGATCAAATCGGATCGCCTCAAGGGACGCAAGTTGACGCTGATCAATCTGATCGGGCCGGATACACAACCGAGCAACAGCTATCTGGTCGCTATCGACCCCCTGGGTGCCGGTGTCGGCGAAATCGTTCTGGCGGTGCGCGGCAGTTCGGCGCGCCAGAGCGACGATCTCGGCTCGGTACCCACCGATGCCAGCATCGTCGCTATTGTCGATACCATCGAGCTCGAGGGCAAGATGGTCTATCGCAAGGACGGACCGGCAGCAAAAGGGGTGAAAAAGTGAAGCTCGGACAGGTGGTCGGTACGGTCTGGGCGACGATCAAAGATCCCAAATTGCACGCCCTTCGTCTTTGCCTGATGCAGCCGGTGGACCAGGATCTCAAACCGACGACCAGCCGGCCCCTGGTGGCTGCCGATCCGCTCAACACCCGCACCGGCGATCTGGTTTTTTGGGTCGGAGGGGCTGAAGCCACCTTTGCGCTGGATGACAGACAAATCCCCAGCGATGTGACCATTGTCGGGCTGGTCGACCGGCTCGACTGATGAACCGTTTTTCATTCAAACGACTAATAACCATGATTCTTGCGCGCGTTGTCGGCAGTCTGGTGTCGACAGACAAGCATCTCTGCTATCAGAGCAAAACGATTCTTCTCGTTCGGCCGATCAATCCGGATGGCTCTTTTGCCGGTTCTGTCCAGGTAGCGGTGGATAGCGTCGGCGCCGGCAAAGACGACTGCGTTCTGGTCGCCAGCGAAGGACGGGCAGCCACCGAGATTCTCCAATTCGACCGCCGTATGCCGCTGCGCAGCATCATTCTGGCTATCGTCGACCGGATCGATCATCCGCTCGCCGCCACTCCAAATACCGATAATCGCTGATATGGATGCTTTCGAACGCGAAAAACTGATTCAAACCATTGCCGACCAGGTGCTGCAGCAGCTGCAATCCGCCTCTGTACCTGTAACGGCTGCTTCCGACCCGGTGCTCGTCGATCGACGTCTGATCACCGAACAGGATGTCAAAGAGCTGGTTGCTTCCGGAAAGCGCGAACTCTGGATCGGCGAAAAAACACTGCTGACCCCTGCGGCGCAGGACGCCCTGCGCGCCCAGCGCGTGACCGTGCGGCGCGGCAA
>JAFGJN010000201.1 GCA_016929055.1 Candidatus Zhuqueibacterota bacterium
CCTGGAGTGAGCTGAGTAAAGGAATCCAACACCACCAGCGATTGGCCGGCAAGCGGCCGGCCGCTGGACGGCCGATAAAAGCCCATGGTGGTGGGTTCGATGACTGCACAATTGCGCGGCGCTGTCTGCTGCGAGGCGAAATAATCATTCAACGCCGTCAGATTGGCAAAATAAAAAAGCGAACCCTCGATAACACGGTCGTCGTGAAGATAAAAGAGGCTGTTGGCATTGGGAGCCGAACGGGCATAGATTTCCGACGGCGATGGCAGCTGCCGGCCATCGGCCAAATCGATCAGCGCCAGTTCCGCACCGCCACCGCTCAGCTGAACTCCCGCAGCCGGTTGGGCCGTACAGCGCCAGCGAATCAGTCCCGGAAATTTCGCATAGACGGTCACCGAAGCCGTAAAGACCGTTCGCGTGTGAAAGAGAACGCGAATACTGTCCGAATCGATATGAACGGAAAGAGAATCGATATTTTTCGCCTGCAGCAGCCGTTCGTTCCAGCCGGTAAGCACCTGGCTGCACAGGGCGCGGTTCGAAGCATAGTCGGGCTGCACGTGAATCCAGCCGTCGGTCGAATCGGCGTGATAAAAGAGGGTGAAAACGCCGGTGGTCAGAGTGCAGGAACGCGCATCGGCATGGAGCAGCCGAACCGCACCGCTGTCGGGAGAACCGACGACGGCACGGATCTGTTCGGCGTCTCCCTGAACGCCGTCGGGGTCGGCAATTTGCGCCTGAATGTCGCCGGAAGCGATGTTGGTCAGGATCGCTTCAAAGCGGTCGCTTTTGCGCACCATCGCGGCCGGGTCGCTCCAGTCGTCCTCACCCCGGGGTCGGTGGCGGATCGAGGCCGTGTTGTTGCCGTTGGCGTCATAGAAAAAAGGAAAAACGGCCCGCAGCCGGCCGCCGGAGAGGCGTTCGACGCGCAGCGCGCCTGCCCGAGTCCAATTTGCAGAAACGGCCAGAGCAGAGCTCGTCTGTACCGCGCTGCCGTATATGCCATCCGCATCGCTTGCCGTCACGCGAACAAAATAGGTCGCCGGCATCAGGCCATAAAAGACGAGGCGATAGGCATCCCCGCTGCGCTCCATAGCGACTGGCGTGCCGAATTGGGGTTGCCCTGTGCGCGCGATTGCGACTTGCACCACTGCATTGTCGTTGCAGTCGCCGCTGACGGGCAAGCGAACCGCCAGCGTTTCCGCGCCCGCCGATGCTTCAAGTGCGCCAACAAAAAGCGCGTCGCCTGCATTTGAAGCGAGGGTCAATTTGGGGCGCTGTTCGATACTGGCATTGTTTGCCGAGGCAAAATTGAGAATTCCCGTGGCCGGCGAAACAACCGGTTCCCGCACCAGCCAGCCCTGATTGCTGTTCGAATCCGCTATCCAGCGCCGCACCGTTTCGGTGACGTCAAAAGAGACCCACGAGCCGGACGCCAATCCCGGCTCGATGACAACCGAATCCAACGCCTGCGGGGCAGTGTCGCTGCCGGTGCCATTGGCACCGGGCAGTGTCCAGGGCAGAGACGAATAGCGGGCATAGTGCCAGTTGCACTCTCCGGTTCCAGCCGGACGACCGTCATAGCCTTCGCCAGCGATGCCCGTGCCTTCGCCCCAGTCGCGCAGCAGTTCATAAATCCCCAGCGTTTTGGGCTCCCGCTGCTCGGTGCGGCGAAAGTGCAGATAGAGCGACACCCAGGCCGAATCGACCTCCAGACTCTGCGGCAGGGATGAGAGATCAAAGCGAATCAATCCGTGTTTGGCATCGTTTACGCCGCCATTGCCGGTGAGCTCTAAACCCTGTACCGCTCCGGTGTTGTGGCTGGGTTTGTTGATGAGGATGTGCGCGTCGCTGCAGCCGAGATAGCCCTGCGATCCTTGCTGCAGGACGATGACATTTTGTGTAAGTCCTGGCTTGAGCAAAAGGAGGAACAAGACGAGTGCTGTAGGGGCAATCGATTGATTTAAGAGTTTCATCGAGCCTCTCCCTCTACAGAGCAGGTCACCGTCACCACACGGGTTGTCGGGTCTGCCGAGAGCTGTGCCGTGCGCCCTTTGCGGCGGAACAACCGATCGGATCCGTTTTCGTCGGGCGGTTCAGCGTCTGCACCCAACCAGGCGAGGGCTTGAGGAATCGGGGCTATTTCTACCAGCGTATACAATCCTTCGATAGTGGATTCCGCACCGCTGTTGCGATTGATGCCGCCGGCATCGATGCCGTCATAGATGCGGCCGCTCTCGGGCTGGTACAACGGTTCTTTGGCGGGATTGGCGCCGGTAAGGGCCGAAGCCGCGAGTCCGGCCAGAACTGCATATTTTTCATCGCCCACAGCGCGGTAGAGTTGGAGGAATCCGAGTGCTGCGGTGCGGATATCGTAGGCGATCATCGGGTAGGTCTGCGCTTTCGAACCGTCCAGCGGAATATGGCTCAGCGGGCCAGAGATCATCAGCCGGGCCCGGAAATCGGCTCCTGCACGGGCCGCCTCGAGCACAAGTGAATCCTGCAAAATCGGATGCAAAGCGGCGAGTGCCTGAATCTGGGCGTTGCCCCAGGCGTGCCAGATTCCCGGCCAGGAGAGAAACGCGCCCTGCAGCCGCTGGGGCTCCTGAACTTGCATGGCCACGAGTCCGTGCGCCAGCCGGCGAGCGTGATGCAGCAGATGCGAATCCGGATCCACAGCCAGCACCTGCGCCAAGCCGAGAAGGAACTCGGAGGTCGCGTCGGCTGCGCTGCCGTGGATGAGCCAGCGCGGATAGAGCCGGCCGTCGATCGTTTCCATTTGGCCAAAGCGTTCGTCCAATTGCGCCAGGGGAATGAGACAGCGATCAAAGGCGCGCCGCAGCTCGGCGGCGAAATCGGAGTCGCGCTCCAGATAGTAGCGATAGCCATGCCCCAGCGCCCAATAGCCGCGTGCGGCCCAGAAGGAGAAGCTTTTGACGCTCGTCTTCCCGTCGCGGTTGATGCGCTGGTCGGCGAAAATAAAATTGTAAAACTCGCCGTCCTCTGTCTGCATCCTGACAACAAAGCGCAACAATTGTCGCAGCAGGACATCTTCCACATTCGCTGTGCCGGTCTCGGCGGCGCGCATCAAAACCACCGCCGCCCGCGCCACATCGTCGACGCAGGCGATTCCTTCGCCCGGCGCCTCGACCCAATCATAGTCCGGCGCATCGCTATAGATGCGCACCAGCGTCACCGCCTCGCCGTCGATTCCGACCGTTTCGCACAGATGCAGCAGATGAGCGATATTGACTCTAACAGGCGGGTCGACAGAGCAAGAGAGCAGCGCCGTCAATCCCAGCAAGATTGCAATCGATTTTTTCATCCTTTGAGCCCCGAACTCGCCATGCTTTCGATGAAATAACGTTGAAAGATTCCATAGGCCACCACCACCGGCAATGCGAGCAAAAATGCCGCAGCAAGCTTGACGCCCAGTTGTGCTTCGGCCATACCGCCGACGGCAAAGATCGTCACCAGTTGCGGCATGGTCATCAATTCCGCTTTGCGCACCACGATCAACGGCCACAGCACCTCGTTCCAGGAATTCATAAAGGTGAGAATCCCGACGGTGATCAAAACCGGACGCGACAGAGGCCAGACGATGCGAAAGAGTATCTGCAGATCGTTGAGGCCGTCGACGCGGGCGGCATCCAGCAACGCCTGCGGGACAGTCTGGAAGAACTGGCGAAAGAGCAGGATGCCGAACCCGCTCATCATGCCCGGCACGATCAGAGCCAGATAGGTGTCGGTCCAGTGCAGCTTGACCATCAGCACATAGAGCGGAATAATCGTGAGTTGAAACGGAATCATCATGGTAAAGAGAATCAGCATGAACATCAGGTTTTTGCCGCGAAACTGAAGGCGCGACAGGGCATATCCGGCCATGGAGGAAAAGATCAGCACCGAGGCGGTGATCGAACCCGATACCACGATGCTGTTCAGGAACGCCCGGCCGATGGGGATTTTAGCAAAAACCTGCTGATAATGCTGCAGTGTGAACCGGCTGGGCCAGAGCCCAAACATCGGGATCTCCATCTCGGGTTTGAGTGTGGCGAAAATCATCCACACAAAGGGATAGACAAAGAGTACGGTGCCCAGCATGAGCAGGCCATAGAGGGCGATGCGTTTCAGAATCATTCCGGCTCCTGTTCGACGATTTTGCGCTGAACCAGGACCACGCCGAGAATGAGCAGGGCAAAGAAAAATCCCAGCGTGGCGGCATAGCCCATGCGGTTGAAATAAAAGGCCTGTTTGTAGATATAGAGCATGGCCGAAAGAGTGCGGTTCATCGGTCCGCCGCCGGTGAGCATATAGGGCTCGATAAAGAGGCTGAACCCGCCGATGGTGGAGAGGATCATCACCAACAAGACGGTGGGATTGAGCATCGGCAGAGTGACCGAACGAAACTTTTGCCATGCGCTCGCCCCGTCAATGTCGGCCGCTTCATACAAATACCCGGGAATGGTCTGCAACCCGGCCAAAAAAAGCACAATATAGAGCCCGACGTTTTTCCAGGTTGCCATAAGGGCGATGGAGGGCATGGCCCATTCCGGACTGGTCAACCACGGAACTTTGGGCAATCCGATATGGGTCAGGAGCAGATTGAGCACGCCGTTTTCCTGCGAATAGAGCTGTTGCCAGAGGATCGAGATCACCACGCCCGAGATGACCACCGGCATGAAATAGGCGGCGCGAAAGAACCCGCGGGCGCGGATTTTTTCGTTGAGCAGGACGGCAAACAACAGCGCTACCACTAGTTGCAGGGGAATATGGATGACCAGGAAAAGCAGAGTGTTGAGCAGGGACTGAAAAAATAGATCGTCCTTGAAAAGACGAATGAAATTGCCCAATCCGACCCATTGCATGGGCGTATAGACATCCCATTTATGAAAAACAAGAATCAACGAAAAGATCAACGGATAAGCCATAAACAGGGCAAAATGGATCCAATAGGGCGCGACCAAACCATAGCCTGCTGGATTTTTCGATTTGACTTTCATCGTTATCCTTGTTTGCCGGTCAAAAGACCGGTTTTTCTGATTTCAATGCGATCGAGCCCCGTCCGATCGGCGGTGCCTTTGCCCGGGCGGAGGTTTTTGCCGCTCTAGCGCAGGATCTCCCGAGCGCGTTCAGCTGCGCGTTGGACTGCCTCTTCCGGGCTGCGGCGGCCGAGGATGCAGCAGGCCTCGAATTCCTGCGAGATCGCGTCAAAGATCTCGCGCAATTCGGGCACGGAATCCACTCCGCGGGTATGCGGCGCTTGTTCGGCGAATCGAACCATGCGCGGGTGATCGTCAAAATAGGGCACAAACAGAGAATCGCGCAACAGGTTTTTCCGGATCGGCAGTTGGGTGGCGATATGCAAAAGTGCCGAATCCTGTTCGCGCGAGACGAGAAATTTGACAAATTCCCAGGCCGCCTCGGGCTGTTTGCAGGTTTTGAAAATGACGATATTCTTTGGGTCGCCATAAGTCACGACCGTTCCGCTGTGATCGTCCGGCACCGGAATCGGCGCATAGTCCCAGTCAAATCCCTCGAGCTTGAATTTTTCGATATGGGCGATATTCCAGGGACCGGTGATATGCACCGCCATTTTTTGCGACAGAAAGGTGTCGCCCTGAAAACTGGCGCGCGGGAAAATGCCCTGGTCAAAGCCCTGTTGAAAAAAGCGGAAAACCTGAACCGCTGCGGCATTGTCGAACACAACGGTTCGATCGCGCACCAGGGTTTCGCCCTGCGAAGCGGCGAGATAAAAGGTATAGAAATCGAAATAGCGCAGCCACCATTTGAGTTGAATATCGACGTACATCATCCAGCGGTCGCGGTGGCCGTCGCCGTCCAGGTCGCGTGTGACAGCCCGACCCATCTCGAGAAATTCGCTGTAGGTTCGAGGCGGCCGGTCGAATCCGGCTTGAGCCAGCAGCCGAGTGTTGTATTCGAGCATGATCGGATTCGTCTTCCAGGGCATCTGATAGACATGGTCGTCCGTATAGCGATACTTTTCCAGTTGTCCTTCCGGCAGACGAGCCGCCGTCAGCGAATCGAAATCGGCGAACTGATCGAGGTGAATCAGCGCATCGGCGCGCACGAACTGGCCGACCACTCCGGGCCAGATATTGGAACAGATGTCGGGCGTGGTTTTTCCCACCACCGCCGCCAGC
>JAFGJN010000019.1 GCA_016929055.1 Candidatus Zhuqueibacterota bacterium
CGATCTTTTTTATCCGTGACCAACGAACCTCGCATTCAATCCAATGAACGACTGGAGCTGCTCGGAGATGCGGTGCTCGGCTTGGTGGTGACCGAATATCTGTTCAAGACCTATCCAGCAAAAGAAGAGGGCGGACTGACGCTGATGAAGTCCATGTTGGTCAGCCGACGCAGCCTGACTCATGTTGCAAGAGAATTTGGGTTGGGAAAGTATCTGCTGCTCAGCGAGGCGGAAGCCAAATCCGGCGGCAGAAAACGTTCGAGTATTTTAGCCGATGCAGTCGAGTCTCTGATCGGCGCGGTTTATCTGGACGGTGGTCTGGAAAACGCCCGGCGAATCGTCGATACTCACGTCATCTCCCGCCTGAATCGATTGATGTCCGATGTGGTGATGCAGAATTTCAAGAGCATTCTACTCGAACATTGCCAGAGTCTGAATCTCGATGGACCCAATTACCTGGTGGAAAACGAAGACGGCCCGGATCATCAAAAGACTTTTACCATCGCCGGTTACATCGACGGCCAACGCCTGGGTGTGGGAAGCGGACCCACCAAAAAAGCCGCCGAACAACACGCCGCCCACCAGGTTCTCGTCCATCTCAAGATTCTTTGAGTCGGACGCGATCTCTCTAATCCGCTGATTTACCCTCCTCTGACCAAATGTTTCCGACTCGGCTTCGGGCAAAGGATTTGACAGAATCAAATTATTTGCCTATATTGATCACAGCCGATTTTGGATGGTTCCCATGAACAGCAGTTTTCGCACGTTACAGTCCGCCGCCCACGCTGAAGTCAAGATCAAAGGATCTCGATTCATTGCGCGTGCCCTACCCGTCGCCTCGCGCGATGCGGCAGAATCGGTTGTTCACAAAATTCGCGATTTGCATCCCGATGCCACCCACACCTGTTTTGCTTATCGCGTCGGCCAGGGGGAGAAAGAGGTCACCCGCTTTAGCGACGACGGTGAGCCGAGCGGAACCGCCGGCAAACCTATTCTGCAGGCGATCACGGTGCGGGACTTGACCAATGTGGTGGTGACGGTCACCCGGTATTTCGGCGGTATCAAACTCGGCACGGGGGGACTCGTACGTGCCTACGGCGGAAGCGCCTATGCTGCTCTCGATCAGGGTTCGGTCGTCGAATACTTTGAACAGATCAAAGTCGATCTCGAATATACTTATGACCGTTCCCATGCCCTGGCAGGCCTGGCCCAAAAATACGGCGCAACCATTCTCACGACAGATTATGGCGAGCGTATCCGCCAGAGCTGGCAGATCCGCCGCGATCGGCTAAAAGCTCTGAAGCGTGCCGCCAACGACGCAACATCCGGACAGATTCTCTTCCGGGTGGGACGCGATCTTTTTTGAGGAAACCGGACCGGTGGAAATCGCCCTTTTTGTCCTGACATTGTTCCTGAGCGGATTCTTTTCGGGCAGCGAAACCGCCTACCTTTCAGCCAACCGATTGAAATTATATGCTCGAAATCGCCTCTCGGAGAGCGATTCGACGGCTATTTTGGCCGATGAAAATCGATTTCTCACCACAACACTGGTGGGCAACAATGTGGTGATGGTGGGGTGTTCATCCCTTTCGGTTTATGTTTTTGCGTCGCTTATTCCCGATTCACTGTTGGTCGTTTTTACCACTTTTTTTCTGCTCATCTTTGGCGAAATCATTCCCAAGTCACTGGCACAGGCCATTCCCAACCGCCTGATCAAGGTAACCCCGGTTTTGATGCAGTTTTTTTACATTGCCTTTTTTCCTCTGATTTGGTTTGCTGCAAAGGCAACCGATCAGTTGGTTCGAATGATCGGCGGTGATCCCCAAAGGATGCGCAAAGTCTTTTATAAAAACGATCTGCCTTTTCTCATGCGCACTTATTCATCGTTTACACTCCAGGAGCATCAGCTGATTGCCCGTGCCACGCACATCAGCAAAAAGCGACTCAATGAGTTCATGGTGCCGAGAATGCAAATAGAGGCGATTCAGATCCAAACCCCGCCGATGAAAATCGCCGCTATATTTAAAAAAACCGGTTTTTCGCGACTTCCGGTTTATAACCAGGATCTGGACGATATCGTCGGTTTTTTTTATCTTCTCGATATCCTGACCCGGCCCGACTCACCCGTTGCCGAGTTGATGCGTCCGGCGTTTTTTTTGCCTGAAAACATCAAAGCTATTCAGGCGCTCGATCAAATGCGAAAAATGGGCAAAAGCATGGTGGTACTGGTGGACGAACACGGGGGGACAGCGGGCCTGATAACTATTGAGGATATGGTCGAACAGATTTTCGGTGAAATATTCGATGAATTCGATTTGAGTCAACCCACCACTCGAGTGCTGGACGAATTGACCATCGTCTCCGACGGCCGCACCGAAATCGCCTTTTTGAACGAACGCTACAAACTCGCATTGCCGCTCGGCGATTACGCCACCATCGCCGGTTTGATCATTGCCCTGCTCGGCAGAATTCCCAGGGTCGGCGAAGAAGTTCAGCTGGCTCATTGCAAACTCGTCGTGACCCGGGCCGATGAACGCCGGATCGAGCAGATCAAGATTCTTAAAAATTGACAACCGCGACCGATTCTTCAGGAGTGATTCATGCCGAGCCGGATCGTCATTTTTATCTTCCTTTTCTGCACAGTTTTGCTTGCCCAATCCATTGTTGTCGATCCGTTGACTTTGCTGTCATGGGATCAAAACCATTTGTTTGTACGCTCCATCTATTCGGTGGAATCGACCACATCTGCTGACGATACGCTGCTCTTTAGAACCAAAGTTGAGGGTTTGACCTGTACCCAGGTCGATTCGATCAGTCCATTTGAATTGTCGTGCGAATTTCGCATCGATTCCGGTTTTACCGCCTTTGGTGAACAGGCATTCGTCGTGCTCGACGGCGCGCTGAACCAGCGGCTGCAGGGGATCGTGCCGATTACAACCGTCGTCTGGCCCAGCATCGATTCGGTTATCGTTCGACAAAACGGTCGAGCTCGGCGCGATACCCTTGTTTTCGATCCTGATCGCCCCAACCAGGCTCATTTTTCTCTCTATGGCAGCGGCGTGTTTTGCAACAGCGAAATCGTTTTCGACCATTCCGCGCTCGAACCCGTTGCGCACACGGTTCCCATGCCGGCCAGCGTGTCGCCGCTGTGGAAATTCACCGTGCAAGTCGACGGTCCAAAACTGGTGATCGGTCCCCAGACCTTTCGTATCCGCCATCCTTATGTTCCCGAGGCATCCGCTCCGCTGTTTCTGAGCTCCGCCCAGCCGCCGCGGATCATCGACCGTGTTCCGGCTTTTATCGCTGATGGTAACGAACGAGTTTTCAATTTGCAGGGATCCGGATTTTTCCCGGGCATGCAGGCGCACTTGCTGCCCGACGAAGGGCGTGTCCGGATCCAAAAAATCGAGCGCAACGAGATTCGTATCTCCCTGCATCTGCCCGTGCGCTATGAAAGCCGCGCCTTTCGTCTGGTCGTTCGCAATGCCGATGGGCGAGCCGATACCACTGCCGCGTTTAGCGTAGGCGCTTTGCCCTTGCCGACGTGCCGGATCAAGAGTGTGGAAAATGGCATGCTTTTTTTCGACACCCCCGCACGGGTCGCTTTTGTCGTCGAAATCCGCAACCAGCAGCGGCTCGATCGGCGCACTGCCTACGAGCTGCGGGTCGGTGAAGCCCGTTTTCCGGTGTCAACGGTAGTGAACGACAGCACCTTTGAAGCCTTGATCGATTTACCGCATGACGAAGGCAGCTCTCTGATCCGCGAACGCGTCTTTACCCTGCATCCGCTGCAACAACCGGCTGCCTGGAAAGGTGTGTTTAAAGCGAAAATACCTCCCCAAATCGATTATTTTTCTCCGATTCGTATCCTGCATCCGCTCGATACTCTGGAGGTCGTGCTCAAAGGCCGGTATCTTCACGACGTGCAGCTGGTTTTTTCCGATCCAGCCTTATCGGTGCGAATTTTGGAAAATCGCGGCGATTTGATCGTCGCAAAAATCCATGCGCGCGCCGAAGTCGAACCCGGAGAGTATGCCGTCGAGCTGCGTATCGGGGAAACGCGTTTTTCTTTTCCGCAATACCGTCTGAGCGTCAAACCCTGGCAGCGCTTCGATCGCTATGTGGATATCACCACTCGCAAGGTCGGCCGCATCGGTTCGGCTTATCTGTGGCAGGAGAGCGGTGTTGCTCACCAGATCGACAAAGACGACGGCATTGTGGTTCAATTCGACGGCGATCGGCTGCAGCCGCAAGAGGGCGAGCAAAAGGTTCGCGTCAGCGGCGTGCTCCTTGACTCAACCCATACGGTTCGGGCCGAAGCCCTCAATCCTCGATGGATCGTGGTGCGCCCGGGCGAGGGAACGGTTTCGTGGCAGTGGCGGGTGCGAGAACGTCTCGGCAGCGGCGACCGCATCGAGATTACCCTGAGCAATCCGGGCCAGCTGCAGCGACGCACCGAACGATTTGCTGTCAAACGCCACTGGTCCCAGGACTTTCACGGATCGACATCTTTTGTGGTCGTCAAATTGCCCTTCGACGGCGGCAAGGCGAGCACTGAAATATTGAAATCCATGACTATCGGCCTCACCTATACGCCGGATCCGCAGCAGACGTTTCTCGCCTATGATGCCGCTTTTATCGTCGGCAATGTCAATTCGAAAGATGACGTATCGGTACAGGTCGGTTTGGGCGTAAGCGTCATTCTTCGTCAATATATTCAGATCGGACTCGGGACGAATCTGACGCGTCCGGCGTTTCAGCGCAGCTTTATGTTTCTCGGCACCCGATTCAAATTGCCGGCGTTTTAGTTAAGATTGCGTTTGTTTCATGGCTATTTCATCGAGGACTCGTGATTCTGTTTCAAAAAACTGTTCCGGACAGGAATGCTTTTACTTGCCTTTTTAATAAAAATAGAGTAAAATAGGCCGAAAATGATCACCCGTGGGCGCAACCAGCGATCCGCCCAAACCGTATCAAGACAGTCATTCGAGGTGCTATGTCGACTTTTCGTCATATTTTGGTGCCGCGGGATTTTTCGACGCCGGCACGAAACGCTCTCGACTGGGGGGTGTATTGGGCCAGGCGTTTCAACGCGCGTCTGACCATGATGCATGTGGTGACGGTATTTGATGACGATCCCTACAATCCGCAACGCGACCGGGACGACTGGCGCGATTTCTATCGCAAGATCGAGGGATTGGCGGATGCGCAACTGCAGGAAACCGCACCAGAGTCTGCAGGATCTCAACTCGAGATCGACTCGGTGGTGCGGCGCGGATTTTCGCCTGCGGAAGAGCTGCTCGATTACGCCTCCACGAATGGAGTCGATCTGATCGTCATGGGCACCCATGGTCGCCGGGCTCTGAGCCGTTTTCTGCTTGGCAGCGTCGCCGAGCGGGTGATCAAACACGCCCAATGCCCGGTGATGACCTGCCGGCCGCCGGCGGAAAAAAAAGCGGCAGAAAAAGCGGTCCAGCGCATCCTGGTGCCGACCGATTTTTCCGAAAACAGCAAAAGCGCCCTGCAATTGGCGAAGCAACTTTTGCCACAGGACGCCGAACTGACGGTTTTGCATGTGATCGCCGATACGCTGCATCCGGCTTATTATCTGGCGGGCAAATCGTCGCTCTTTGACCTGCTGCCCGATCTGGAGGAACACGCCCGCAATGCCATGCAGCGGTTTTTACAGGACAGCGGCATCGGGAGCGAAACAGCCACGGTGATCATGCAGGAAGGCGATCCGGCACAGCGCATCATCGAATTTGCGCGCGAAAATCGCGCCGACCTGATCGTTATGGGCTCACGCGGCCTGTCCGAATGGGAACAGATTTTGGTCGGCAGCGTGACGGAGCGCGTGGTGCGCAAAGCCGCCTGTCCGGTTCTGACGATCAAATAGCACCAACAGACAATTCGGCTCAAGGGTTCGGGGGCAGCTCTGAAAATCGAGCCAACACCTGCGGCCCAACCGGGAATCGCCTCGATAGGCTTGGGTGATCGGCTGATTTTTCCGTTTCCCGCTGAATCTTTTTGCAGGCCGTGTGCATCCAACAGAAAAAGATTTGGGGTGAATGTTGTTCGGTGAGGTTTCAAATGGATTGCAATAAAATCATCGATCGGATCTGTGAAGATCTGTCGGAGGATATCGATTCCGAACTCTGCCAACAGTTGCGAACGCATTTGCAGGAATGCGCCAGTTGTCGCACGCAGGTCGAATCGATGCGTTTGACGGTGAGTCTCTACCGCTGTTTGCAACAAAAAGATGTCCCAGCCGCCGTACACAACCGGTTGCTCACCCTCCTGAACATACCTGAAATTTAATCCTTACCATAAAAAGACTTGACACGTATCCTTTGAATCGTTATTATTGGGTGTAAATTTGTTCACCTTAAATTTCGGCGGTGCAGGTTGACGCCGTGCAGTGTCGAAAAACGAAACAATGGATCGCTATGGAAAAGCTCACCGAAAAGCAGCGGCGAGTGTTGCGGTTGATCGTCCGCAGCATTCAGGAAAAGGGGTATCCGCCGACGCTTAAGGATTTAGCGGATGCGTTGGGGGTCTCTTCGCGCAACACGGCGGTTAAGTATTTGACCGTGTTGGCGCGCAAGGGATATATCGTCTGGGAGCGCAACACAGCGCGTGGCATTCAATTGGTCGATTCGGCGGGAATTGCGAGCGCCGGAGGCGGGGTTTTGTTGCCGTTGGTCGGTTCAGTCACGGCGGGTCTGCCGATGTTGGCGGAAGAGAATATCGAGCGCCATGTGCAGGTGCCGTCTTATCTGGTTTCGTCGTCGGTGGCGCATTTTTTGTTGCGTGTGCGCGGGGACAGCATGGTGGGTGCGGGCATTCTGGACGGCGATCTGGTGGTGGTGCGATCGCAGAGCACGGCCGATACGGGTTCGGTGGTGGTGGCGTTGCTCGATGGCGGTGAGGCGACGGTCAAGCGTCTGATGCAACGCGAGGAGCGGCGCTATCTCAAGGCCGAGAATCCGGAATATCCCGACATCCATCCCGCGGGCGAGTGGTCGATTCAGGGGCGGGTGGTGGCGTTGGTGCGGGAGGCGGTGGAATAGGGCGATGGCGCGGACGGTGATACATTTGACGGTGGCGGATTTTCCAATTGCGGTGGAAGAGGTGATGGAGCCGCGATTGCGCGGCCGGCCGGCTGCGGTGGCTGTACAGGCGGCCGGCCGTTCGCTGATTCTATCCGCTTCGGCCGAGGCCCGGCGTCAGGGCGTCTTTCGCGGTTTGGCTTTGAGCGATGCGCTGAAGCGATGCCGGGATCTGACGGTTCTGCCGCCCAATCCGGATCTCTATGCGCGGGCCGATGCGGCGGTGCTGCAGCTGCTGCAGCACTATTCGCCACTTGTGGAGCCCTTGCGTTCCGGACAGGTTTATCTCGACATGACGGGCAGCGACCGGTTATTTGGCAGCGCCGCCGATGCCGCGGTGCGGGCGCAACACGAGATTCGCGATCGCCTCTGTTTGCAGGCCAACGCAGGCGTGGCTGGCAACAAGCTGGTCAGCAAAGTGGCTTCGGATGTGGTGACGTCGGCCGGCCGGATCAACGGGCTGTGCGACGTCCGTGCCGGCGGCGAACCCGATTTTCTCGCGCCGCTCGAGGTCGCTTTTTTGCCCGGCGTCCGGGGCTCCGTTCGCCGGCAGCTGGCGGCCCTTAACATTCGGCTGATTCGCGAACTCGCTGCGGTTTCGAGCGAACACCTGCAGATGGCGTTCGGCCGTTTCGGCCTGGTGCTCTATCAACGTTCACGCGGCATCGACAATCGTCCGGTGCAGCCACCGCGGCGGGCGCCGCAGATCGTCGAGTCCGAAACACTGGAACCCGACTGCAACGATTACGCCCTTTTGCGCCGCGCCCTTTATCGGCTCGCCGATCGCGCCGCCTGGCGCCTGCGGCGCAAAGCCCTGTTGGCACGAAGAGTGGCGCTTGAGCTGCGCTATTCGGACTATAAGGAAAACCGGGTGCAGCTCTCGTTGCCGCCGACGGTGAATGACACCGAGTGGGGCGATTGTCTCGAGGAGGCTCTCACTCGAGCCGTGCAGCGCCGCGTGCGCGTGCGTACCCTCACGTTGCGGTTGCTCGATCTGCACAACCGGCCGCTGCAGCTGTCGCTTTTTGAACCGCAAACGCCGCCGCGGCTGAATGCCCTCACCGCGGCTATGGATCGAATTCGAACTCGCTACGGCCAAAATGCCATTCGCTTCGGACGCGCGGCGTGAGCGGATAAAACCGGTTCGGGCGCCGTGCCGGTCCCAATAAATGCACTAGGGTAGTTGCGCCAAATGGGTGGGAATCATGACTGCTGCAAATAAAATCAAACGATACTTTTCGTTGGATTTTTTATAACAGAATCCGCTGTAACTGTCTTTGAATTGATCGAATAAAACGATAACGCAAAATTCGCCCGATTTACAAAGGAGAGGCCATGGAAACCACCCTGCATTCGTTCTCCAATCAACCTCAAGACCGCCGCTGGCTGAAGCGTTTTGTCGATTTTCACTGGTATCATTATCGCGATGATCCGCAGTTCGTGCCCCTGCTCGATTATGAATACCTGGGCAACAAGCTCATCGGCATGACCGGTTTTTTCGAGCCGCGCAATCTTTTTTTCAAACACGCCGATATGCGTTTTTTTCTCGCTTTGCAGGGCGATCGTGTCGTCGGACGCTGCAACGCTTTTGTCAATCACAATCACAACCGCCATTGGAACGACAAGGTGGGGTTTTTCGGCCAATTCGAATGCATCGACGACAAATCGGTCGCCCGGCTTTTGATCAATGCCGCCTCTGACTGGCTCAAGGCACAGGGAATGGAAACGATTCGCGGCCCGCAAAATCTGCCGGTCAACGAAGCCACTCCCGGCCTGATGACCGAGGGTTTTGATTCCATTCCGGTAGTTTATTACCACTATAACAAACCCTATTACGAAGCGTTGTTGCGCGACAACGGCTTTGACACGATCAAACGGGTCAAATCGTGGTGGGTCTCTACCCGCGAACCCATGGTGGAAAAGCTCGAGCGCGTATCGCAAAAGGTAATTCAGCGCTATGGCGTTACGTTTGAGACCTGGGACGAACGACCGTTCAAAGAGCGCCGTCGCGAGATGTTCGAGGTCTATAACGACGCCTGGAACGACAATTGGGGATTCGTGCCCTTTACCGAGGAAGAGTTTTTTGCCACCGTCAAAGACATGATGCTGGTGATGAACAAAAAGCTATTTCTCTTTGTCTATGTCAAAGGCGAACTGGCCGGTTTTTTCGGCGGCGTGCCCAATATCTTTGAGCGCTTGCATCCGCCCCGATTCTGCCGCCGTTGCGAATTGCTGCGTGCCGCCCGCATGTTGCTGACAAAAGGGCGGATCAAGAGTTATCGCCTCGGTTATATGGGCGTCAAACGCAAGTTTCGCAAGCTCGGGATCGACAGCGTCATGCTCTGGAAACAAAAAATCTATTCCATGAACGGCCCCTACGATCACGCTGATCTCGGCTGGGTTCTGGAGGACAATGTGCTGGTTATCCGCGTAGCCGAGTGGATGAACGCCAAATTGTCCAAGGTCTATACCATTTTTCAAAAGCCGATCGTCTGAGCCGTCTGACGCAATAACGGGTGGAGGGAGAGGGGTCTATGGGATTCGTGCATCTGCACGTGCATTCCCACTTTAGTCTATGTCGCGGCGCATCGAGCATCGACGCGCTCTGTGCGGCAGCGGCACAGACGGGCATGACGCATCTGGCGCTCACCGATCGCAACGGCCTCTATGGTCTGGGCTGGTTTCTGGACTCGGCTCGCTCCCACGGCCTGCACCCGCTAATCGGTGCCGAGCTGGTCAGTGGCCGCTGGTCCGCTGTTCTTTTGGCCCGCAACCCCATCGGCTATCGCGTTTTGTGCAGCCTTGTCCGCCGCCTTCATTTCGATCCCGATATGGATTTATCCGCCGCACTGCTCGCCGATGGCGAGCAGTGCGTGGTGCTCAGCCGTGATCCCGATCTGTTGCGAGCGCTGGCAGCCGCGCCGCGCCGTTTCGATCTCTATGCCGAACTCGTGCCTCATGCGAATCGGGAAGCGATTCGCCGCCTGGCCGGCGAATTGAACCTGCCCGTCGCAGCCACCAATGCGGTCTATTTTTGTCGCCCCGAAGAGTGGTCCGTGCACCGCCTGCTGCGCGCCATCGATCTCAATACCACGCTGACCCGGATTCCCGCCGGCGAACTCGTTTCGCCCGAGGCTTTTCTCAAATCTCCCCAGCGAATGCAAAACGCTTTTCCCGATTGTTCCGATGCAATTCGCAATACGCAAAAGATCGCTGCCGACTGTACATTTGAATTTGGATTCGGCAGCCACATTTTTACGGCTTACCGCACGCCCGACGGCCGGGATGCCTTTGCCGAATTGCGCCGCCAACTGCGGCAAGGCATTCGCCGGCGGTACGGACGGATGACTGCCGTCATCCGCGAGCGCATGCAGCGCGAACTGGAGATCATCGAGCAAAAGGGTTTTGCGCCTTATTTTCTGGTGGTGGCGGATATCGTGCGCAAGGCGCCGCGCACCTGCGGCCGGGGATCGGCGGCTGCCAGTCTGGTCAGTTATTGCCTGGGCATCACTCATGTCGACCCGATTCGCCATGATCTGTTCTTTGAACGCTTTCTCAATCCCGGACGCATCGATCCGCCCGATATCGATGTCGACTTTCCCTGGGACGAACGCGACGAGGTGCTCGATTATATCCGCACAACTTATGGGACCCAGCGCAGCGCCATGATCGCCAACCACAACTGTTTCAAGGCGCGTTCGGCGGTTCGGGAAGTGGCCAAAGTCTATGGACTGCCCGACAGCGAGATCGGGACGGTGACCAAAAAAATGACCGGCTATTACCAACCCGACTCTATCGCCGGGCTCATCGAGAGCCATCCGATTTACAAAGGTGTGGAGCTCACCGAGCCCTGGCCGGAAATTCTGCAGTTGGCGGAAACCATTCGCGGTTTTCCGCGCCATCTGTCGGTACACTGCGGCGGTGTGGTGATCGCGCCCGATCACCTCGACCACTATGTGCCGGTACAGCCGGCAAAAAAAGTGCTGCAGCTCAATCGTGATCTTGCGCCGGCCGATAACCACACGGTTCAGGTGGTGCAGTGGGAAAAAGATCAGGCCGAAGAGATGGGCTTGATCAAAATCGATATACTCGGCAATCGCTCCCTGGCAGTGATTCGTGATGCGCTGGCTGCGGTGGAGCAAAACAGCGCCATTCGCATCAACTATTCATCCTGGAATCCCGTCGACGATGCGAAAACACAGCGACTCCTGGCCCATGGCGACACAATCGGCGTCTTTTATGTGGAATCGCCGGCCATGCGCCAGTTGCAAAAGAAAACCGGCAAAGGCGATTTCGAGCATCTGGTAATACACAGCTCGATCATTCGTCCGGCTGCCAATGAATACATTTCCGAATATGTCCGCCGGCTCAAGGGCGGTTCATATACGCCGTTGCATCCGCTGCTGGACGATATTCTCGGCCAGACCTACGGCATCATGGTCTATCAGGAGGATGTCTCAAAGGTGGCCATGGCTCTGGCCGGATTTTCGGCTGTTGAGGCGGACGAGCTGCGCAAGGTGCTGTCCAAGAAGCACAAAGCCAAACGGCTGTCGGATTTGAAAGCGCGCTTCTTTGCCGGCGCCCATTCCAAAGGTGTGGAACAAGAGTGTTGTGAGCGTGTTTGGCGAATGATCGCCAGTTTTTCGGGCTATAGCTTTTGCAAACCCCATTCCGCATCCTATGCCCTGGTGTCGTTCAAATCCGCTTATCTGCGCAGCCATTTTCCGGCGGAATTTATGGCGGCGGTGATTTCCAATCAGGGCGGCTATTATTCGGCCTTTGCCTATCTTTCCGAAGCGCGGCGAATGGGATTGCAGGTGCTTATGCCCGATATCAACGACAGCGATCGAGTCTATCGCGGTTGCAAAAAGGAAATCCGTATCGGGTTGATGCAGATCAAAGGACTGAGCGAATGCGGATTGCATCAGTTGCTGGAGGAACGGCGAAAAAAGGGTTCTTTTGCGTCATTTCAAGATTTCCTCCTTCGCACGATTCTTGATCCGGCGGATGTGCAACGGCTGATCCTGGCGGGCTGTTTCGATCGACTTGAACCCGAATGTACTCGGCCGGAATTGATGTGGCGGCTCAAATGGCATCAGGCGCACAAGCAGCGCGGCTATGCGCAGACTGCGTCGCTGTTTGAAAGCGATGCACCGGCTTCCGCGGTATTGCCGCGTTCATCCGAGTATGACCAACAAACGCTCTGGCAGCAGGAAATCGAAACTCTGGGTTTTCTGGCTTCGGTTCATCCGTTACAATTGTATAAAAAACAGATGGAAAAAGCGAATGTCGTGTGCGCTTGCGATTTCCATCGCCATGTCGGCCGGACGGTTCGAGCCATCGGGTGGCTGATCACTGGCAAGATCGTTTCGACCCGAAAACAGGAATTGATGGAATTTATGAGTTTTGAGGACACCACTGCTATCTATGAGACGACATTTTTTCCAAAAGCCTTTTCCCGGTTCGTCCACATGATCAGCAAAACCCGGCCCTATTTGCTGACCGGACGAATTCAGGAGGACACTGGCGCCGTGACACTGAATGTAAAAGAGATCGCTTTTCTCGCTTGAAAATGCAACGGCGTATTTTTTGCAACACCGGCCGGTTACGGTACGCTTTTTGCTGGCTTTAACTTTGCCGAGTGCATTTGGGAAAAATGTTTGGTAATTGAGCAAAAGACTTTTATTTTATACCAGAGTTTTGTAAAATGAATCATGGGCAGATGCGAGTTCCAAACGCTTGAACGATAGCGGTACGGCGACGGGAATCGAGTAGAGGAGATGGTGTGATCGATCAAAAATTGCACGACTTTATCATCAAAATGCCCAAAGTGGAATTGCATTTGCATCTCGAGGGGTCGATTCGTCCGGAAACGGCCATGGCCTTGATGAAGCGAAACCGCGTCAATCCTTTGCCCAAAAAGGCGGAGCAGGTGCGCAATCTTTATCGTTTCGAAGATCTGGCCGGTTTTGTGGAAGGCATGCGTACGGTTTCCAACAACATCCGCTATTTGCAGGATCTCAGCCGAATCGCTACCGAATTGCTAGAGATCCTGGCAAAGGAAAACGTTCGCTATGTGGAATTCGATTGCGCGGTGCAAAAATACCTGATGCTGGGATTTCAGCTGGAGGATGTCATCGCTGCAATCGATCGCAGCGTCCAGGAAGCGCAGAGCCGCCATCGGCTGCAGGCGCGCCTCACCATCAATCTGCAGCGTTCTCTGGGTGTCGAATCAGCGATCGATTTGGTGGAAGCGATAGCCGACCTCGACCATCCACTGGTGGTCGGAGTCGGTTTATCGGGCGATGAAGGCAAATACGAACAGGCGTTGTTTCGCCGAGCCTTTGATCGCGCCGCCGAGCTGGGTTTGCACCGCACAGCCCATGCCGGCGAGGCGGTGGGACCCGAGAGCGTGTGGAGCGCGATAAACGATCTCGGCGTCGAGCGGATCGACCATGGCACTCGAGCGCGAGAGGATGAGGAACTGGTTCAGTATCTGATCGAGAAACAGATACCGCTGACACAATGCCTCACCTCGAATCTTAAACTAAAGGTCGTCGATTCCATTCAGGATCATCCCTTTGGTGATTTTTATCGACTGGGTATTGTGGTGACTTTGAACACCGACGATCCTCAAGTGTTCGGCACCCAACTCAATGACGAATATTTGTTGGCGGCCGATGCGTTTAAACTCGATGAAACCGATCTCAGCCGCATCGTTCTCAATGGCGTTCAGGCGGCTTTTTTGAAAGATTCTGACAAAGAAATCCTGATGCGGCAAATCCGCGACGAACTGCAACACCTGCAGGACGGCAGCGTCCGTGTTCAGGGATGACCGCTGATTGTTCTCGTGTCTTGCCGGTGTCCGGTGCAGCGACCGGATGCAGTGTTTCGTAAACCACTTCAGAAAGGGAGAAGCGATGAAAAAGTGGCGTTTGGCGATCGTGTTCATGCTGCTGCCGATCATGGCGCAAGCGATTACGCTGTTTGGTTTGGGTCCGAGAGTCGGGTATCACAAGAGTGCAGATGCGGATGAAGGCAAGTTGATGATCGGAGGGGCCGCCCGGCTCAAATTGGGCGCGTTGGCGGTTGAAGGGTCGATCGATTATCGCTCGGAAGAGTATGAGAACGGCGCGATAACCGTCAAACAATGGCCAGTCTCGGCCTCGGTTTTGTTTTACCCGCTGCCGATCGTCTACGGGCTGGCTGGAGCCGGGTGGTACAACACCACCTATGAATTCGACAGCACGTACTTTTCCGCAACGATCCCGGAAAAACGCACCGAACAAGAGATGGGTTACCATCTCGGCGCCGGTGTCGAGTTGCCCATACTGCAACCGACGATTACCGCCGATGTGCGCTATGTCTTTCTGAATTACGATCTTGGCGAAGGTCTGCAAAAAGTGGACGCCAATTTTATGGTTTTCACCATCGGCTTGTTTTGGGGCTTCTAGTCTGCATTCGCTTTTTTGAATGGAGCAACAAGGGGAAGGAACAAGTATGGCACTCGTGTGCGGCATTGATTTCGGCACCACCAGTGTTCGGGTTTCCATTTTTGACAGCGAGCGTGGCCGAATCGCGACGGCGGTATCTGAATATGAGCTGATTCGCAAAACGTCAGACCCCGATTGGGCGACACAACGCCCTATCGACCAGCTGGAGGCTCTGCAGTCGGCCTTTCGCCAGCTCTGGCCTGATTCCGGAATCGAGGGAGATCGTATCGAAGCGCTCGCTATCGACACGACCGGCTCTACGGTTGTTCCGGTAGACGTTAAATTGCATCCGATCGACGACTATTATATGTGGTGCGATCACCGCGCCAAACGCGAAGCCGCCGAGATCACGGCCAAGGCGCAGGAACTCGAACTGGAGAACATCAAATGGTGCGGCGGCACCTATTCGTCGGAATGGGGACTGGCCAAAGTTCTGCATTGGCTGCGCCACAATCCGAAGCAACGCGATAAATTTGCCGGCGCTTTTGAGCACTGCGACCTGATCGCTGCCATGCTGTGCGGTATTAAAAATCCGGAACAGGTCAAACGCAGCGTCTGCGCCGCCGGTCACAAGTGGATGGTGCACGAACACCTGGGAGGACTGCCGCCGGCCGAGTTTTTCAATCAGGTGGATCCGCTCCTGGGTGCCGTGCGTGACCACCTCGATGGCCTGACCGTCAACTCTTTTGAAATCGCCGGCTATCTCAGCATCGAATGGGCCGATCGTCTCGGCCTGCGCGCCGGTATTCCTCTACCGGTAGGCGCGCTCGACGCCCACTGGGACGCTATCGGCGCCGGCATTCGACCCGGCGATGTGGTCAATGTGGTCGGCACTTCGACCTGCATCATGGCCATCAGCCGCGAGATCGATCTCATTCCCGGCGTCAGCGGCATCGTCAAGGGATCCATCCATCCGGATTATTGGGGAATCGAAGCCGGCCTGTCGGCGGTCGGCGATATTTTTCAGGCAATCGCCCAGCGCGCCGGAAAACGCGTCGACCAATTAGCCGAACCGTTGGTTGACTATCAGCCCGGACAAACCGGTTTGCTGCGCCTGACCTGGGATAATGGCGACCGCAACGTGCTGGCCGACCCGGAATTGTCGGGTATCACCCTCGGCTGGACTCTGACCTCCACGGCGGCGGACGAGTTGTTCGCCGCCATCGAGGGCACTGCCTTTCACACTCGGATCATCCTCGAACGGATGATCGACTATGGTGTGTCGGTGAAGCGCATCATCAACGGTGGCGGCATTCCCCAGCGCAATACGGTTCTCAATCAGGTCTATGCCAACGTCCTCAACAAACCGGTGCTGGTTCCGGAACGCGACGTCACCAGTCTCGGCGCAGCGATTTTTGCCTTTCTTGCCGCCGGCGTGTTTCCCTCCATCGAAGCCGCCCAGGAAAAGCTCTGCCCGGATTACACCCGGTTCGATCCGCAACCGGAGGCCCTGCGCATCTATAATCCGCTCTACGATCTCTATCGACAGGTTTATTTCAGCTTTGGTACACAGAGCGAAGCGGCGAGGTGGCACACCATTTTGCCGGAATTGCGGCGGTTGGCTCATAAAGCGCTGAAATAGGGGATTACAATCGCAACAGGCCGGAGGCGATGTCCTGCTCCGCTTGAAGCAGGGATTCCGGCCTACCGACATCCAACCAGTATGACCGATCCATGTTGTAAATTCGAACCCTTTGGTTCTTGCGGGCGTGTTCCAGGTAGGCATCTATGCTGGAAAATATGCGTTGCGGATAGTCGAGGAGTACCGACGATCGAGCGATCTGCAAGCCGCTGAATGCGACCGCCTCCACCTTTCCTGCCGGCTCTCTGACGAGGAAATCGATGCTCTTGTCCGGATTGCCGCGACCGCACAAAATGCCGTCGGAATCAGCGAGCAGATAGCGCTGGGTCGAACGATGTTTGACCGCCAGCAGGGCGTCGGTCGGGTATTCGAGAAAGGCCCGATAAAATACGGCCAGATCCAGATCGGTCAGCACATCGACATTGGCGATCAGAAACGCTTCCGCCTCTTTCATGCTCCGAATCAGCTTTTTGGCTCCGCCGCCGGTGCCGAGAATCGTTTTTTCACTCGAGAGGGTGAGGCGCAGATCCGTTCCGGCATAGTTCCGTAAAAAGTCGTGAATCTGGTCGGCATGGTGATGGACGTTGATGCCGATATCCCTGATCCCGGCCCGAACACAGCGCTCGATGGCGATCTGCAGCAGCGGTTTGCCGGTGACCGGCACCAGTGCCTTGGGCACACGATCGGTCAACGGTTTCAGGCGGCTGCCGTATCCGGCAGCGAGAATGATGGCTTTTAACGGGGTCAAATTTTCAGGCTCGCTCCTCGTCAGTGCAACATCGATAACTGGGCTGTTTCTTTTACTCGCCATCCGCGGTGACCCAAACGATTTGAGCACAACTTAATCGCGAATGATGAATCGGGCCGGCTCGGTCTTGTTCAATCCGGTTTATCGATATGTTCTAGTTCCACTCGATAGCCATGCCGGCGCAATTCGCTCGCCGCCAGTTCCGCGCAATAGACCGAGCGGTGGCGACCACCGGTACAGCCAAAGCAGACGGTGAGATCGGTAAAACCCCGTTCGCCATAGTTTTGCGCGTGCTGGAGCACCAGCCGCAGCACATGGGACAGAAATTCCTGCACCCGCGGCTCAGCCTGAAGAAAAGCGATGACCTCGGCATCCTGTCCGGTGAGATCGGCAAAAGCGGGCTCGCGTCCGGGATTGGGCAGGCTGCGGCAATCAAATACATAGCCTCCGCCATGACCGGTGGTGTCTGCAGGAATGCCGGATTTGTGAAACCCAAAACTGCACAGGTGCAACATCGGTGTTTTTTTCGTTGTTGAAGCAGGAGGGGAGGGCATGGCATCAGACCTCGATTTTGAGTTGGCGCAGATCCTGATCCTCGATCAGGTCGATAAAGATCTGTCGCAGCAGCGGCAGTTCGCGCACCAGAGTCGGTTTTTGCAGCAGGATTTCCAGATTGGCGATGGCATAGGGCACACTGGCGAGAAAATTGCGTTTGCCCTTGACCGCCGCCAGATAGCCATAGGCGCCAAAGGCCTGCATGATGCGGATGGCGACAAAGCTGTAAAAATAGTGCATAAAGCGCTCGGTATTCACGGGAAGAATCTCTTGCAATCCGGTCAGATAAGCGTGCAGCAGTCTTTCGCGAAAGGGTTCCGGAATGTTGGCCTTGGCATCGTAGAGGAGAGAGGCGACGTCGTACTGCAGCGCACCGCGGCGGCCGGACTGGTAGTCGATAAAAAAGGTTTTCCCGTTGCGCACCATGACGTTGCGCGACTGGAAATCGCGGTAGAGAAAATAATCCGCCCGCTCCTCCAGCAGGTGGTGCACCAGGCGATCCATCTCTTTTTCCAAAGCATTGCGATCGATGGGGCGTTTGTAAAAAACATCGAGAAACCGGTGGCGAAAGTACTTCAGGTCCCAGCGCATCGAATCCCAGGCGAACGAGGCGTGCTGATAACAATAGGAATAATCGAGCGATTGTCCGGCGGTGATCTGAAAATGCGGCAGCCAGGCCAGCACCTGGCGATACATCTCGACGATCGTATCGCTGAATCCCTCGGTTTGGCGAATGCGGTGCATCCATTCAAAGAGGGTTTCGTAACCGAGGTCCTCTTCCAGATAGGCGCCCTGGTCGAGATCAGCGACATAGATTGCCGGCACCGGCAGGCCGTTTTTGTGAAAATGGTGGCTAAAAGCGATAAAGGCTTCGTTTTCGCCGCGGTTGTCGCCGAGCACGCCGATCACGCTGCGGTGGCGATTGCTCAGGCGATAGATGCGCCTTTCCGAGCCGTCGCCTTTGAGTGGCTGGATAGCGTCTGGCGATTCGGAATAGGTCTGGCGGAACAGTTTTTCAAGAATCAGTTCTTGCACAGTTTACCTGTTTTGTTCGAGTTAATGGGATTGTCTGTCCAACCCGTGCGATTTATCGTAAAAGTATAGCAAAAAATGGACAAAAATTAAAGGATAATTTTGTGCTGATGAAAGATCTGGAGCAGGCAGTAACGCTAATCAAGTCGTCTATGCCAATGGGATGGCCGAGTGACCCCGGCAGATTCGGTGCCGGGGTGCAAAAATAGGCTATCCAGAGCGGCTTGTCTGATGCCGTGAGTGAATCTCATTCCCAGCTTTTGGTAGGGAATGCACAAAATGTCTCGTTTTTAAAAATGAGACATCTTGTCTCCCATTTTATCATATTTAATGTATAAATTACGCCACTGCCATTGGTGTCTGGTTACCGGACACGAATTAAAGTACCCCTCACTTGATCCGATCCCTAGCTGACAGAAGATTTTTATACAAAATGAATGAAAATAGTAGAGTCCGGTTGCCGGACACCACTGGAATGAAAAACGCATCCTGCTTGATTTTCTTGAAAAGCCCTTTTTGAGTGAGGATTACAGCAACGTATTGCCGATGCTGGCCCGGAGCCGGCATATTAATATCCTGCCAGGCAAAGAGGCACACTTGCTTCACACCAATATCGGCAAATGCAAAGTCGATATTTGCAACGAATCTTTGATTTCTGATTATTTTAATCCTGGAGGTACTGCTTTCGATTTCATCGTGAATATGAGTAATGACGCCTGGTTTGAGGATACGCAAAATATTGAACATCATTTTTATCTGACTCGACTGAAAGCTGTGGAGTATCGGAAATATCTGATTATTAACAGCAACCGTGGCATTTCAGGAATAATAGATGACAGGGGGATGATTCAGGTTTCAAGCAGATCGAATGATCCTGAAAAATTAATCGGCTACATCATACCCAACCCGAATAAAACGCTGTACGCTCAATTCCCATTGCCTTTACCAATACTATCATGCATATTTTTATTAGTCTTAACAATAAACAGATATGGAAACAACAGGAGGTGAATTTATTAAAAAAAATTGTTTGTGGCTCATGATGCTCATTATTATCAATTCAAATGTATTTGCCGCTACATTAATCCAGGATAAATATAGATGGAGAAATGATGACGGGAGCGAAACAAGTGCTACATGGAAAGCAGGAGAAAATGCTCCTATTTCGTATGGTGGAACAGAAAATATTCGAGTAAGATTTCAGTTCTATATTCCGGAGCAAGCGAGTATGGATGCCTGGCAAATAGCTTTATATTACGCAACCAGCACAGATGGTCCATGGACTCAGATGAGCACCGACGGCAGTACGAATCATTTTATACTATCGCTTTCTGATAATTTTGCCGACCAGGACCCAACTGCCAGGCAGTTATCAGAAAATACCGAACATACGTTTGAAGCCGGTAAAATAATTGAAAGTACTGAACTATCTCCATTTGGATTAGGCACAAGCAAGTCCACGGAATATGAAATATGCTTCAAAGCCACGGTTAATGCGGAAAATAAAATATACTATTTTAAGCCAAATTTGTATGTGGAGGGAGAAGGTCCGGCAACAAATATTTTTACACACTATGAATATGCTGTAATGGCCTATAATATCATTTTTGTGGATTCAGACGCCTCCGGCAGCGATGACGGCTCAAGCTGGGCAAATGCCTGCACCTCGCTACAGTCCGCATTGGATGTTGCCGCAAGCGGTTGTCAGATTTGGGTTGCCGCCGGTACTTGTAAACCTTCAAAAGAACCCGAGGGCACAACGGATGAACACCGCAAATTTGCTTTCCAGATGAAAAACGACGTGGAAATATATGGAGGCTTTGCGGGAACTGAAACAGACCTCAGTCAGAGAAACTTTATTGCGAATGAGACTATTCTGAGCGGAGATCTTGCAGGTAACGATGATTTTGACATTACAAACTGGGGATACCAGGAAACAACCGGTGATGACAATTGCTACAGCGTCTTTTTTCATTTTGGCATCGGCTTGACCAGTTCCGCCGTTCTCGACGGTTTTACGATTTCTGGAGGCAATGCCAACGCTAGCTTTCCCGGAAATGGTGGCGCCGGAATGGTCAATCATTCGAGCTCACCAACCATAAGAAATATCACATTCAAACACAACGCAAGTGTTGATGGCGGGACGCTGTTTCTTTTGTTTTCAGGTGGCGCTGATTTATCGAATTTGACGTTTATCGAGAATCATGGCGGAGACGGCAGCGGTGGATTGTATCTCTATGAAATGACGTCCGCAACGACCCTGACCAATGCCTTGTTTGTTCATAACCGGGGAGGATACGGCGGCGGCGTCAAAAATTATAATTCGACAACCACGGTTACCAATGCCACGTTTTATGGCAATCGCGCCATCAATGATGGCGGCGCTGTCAGCAATTCGATGAATGGGACGCTCACTCTCAACAACTGCATTATCTGGAATAACAGTGCAAACGGTGAAGGGGATGAGATCTATCATGGCGGCAATACCACAACACTACATAACTGTTGTTACCAAAATGAAGCAGGTGATGTTTATGGTACTCTGACAAGCGCAAACTGTATCACATCAGATCCGAAATTTATTGACTCGGATCATAATGATTTTACGTTGTATGGAATTTCTCCGTGTGTCAATACAGAGGATAATGCTTATAATGCTGAACCCTATGGCCTGAGAGGCAAAGCTCGAATTCAGAATATGACCATCGATATGGGAGCGTATGAATGGAACAGTGGAACCGACCCGGAAAAGCGCATACTAAACGTTAATGATGATGCCTCCGGCAGCAATGATGGTTCAAGCTGGTCCAATGCTTACACCTCTCTGCAATCCGCTCTGGATGTCGCTATCAGCGACGATGAAATCTGGATTGCCGCAGGTACCTATTATCCAAGCTCCGCCTATGACCTGACCAATGAACCGAGATATTACCATTTCAGACTGATTGAAGGTGTTGAAGTTTATGGCGGTTTTGCAGGGACTGAAAACTCAATAGACGAACGAACAAACTTTGGCTATGGTAAGGGCAATGAAACCATTTTAAGCGGCGACATTGGCACAGAGGGAGACAATTCTGATAATTGCTATCATGTCATTTACAATCCAAATGGCACAGGAATCACCAATGCAGCCATGCTTGACAGAGTAACCATCACCGCTGGAAATGCCAACAATACTGCCGTTACAGAACTCAAACGTGGTGGATGGCTTTATATGCCTTACAATTCGCCCACCATAAAAAATGTCGTCATCGCCGGCAATTATGGATATTTTGGTGGAGGAGCCTTTAATATGGCCTCATCAGCCGTCTATGAGAATTGTCTGTTTTTCAATAATCGTTCCGGATACGGCGGCGATGGTGACGGCAATAACGTCATCGAAACAACAGATTATACCGCCTGGAAATCCGCCGCCCAGCTCGGCAACAGCGGTTATCAAATCACCGACCTTAATCTGGATGGCCAGGTGACCACCGCGGATTATGTGCGGTGGTACAACAGTAAAAAGGCAGGGGTGTCTTGTCAGGTACCATGACACATCATTCTCATAGGGTGGCATAAAGCCCTACTCTTGATCTGAATCTTGGATACTAGGTGGTGTATTTAAAATGCTAAACAGCTTTTCCTGGATGAATATCGAGAAGAGTATCGGATCTCAATAAAGTGCATCGAATTTTTTCAGCGATTTTGCAAATTGGATAAAATATAGACTGCTATTGACAAAAATTATAAAAAGATCTATATTAAATGGGTTTTTAACATGTAAAGGAGTCTAATTATGCAAAACAGGCATGTGTTCGCGCTGTTATTCTTAACTCTTACGGCCGGCAGCTTTGCCCAATCCACCAACCTGTCGCTGCCCACATCGGACAACACCAGCAATTTTAACGTCAGCAACAGCGGCAGCGCCACCCTGCTCAAGCTGAACGGCGATGCCGGATTCTATGTGGGTGGTACTTTGGGTACAGGAACTATTCCGGTTACGGGTGCCGGATCTCGAATGATGTGGTATCCCGCAAAAGCCGCCTTCAGAGCTGGATATCTAGATGGAACCGGAACCCAGTGGGATGACGCCAATATCGGACAGTTTTCAATTGCAATGGGATATAACCCAACAGCCATTGGTTTTGGTAGTGTTGCGATAGGAGCAAATGCGAATGTATCTGTATGTAATTACAGTGTCGCCATAGGCTATGGCGCCCAGGTAACACGCAATTATTCAGTGGCAATCGGAACGACTGCCTCGGCTACTGGATCAAATGCATTGGCATTGGGAGCGAGTGCATCTGCCACCAGTTCATGGTCAGCGGCCATTGGATACAATGCAGAGGCCTCTGGAATTTATTCAACAGCGCTTGGCCCTTGGGTTTCTACAAACGGACAA
>JAFGJN010000202.1 GCA_016929055.1 Candidatus Zhuqueibacterota bacterium
ACCAGCGGTGTTTCCTGGAAAAAGGGATCGTGATAGTGCCAGGGCATGAGACCGGCAACGCCGATTCCATACATCTCGGCCAGGATCGAATCCAATTCCGCTTTCAGGCGGCTGTAGGGTTCGCGGGTGAGTTCAAAGAGTTCGCCGAACAGGGAATCGAGCTCCTCGACGCTCTGTTCCGATGTGGTCAGAGCCAACGTATGATAGCTGTCGAAACCGAGATTCTGGGCGGCCTGGTTGCGCAGCTTGACCAGCTCGATGATATCGGCGGCGACCACCGGGCCGACCTGCTTGCTCGCCATCCAGGCATCGCGGCGAAGGCGGGAATCGGTTTCGCTTTTGAGAACCTCGAGAATGTCATTGTTCGTGACCGAGCGGCCGTTCAGAGTCGCGCGAAAGGTGCTGAATTTCTGTTCCACCTGCGCGCCGAGCTCGACGATCGATTTCAGCAAGTCCGGTTCGATCTGGTTTTCGAGAAACGCCTGATAGAGCAGCTCCAGCTGGCGTTTCAGCTGCCGGTCGGTGACAGCTTCCGACTCGCGCAATTCGCGAATCTGGGCAAAAACCGCGGTATCGCTGTAGACCTGGCGCAACTGCAGATCCAGTTCGCCATAGCGCTCATAGTCGGCCGCGTCGCCGGTGGTAGCGGCGTTCCAATAGGCCAGACTGGCTTCTTTTTCCAGCGGTTTGATCGTTTCGACGTGGGTTTGGATCAGTTCTTTCACCTGGCGCTCCTGTGGATTTTGACCGCAGTGCATGACTACACTGGCGATCAACAAAACCAATAGTCCTGCTTTTTTCATCTCTCCTCCTGTACAAGTAAAATGGTTTCTGTTCGGCAAATCCTCAACCTTGACACAAAGACAACCGGCGAGTTTACAGAGAACGGTGCATGTGATCGGTGGCCATTCAATTCTATCCGAAAAGTCAACCGTTTTATGACCTGATAAAAAAATCTCGTAAGCAACACCATCATGGCCATCCGCTCAAGACGATTGTTATGTGGTACCCGGATTCTGAGTCAACAGAATCCAACAAAAAACATCTTTATAATTTTATTGCATTTGCATCAATCATCACTTCCACCCGTTGGATGAAAATATCCTGTTGTAAATATTGAGGATTCGGTGCTCCGCAGCGAATCCGGGTGGCAATAATCAGGATGATATTCGTCTATAAAAAAAGCACTTGCTTCATTTCGTACAAAGCAATACATTGTAATACATTGCAATATATTGGGAGAAATTTATTATGAGTGTTACCCTTTCACTAAGAGTGCCGGAAGAGCTGGCGGCTGAGCTGGACAGGATCGCCAAAGAAACCGAACGATCCAAATCTTTTCATGTTCAAAAAGCGATCGAGTCTTATCTGAAAGAACAGGCCGATTTACAGATCGCATTGGATCGTCTGCACGATTCTTCCGATGAATCCCTTTCGATGGATGAGATGAGGAAAAATCTTGGTCTATAAAATCGCCTTTAAAAGCTCGGTACAACGCGATCTGAAACAAATCGATAAAGCGGATGCGCGATTGATTCTCGAAAAAATCGAATCCGAACTCATCGAAAAAGCCGATCAGCTCCCCCTATTGAAAGGAAAGTTCAGGAGACTGCAAAAATATCGGGTCGGACCGTACCGGGTTATTTTCACTCTCATCCAAGATACCGTTCTCATCTTGCGCATTTCCCACCGAAAAGATGCCTATCAATAACTTGCCAGACAAATCATCAACCACATAACTCGAGAGAAAAAATCCCTCATTTTTTCTTTCTTTTGCCTTTCAACTTTTAACTTTCCACTTTCCCTCTTGCATCCGTTCTCATATTAACGTCCAAAGCCAAAGCCGGTTCCCGCTCAGTAGGCGACCTTCGCCACTGTCGCTTGTGCCAGCTGAGTGGCTGTGTTTTTCGAGGTCACCTGATGAAAAACGCGCATAAAATTGCCGCCGAGGATTTTTTCAACCTCGGCAATCGAGTAACCCCGGCGCAAAAGCGCGAGGGTGACATCCGGAAACTTGGTCACATCCGCCAGGCCCGCCGGGGTGCGTTCGATGCCGTCAAAGTCGGAACCCAGAGCGACATGATCGATGCCGACGAGTCCGACGATATAGTCGATGTGGTCGATAACGGTCTCGATCGAGGTGCTGTAGGAATTTTTGCTGAGAAAAGGCGGATAAAAGACCACGCCGATGACGCCGCCGGTGGCGGCCAGGGCTTGAATCTGGCTGTCGGTCAGATTGCGATAGTGGTTGCACAGGGCACGGGCGCCGGAATGGGTGGCGACAACCGGATGGGTGCTGATTTCCAGCACATCCTCGATGGTTTGAATGCCGACATGCGACACATCGATCAGCACGCCGAGGGAATCGAGGGTGCGCACGACCTGGCGGCCGAAATCGGATAGTCCCACCGTAGCGGAACGCGCATCCTGGGCCGACACCGCCCAGCTGAGGCTGTTGTTCCAGGTGAGAGTCAGATAGCGCATGCCGCGATCGGCCAGTTGCAGCAGTTTGTCCAGTGAATTCTCGATCGCGTGTCCGCCCTCGACTCCGATCACAGCGGCGATGCGACCGCTGTCGACGATCGCTTCCGCTTCCGCCGCGGTGCGCGCCAGCTGCAGATCGTTCGGATTGAGGGCGATCTCGGATTCCAGCAGATCGATATAGCTCATGGCCTGTTCAAAGGGATTGCTGCTGTGGGTGCGGGGATCCACCCAGACTGCAAAAAACTGAATATCCACTCCCCCGTCTTGCAGGCGCGGAATATCGGTGTGGTAATAACTGTGGCGGTCGCCCAGGCGATAACCCGGCGTGACCGCCATGCGCTCGAGAATATCGTTGTGCAGATCCACCACCGTGGCGCGAAAATGGATCGATTCGAGTCGCTGCTCGACCCCGGTATCGCCGTCGATGACGATCGACAGCGTATCGCTGATATAGCCGAGCCGCGAGGCGATCAGGGTGGCGCTGAAAGGCGAATTTTTGGCCAGCGGTGCGGGCGATGGCGAGCCGAGCGGCTCGATGGGAGCGAGTCCCTCGCCGTCACCGCCGTCGAGCTGGGTCATGCGCCGCGTCACTTTGCCGGAAGGCGTCTGCAGGGTATAGAAATAGATGCCGGCAGCGCCGCGGCTGGACCAGCGGATGTGATAGCGGCCGGCAGGCAGCACAGCCGAGCGATATCCGACCTGTTTGCCGAGCAGATCGTGGACGTAAAAATCGACTGCGCCGTCGCGAGCGAGGTTGAATTCGATGGTGGTGGAGGGATTAAAGGGATTGGGATAGTTTTGTTCGAGCGCGAAATCGATTGGTTGCCTGTCGGGCCCGGCGACCTGCACGGCGTTCAGGTCCAGGCTCCAGCTGCCCGAGTGTTTGGTGGTCAGCGAAT
>JAFGJN010000203.1 GCA_016929055.1 Candidatus Zhuqueibacterota bacterium
AAGGCAGATAGGCGTCCCTCGGTTTGGGCACCACCAAAATAACTAACCGTCATTGGAATGACGGGATAAACACACGGCGTTAAATTGAGTCCTAAACCAAAGAGAAAAAAAGCGAGAATAGCGTAGGGCAGCCCTCGAGCCAGGATTTCCTGGGCGCGTTTTTCGTCATTTGTCAGTTGTGTATTCAAACCTGGTGCTTTAGCAAGGGCGACGTCGAAAACGTCCGCGTGCTGAAATTGAATCTCAGAGTTCTCCTCAACAACTGGTACCGACTTTGAGAACGAAAGAGTTGTTGGAGCAAAACAGGTATAATCATCGCACCCCTGATAATCGAGTTCCCCAGAAACGTAGAGTGAATCGTGCGTGAATTCATCCGACAGGTGAACCGCTGAACGGAGGTAGAACGTGCCTTCATAGACGGCGATCTTTTCATCGGAAAAGGGGAATTTCATCAATCTATGCTGCGGGTAGGAAACCGGAAAGAATTCCACATGGGGCTGCTCGCGGAAATGAAGCGCGGTGGGGACGAGAAAATCGGCTCCGGGTGTATTGGAATTGATGTGGTAGCCTTTTTTAACCTGGACACGAAGCGCAATTTCAAGCCTTGTTCCCGGCACGGCCCGATCTACAGAAACAAGGGGTTCAAGATGAATGATTTTCGGGTCATTGCCAAACTGTGCTGCAGAGGTCGAAACAAGCAAGAACATGAAAAAAAGCAGGGGGCGTTTCATTGGCAGTCCTCTCCTTTTGGAACGAATCGAAATATGCCGCATTCTTTGAAAAAGCGGCTACAAAAGCCGCACCAGTGCAATTAAGACATCGTTATGTGTGATGCATTTTGTCGATAAAAGTTTCACTCGTACCGGTTCATCGATCATCCTGAAGAGAAGAGCCGGAAAAGTGAGGACTCGGGGGGGAGATGGGTTTGTTTCTAGTCGGAAATATATCCCTCAGTTCGGGCGTAAGATTCCAGATGTTTTTGCAAAATTCGCCGGCCGCGAAATAGTCGTGACATAACCGTACCGATCGGGCGATCGATGATCTCGGCGATCTCTTTATAGGAAAAACCTTCGACGTCAGCCAGGAGAATAACAATGCGAAAATCCTCGGTAAGTTCGGAGAGGGCACGGTAAATTTGGTCATCAAATATTTTGGCATAGTTGTCTTTATCAATCCCTTGCAACTTGCTCTTTTCGTTCTCATCTATATCACCAGAAATAAAATATTCAACTTTTTCAAATTGAATCTGTTGCGGAGTGTGCGTTTTCTTTCTGTAGCGGTTAATAAACGTATTGGTTAGAATCTTAAAAAGCCATGCCTTGAAATTGGTACCGGGCTCGAATTTATCAAAAAACCGATAAGCGCGGAGATAGGTATCCTGCACCAGGTCTTCAGCATCTTGGGCATTGCGGCTCATTCGAAGTGCTGTGCTATAAAGCGAATCCATATACTCAAAAGCGACGGTCTCGAAATAGTTTTTTTGGTTTTCAGTCAAGTTTTCCATCTGCTGCTCTTTTTCGATTCTGCTGACCACCTATCCACCCCAGTACAGCTTTGAAGCGATAGTCTAAAGGATTTCGATCGATCCCTTTTTACAATACGACTATTTTCGTAGCGACGCAAGAGCTTACATGTGGGATTCGTCTTTCCAACGCGAAATGCGCCATTTTTGATCATAGGGACTTTTGATGAAATTAAAAATTGCACTGCCGGTCAAATTGAAATCCCCATCATCGCCGAACAAATTGAGGTTCAATGTTTTGGACAACTCGGCAGTGGATTCATCACGAAGAGAATAGATGGTATGATTCCAGGTCAGAGTGATCGTCTGAAAGGTACGAAAGAGGCGGCCCGTAGTTTTGAGATCAGTGTCGCGGTTCCAGGAGACAAAACGTCCAGAGGTTTCGAGGTTGGGATCAAAATAGACAAAAACAAAAGAGCTGTCGAGCAATTCCGCATAAACGAGCGAATCTTTGAGATTATAGGCGTAGGTAAAGTTTTCCAGTACCGCTTCCGGAGTTTGCTGTTCAGTCAAGACAAACGCATTTTGGGCGCTGCGTTCGAGGGCGGGCGCAAAGGGGTTGACACAGGATAGAAAAAAAAGAGAAAAATAGATGAGCGGCTTCATTCAATCTCTCGCATGAAATGATGCCTGCACCGATAAAAAAAAGCGGTGAAACACAGTCCCACCGCTTTTAGGCTGACACAGTCCTGCGGAAATTATTTGAGCATAAAAACCACGGGGATACCGACCCAGACCTTAACAGGCTTGTCACGCTGCTTGGCGGGTTTCCATTTGACCGATTTGATCGCCGCAATGGCGGCTTCGTCGCAGCCGTTATTGCCGAGAGATTTGAGAATTTTTGTATTAATAACGCGACCGTTTTCATCGATCAAGACGTTGACCACCACGCGTCCTTCAACGCCGGCTTTACGTGCAATTTCAGGATAACGCAGATTCCTCTGAATCGCTTCAAAACCGCCGATAGGCTGTGGGGGTTCGTCATAAGCGACAAAAATCATGGCGGATCCGTCGACCTCTTCTTCCGGGGGCGGAGGAGGGGGCGGCAATTCGCTCAAATCAATCTCGGTGCTCTCAATTGTGGCATCTTCGGGGATATCCTCATCCTCGCTCTCGATGGGAATGGAGGGACGCTGAGGCGCCGGAGCTCGTTTGGCTTGTTCAGTCTGAGGGATCTCATCGACATTGATGACCAAATTGACCTTATCGACCTTGCGCACATCCCTTTCAAACCTTTTGAACGCTTGAAAAACGACGACTAAAAGCGCTAAGGCGATTACCAATCCCAGCTCGAGCATCTTTTTGGATTGGTATTGCAGACTGTGTTCGGGTTTCTGTCTGATCAACATAATGAATCACCTCAATCTGCTGCTGTCCGGGTTGAATAGTTGACATTTAATGCCGCACCTCCAACCGAACGCAATTCTTCCTGAATGGCAGTAACCCGTTCCATCTCTACTTGTTGGTCGATTTTGAGCGAGACCAGCTTGAGCGGCTGGAGAGGATCGGCAACTTTAGGATAGATAATATGGCGTATATTCGTAACTTCGACCAACCGATCATCTATCGAAACATTACCGGATCTGTCCGCCCAGATTACCGCCACATTCCGTTTGCCGGGCAACTTTTCAATTTTTCGCGCATCCGGCAGAATCAACGGCAAACCCGATGATTCCTTGAACACCGTCGACACCATAAAAAAGATCAGCAGCATGAAAACAATGTCCGGCATCGACGCTGTAGGAATACCCGATTTGACATTAGATTTTTTTGCGAATTTCAACGTTGACTCCTAATTATTTCAACGCGCTGGCAACCAATAGGTTTCTAAAATTCGGGTTCTGCAATGGAAATACGCGTTGCATTGGCCTGCTTTAACTGATCGATCACATCGATATAGACGTCGTATTTTGTTTTCTGGTCTGTTTTGACGGAAAAAATGACGAGAGGGTTCTCCTGCAACATAAAGCGCGCTCGGTCTCTCACCATCTGGATATCGATCGGCTCTTCGTTCAACATGACCTGGCCGTTTGCGTTGATGAGCAGGTTGGCGATGTTTTTCTTGCGCACCTCAGTAACCTGCCCCTTTTCAGGCAAAGAGAGGGAGAGACCCTTATCGGTATCGACCGTAGTCGTGACCAGAAAGAAAATCAAAAGCAGGAACGCAATGTCCGCCAAGGATGAAGTCGGCGGCTCAACGCTTTCTTTTCTTTCCTTTTCTTTTAGAGCCATAAAGGCTTTCTCCCATTCTTACTTTTTCTCACTGGCGATAAGCGCATCGATCAATTCGTTGGAGCTTTCTTCCATGTCGATGATCAGCTTGTCGATGCGGGATACGAAATAATTGTGCAGGACCTGGATGATCATGGCGACGATCAGACCGAACAGCGTGGTCAACAAGGCCACGGAGATACCGCTGGCGACGATGGTCGGGGAAATATCGTTGGCAGCAGCAATCGAATCAAAGGCCTGAATCATACCAGCAACCGTACCGGTAAAGCCAAGCATCGGCGCAACGCTGATAACAGTAGCCAACCAAACCAATCCGCGTTCCAGAAAAGCCATTTCGATCGAACCGGCGTTGGTTACTGCTTTTTCAACACTTTCAATACCGCGATCGGCGCGCATCAAACCTGCGTGAAAAATCGACGCTACCGGTCCGCGCGTATTGGAACAAACTTCGAGAGCCTTCTCCACACCGCCCTCTTTCAAAGCGTCTTTGACCTGAGCCAGAAATTTGCGGGTATTTACACCAGCCCGAGTCAGGGACCACATACGTTCAATGCTGATAGCCAAACCGAGAATCAACAAGAACAGAATCGGCCACATAAAGTCGCCGCCGTTGTTGAACATTTCAACCATTCTGATCTTTCCTCCAAACTCGTTTGTAAGGGTTTAATTTGACTTTATTTTTAATGCGTTTGAGAAACTTACATTTTTTTGTTCAAAAAGTCAACATCTTTTTCCCGGACAACTTGCTCTGAACAATTGATGCCCTCGATCCGAACCTAGTGTGTATGGATGTTCCAATCGTGCAATGAAAACACTCGTGTCGCCTCAGGAATCAATTCGCGTGCAGATAACACCTCGGGGTCAGCCATCACGCGAATCTGATAATATGCTTCGCTTCCCCAATGATTACGGGCGATCTCGGCTTTGATCATGGTCGCAATATAGTCGCGATCCTTATCCAGGGCTTCCTGGCTGAACGGCAACTCGTATTTTTCACACAGAGTCGCTATTTGTCCAATAATCTTTTCCCCGACAACAAAGTCGCTATTAAAGGTCGGAAAATCCTGAAAAGCCGTCAATTCGCTGCTTTCCACACTGCTGCCGATCTCAAAAAAGATCCGTTTGCGGATGAGTTCACCGGTAAATCGGGTGATTTTTAAATCGGTCAGAATTGTATCCGGAGTTATACCGCCTCCGCCATAGACCTCGCGGCCCGCTAAAGTCAAAAATATCTGTCTGGCGCTGTCAGCCGGTTCTTGGCGTTCGTCCTCATAAGCCTCGAGATAATAATCTATGACACCGTTGTCAAATGGGCGCTGAATCAAGCGTCCGCTGGGAGTATAGTAGCGGGCGATAGTCAATCGCATGGCAGAGCCATCGCGTAGCATGCGCTGGTTCTGCACCAGCCCTTTTCCAAAGCTGGTCTGGCCAACCACTAAACCCCGATCCAGATCCTGCACAGCACCGGCGACAATCTCGGAAGCACTGGCCGAACCGTGATTGATCATAACGACCAAGGGATAGGGACGGAAACGGGTGCGATTGCTGGAATAAAAATCCTCGCTCGATCCAGGCACACGGCCGCGTGTGTAGACCAGACGATGCCCTCCGGGAACAAATCGATCGGCAACCTCGATCGCCTGATCCAAAAGCCCGCCTACATTGAAACGCAGATCCAATATCAGGCTTTCCATGCCCTCTTTTTCGAGCCGGGTCAAAGCGTCATCCAGCTCCTTGTTCGTCGTTTTTGCAAAGCGGCCGAGGTAGACATACCCGGTTTTACCGTCATCGAGCATAAATGCAGCGATCACGCTGTAGATCGGAATTTTGTCTCGAACAATCACCACATCAAAGGTATCGGGTTGACCCGGACGCCGAATGGTCAGAGCAACCTGACTGCCCTTAGGTCCGCGCAATTTTTTCAGCACCTGCGCTTCGGTGATGCCGTATGCCGACTCGCCATCTATCCTCACGATCTGATCGCCGGGCAACAATCCCACCGCTTCAGACGGCCCGCCGACGATCGGCGATACGACTGTGAGGTTTTTATTTTGCACGACAAATTCAATACCGATTCCCTCAAAAAAGCCTTCGACCTCTTCGGTGACTTTTTCCACCTCTTTTTTGGGGATATAAACTGAATGCGGGTCCAATTCGCTCAACATGCCCTGAATCGCTCCGCTGATCAGTTTTTCGCTCTCTACAGATTCCACATAGTACTGCTTGACATAGGAAAATGCCTCTACAAAGCGATCGAGCTGTGACCGCACGTTGTCCTGGGCGTAGGACTGGCCAGTTCCCTGGCGCTGAAAATTAAAACCGACGACAGCCGCCACCAAAATGACGGCTAGGATAATGATCCTTTTTACCATTCAAACCACTCTCTTTTATAAATACACCAATCCGAACGATTGCGTCCCGGACGATTCGTTTTGTTCAGCGAACAATAAACTGTTTAGGGCTTTGTGGCTGTCAGTCCCACCTTCAAATCAACTCGCCAAATCTCATCTGGTTCCAACACGACCCTCCAACTTGGCACCACAACCGATGCCTGATAGATGCGCTCGAATCCGGCTTCAGACATGGAGATTGTTTCGATTGGGAATCTCCAGATTTCAGCCGGACGAAAAAGATCGATATCGATGCGTAACCGCATCCATTCGTCTACCAACCCGATGTGGTCAAGATCGACAAGAGCTTCTCGGCTAGCCAGGCGCGAATCAGCAATGTCGGTTCGGCGACTGCAGTAGTAACGGTCGCTGGCATCACCGGCAAGTAAATTGAAGGCCAATTCTGTGGCGAACCAAACCTGAATGTGGCGATCATCTCTGTTGCGCAAGAAATAGCGTACAGCCAATTCGTCGGAACCGGCGTAAACACGTATCTCTTTGGTCAGCGTAATCGGCACCACTCGAGAACCAACTCGAACGTGTCCAGTACGCTCAAATATTAAGACAGCGTTGTTTCTGCTTTTTTTGACCGACAGCTCAAAAGGCTTTTCGACAAAATCACCCGCTTCATCATATCGTGCCTCTGAAAAACTTTCAAGCCGAGTGTTTGGGTGCATAAAGTGTTCGACCAGTGAAACGCGCTGGTACCAATCATAGAAAAGAAACTTTTGTAACCCTTCTTCCTTGCTGCACAAACCCCGCTGAACCGCATGAATATCGTTGCGCGTCTTTTCTGCGTTTGCTTCTATCTCTGATAGTTTGTGGTGATACCCCTCTCTTCTTCGGCTCAAGGTGTCGACAAGATTGACCCGGCGCGCTTTATAATCCCATTCATACAGACTCGCGCCCTTTTGAGGGGCAAAGTAAAGACGCATGCGATCGGTATCGATCATGCATTCGTTCAAACCATCGCAATTCATGTCCCCCTGCTCGACATGCACCCATCCCTTACGCATTTCTTCATCCGTGTGTCGCAACCGATCTATGTCAATCTGAGCCTCGAGCAGATGTCGATAGATCGCATGACGAAGATTGGTCAGATAGAGTCCGCCGAATAAGCCATGCCAATAAGGACAGTTGCATTGGGCAGCATAAATATGATCGCGAATTCTTTTCTGCATGGGATGAGAAACATTGTTGTCGTTCTCCAGTTCGGACAATTCTTTGCGTGCCTGCAACATGCGCTTGTGCATTTGATTGGCTTCGGGATATTTGGCGAAGAAATTGCGCCAGAATCCGGCGCGAAAAAACCTCTTGGCATCGGGATTGGGCGACGCTTGCAGCCATTGATCGACGGACTCGTAGATCGGAATCGAGGCGGCCGGCAATGCCCAGCTCATCATTTCCCGATAAGATGCGGTTGGCAAATAGACCCTGCCCACGGGAGTGAACCGTTCAATCGCTTGGCTAAAAGTTATCAAGCGGATCCAATCGCTGTTTTCTTCCAAAAGAGCAAAAAACCGATCCAGCCAGCCTTTCTCGTAACACTGTTCATAGGTATGGGGCCAGGAGCCGAATTTTTCGCCGTCATCAGCAAAAACTGCAAGTCGATCTTTCCCATCATCGGCCAGCGATCGAAGATAATCGATCGTAACATCTGGCGGCTGAAAAGGCATGGTATAACGCAATTGCTCGTCGATAGGAAAAACCTTGAGCAACGCACCCTGGCTTTCCGTGACATAGTAACCTGTCAGATCAGCCGCCGACAGACCCGCCTGCTTAAAATGGGCGTCGTCGAGGACGGTATATTCGATTCCGGCTGCAGCAAGCGGAAAGGGTAACTCTGGCTCCCACACACGTTCGGCTAACCAGATCCCCTTTGCTGCATAACCGGTGTGTCTGTGAACAAAGCGAGTCAATTTTTTAATTTGACCGATCTTGTCGTTGTCGGAGATGGCCACCAGAATGGGTTCATAATAGCCTCCGGTCATCATTTCCACTTGCCCCCGCTCGACCATCTGGCGTAAAAGCGATATAAATTCGGGGTGATTGTCCAGGATCCATTCGAACAGAATGCCCGAATAATGCTGAACCGCTTTTACACCAGGGTGGTCGGAGAGGACCTGTAAAAAAGGCAGATAGGCGCGCTGATAGGCCTCTTCAAAGACGAAATCAAAATTGCCAACCGGTTGGTGATTGTGCAATCCCAACACCAAATTGATCGTTTTCAACCAACTCTCCAAATGAAGGGCTCGAAACAGATGCACCCTATCGACAATTGAGCTCCGTTTATCCGCTGTTGCGCATCACAGATGAGCGCGTATTGCCTCAGCAGTCTCCAGAGTCGAAGAGGCGCCGCCCATATCGTAGGTGCGAACCTTGCCTTCCTGCACAACAATTTTGACGGCGTTTTCGATCCGCGCGGCCGCTTCGGTTTCTCCGAGATAGTCCAGCATCAGTTTGGTGGTCAAGATCATGGCGATGGGATTGACTTTGTATTGACCGGCGTATTTGGGAGCAGAGCCGTGAGTGGGTTCAAAAACCGCATAAGAGTCGCCAATATTGCCGCTGGCACTGAATCCCAGGCCACCAACAAGCTGGGCGCTGAGATCCGATATAATGTCGCCGAACATGTTGCTTGTAACCAGCACTCCGTAATCCTGAGGATTTTTGATCAACCACATGCACATAGCATCGATATTGGTTTCCCACAATTCAATTTCCGGATATTCGCGGGCGATTTTGCGTGCTTCGCGAACAAACAAACCGCTGGTTTCGCGCAGAACGTTGGGCTTTTCCACGACTGTGACGCTGCTGTAACCATGTGCTTTTGCATAATCAAAAGCAGAGCGGATGATTCGCTGCGATGCCGGCCGAGTGATCAAGCGCAGGGTCATGGCCATATCTTCGGAAGCGACTGCATCAAACCGCTTCATTTTAGAGTGTTCTTCCCTCAAAAGCGTTCGTAACCGCTCGGGAATAGGGTGAAATTCAATTCCGCTATAAAGGTCCTCGGTGTTTTCTCGAAAAACAACAATATCGATATCATCGCGATAATTGAGAGGATTGCCGGAATAGGCTTTGCAGGGGCGGAGATTGGTGTGCAGATTGAATTCCTGGCGCAGCCGTACGATCGGACTGGAATAGACACAACCCTTGCTCTTGAACTCGGGTGCCAGTTCCTGCTCGGCTTCCTCTTTGGGCTTGGAGGTGATGGCACCAAAGAGACAACAATCGGTCTGCTTGAGCAGCTCTATTGTTCGTGCCGGCAAGGGATCGCCTTCGGAACACCAGAACTCCCAGCCGATATCGCCGTGAATCGTTTCGATATCCAGATTCAAGCTTTCGAGAACAATCCGGGCGGCTTCCATAACATCATTTCCAACACCGTCGCCGGGCAACCAAGCGATTCGATATTTGGCCATAGTCCTTACCCTTTTGTTTGATTTCACAGCTATGCCCCTGACCGAATCTGTGTGTGGGGGGCCTATTTATTCCAACTGATCAAGCCGATAACTGTGAGGAATTTGCATTTATAGCACACCCTGAGATAAAGGGAAATCCTCAGGCCAACCTCAGAACAAAACGGTCAAGCTAAACTGCTGTGCATTTCCCAGATCAGAAGAAAATGGTACATAAGCATAGTCGAGTCGAGCTGGCCCCCATTTAATACCCAAACCCGCGCTCCAGCTTTTTTCTTCATATCCGCTGGCATAGCCGGCACGCAAAAAAAACAAATCGGCCCATTGAACTTGCCCGCCGGTATGGACATGAGAATCCTGTTCAAATATTTTGACAAAATCCAAAACGAATTCGGTATAAAATCCCCCCAGTTCGAGCTTGGGGGCATAGTGCATTCCAACACGCAGGATTTTCGGCAGATCGATGCGTTCCTTGTCCATTTCATCCATTTTACCCAGATTTTGCAAAGCGGCACCCAGGGCCAGGCCGGGAACAGCCGCCTTGGCACGCAATCCGAAATCCACCGCAAACCCGTCAGCGCTCTCGATGTGTATTTTTTCATAAAGATATTTTGCCTGAATACCCACGGAAATACGAGAAGCGATCTTTGTGGCATAGGCAAAGCCGACGGTAAAGTCCTGTGCGGAAAATTCCTCGAGAGGCAGGGCGCTGGCTGTCTCTCTCCTTTCGATTCCAGGCACTTCGGTCAGGATCGCATTGATGCTGAAATGGCCATGGCGCGAAGGAAGCGCAACAGCGACGGCCGAATGGTTGATATCCTGGATCCAGCGATTATAAGAAAGAGTCGCCTGTCGCTGATACAGGTTGGCCAGTCCCGCTGGATTCCAAAAAACAACGGCTGCATCACAAGCGGTGGCTACCGCCGCGTTTGCCAGAGCAGCCGACCGCGCATCGGCAGGAATCTTGAGAAAGGCCAAACCCGATCGCCCAGCAGCCTGAACAGAAATCGAGGTCGTCAACAATCCAACAAACAGCACTAGTTTTCTCATCGCACATCTCACTCGATTTGACATTAGAAAATAAAGGCCCAGCTAAAAATATGCTCGGCTCGCGGAGAATCTCCTGCCGCAACAAAAGCATAATCGAGACGGGCTTCCCGCCCAAGAACGGGTACCGACACACCTACACCAAAGGTCGGAAGATTGTCGTCCAACCCCAAACGCAAAGCCCCCAATTTCGGAGCTGCAAATTCGACTCCACAATGATAACGGGGATTCTGTTTGTCGCTATTCTCCACATCGACGGCCACCAGCAACCATTCCTGAGGAATTCGGTAGGCAACGGCCAGGCGGTAAATTTTGGGAAATTCGTAGGTGGTGCTGGTTCCTCGTTCCCACACCTTGTCTGTGTTCCAGGTGTATTTTGAAAGATTGTCTCGCAAAACAGCGCCCAACATCAGTCCTCGAAAAGGCATGGCAAACGCTCCGACATCCAATCCGAATCCTTGAGCTGAAACAGCACTGCTTTCGCGTCCCAAGGCCGGAAAACGATTATAAAGAACCTTGCCATTCAAACCGAGTGAAAGCCAGGGCATAGGGCTGATGGCAAAAGAAAGATAAAAAGCATGCTCAGAATTGGAAAAGTTGCCAATCGAATTGCCGGCAAAATCACGCCCGTCGACATTGTCGACACCAGCATGAATCCAGGCCAGGGCGAAACCAGCCTGTATGGGGCGTTCACCTTCTTCCATGCCCGGATGCAGTGATTGGGCGTAGCCGACAAAATCAAGATTGCGGTCGAGCGGCAAAAATGCAAAAGAAACCTGAAATTCGCGATCGCTCAGGTGAGGGACGAGAGCGGGATTGTAGAATCCACTGGCGGCACCTTCCGGAACAGCGGAAAGCGCGTCCCCCATCGCCTTGGCTCGAGCGCCGATGCCCATACGAAGAAAAGCTCCGGCGTAACCGCCGTCACCCGGATCTGCAAAACAGGCGCTGCTCAGAAAAACAGAACAGAGCACGAACCAATAGTTTCTCATAATTCTTCCCCGGATTCTGTGCCAACAGAATCCAATAAAAAGTGTCTTTCACTGGTGTCCGGCAACCGGACACCAACCAACTTAACTTTAAAATAAACAAAAATGATTTTGTAACTTTTGATTCAGATCGATTCTGTTTTTCGATCGATACAATAAATTGATTTTAATAAAATTGTACGAGTGTCCGATCGTTCGATCGGACACTTTTGAGTGTCTTTATATTTTCATTGTATTTGCAGCAGTCACCATCTCCGCCCATTTGGCGCAAATACCCAATTCTATTTATGAGGGTTTCGGTGCTTCGCGCCGAAACCGAGTCTTCCGTTTCCCTAATTAAGGACGATGATTTTGCCCCAATAGATCCCATCGTTTTCCAGCTCGACGCTATAAAAATAGACACCGTTGGCAACGGGGTCACCGTAATCGTTTCGCCCATTCCAGACCTGGGTAAAATCACCGGGACCGATCACCGGCCGGCTTTCGATCAGAGTGCAAACCAAATCCATTGCAAAATCGTAGATTCGAATGGTCGCACGTGTAAATCTCAGGGCGTTGTATTGAATGCGGACATGACCATCTTCGCCCAGCACATTGTGTCGAAAGGGTGAAAAGGGATTGGGGTAGGCAAAGGTACGCGGCTGTCCGTCGACGCCCGCAGGAACAAAGGCGCGAAAGATCTCCCAGGTATAACCGTTGTTGGTAGTTCGTGCCAGTCCATCGGCCGTACCCGCCCAGAGATCGTTGTCACGGGCATAAGCGGAATAGATATCGCGATTATAGACGCGTTCACTCGACTGCTGATCCTCGATATCGGGAAAAATATACCAGCTTTTGCCGTAGTCGATCGATTTAAATAATCCGCTCTCGGCCGCCACATAAACCACCGAATCATCAAAACAAAAATTATGGGCTTTTTCACCCGGCAGGACAATCTCCCAGGTGCGGCCGTCATCATGGCTTTTAGAAACCGCATAGGTTTCATTTTCACCTTCGGCCTTCCAGGTAGCGGCCCAAATGACACGCTGCTTCAGGGTTCGTTGGTAAGCCAACGCAACGACAAAGTTGCCAGAGATGGGCTGGGATTGGTTGTAATGATTGAAATTGGTCCAGCTTAGCCCATTGTCTTGCGATCGATTGATTCCTTCAGCCGTTCCGATCCAAATCGCATCTTCGGTGGCCACAGCAGAAAAACCGCGATGGTTGAGCCGGGCGCCAGGATTGAAAAGCATCGAGTCTGGTGCGGCTTCCTGCCAGGTTTCCCCCCAGTCATCGGATTTGCGTACACCGCCGCCCCAACTAACGATCCAAACGGTATTGCGAAAAACGGCGATATCGTAAGTCAAATTTTGTACCGGAGTCGGGCCTGGCTGTGGAAAATGGTTCCAGGTTACGCCATTGTCAATAGAGACGCCCAATCCGCTCCCCATCGGCAGATAACTTTCAGACACACTGGTAAGTGTGTCGGCGGCGGTGGCTACCCAAATGGTGTCGCCCGAAACCCACAGGGCGGAAACACTGCCTCGCCCCAGACCCTGTTGCGGGCCGAGACTGAAAAAGTTTTGTCCACCGTCATCGGTAAAACTGAGTCCCTGTCCGGTTCCAAACCAGATGCGCGGAAGATTGGCGCGAATATCTGTGATGCCGTTTCCGGCCAAACCGCTACGCGGTGTGGCTTGAGTTCCAAGGAGAAAGGTATCGACCGGCTTGCCGTAAGAGAGGGCAACGATACAAAGTATACAGGACGTTCGAAGGCGCATGGAGCTGTCCATTATTTAAGAGTAATCGTTTTGACCAGAGCGTTGCTCAATTGACCGACTTTATCTTCAGCCTGAAAAGTGAGAGTATAGTTACCCAAAAGCGGTTGCTCATCTTGTGCACGGGCGCCGAAAATCACAACCGTGGAAAATACCCCATCCCCAGCCGTTTCATCACCGCGATAGCCCTGATCCCAGCGCCCCAAATCGTATGGCAAACCGTTATCGAACAAATCGAAATAACGTCCGCCGGAGGCATAACTGCCGTCCGGCTTGACCCACTCGAGCCGCACCCTGGAAATATCAGCAAGAGTTTGCGGATCGTCGACACAAACGCTGACGAGATGAACGTCAAATACGCCGGGTTCCGGACGCAGCAAAGAATCGGGCGCGACGATATTGGCGATAACCGGCGGCTCGTTTTCGATGGTCACCTGAGCGTATTTCGCTTCGCTTCTAGCGCCGGAAAGATCCTCCGCCGCTATCTCGAGTTCATATAAACCTTTCAACGCGGCACCGGCACTGCGATCGATGGCCAGGGAAAAAAGCCCATCACCAGCAACCACATCGCCCTGCTCGCCGCGATCGATAAGGGTCCATACAAAAGCCGGAATCCCTTGTTTGTATCCGTCGACATAGACCGCCTGGATATCCTGGATACCGTTTGAATCGGCAGCCACAGCTGTCAATAGACGGGTTTCTTGAAAACCGCTGGGCAGATAATCGGGAATCGAGATCTCTAATAAAATCGGAGCCAGCCAAGGAGCGGAACGAATAGCAACCTCCAAAGATTCGCTTTGCAGATTTGTGTCGTCTGTTGCTTGAAAAACAAATAGAAAGGCCTGCTCCGTATCAGAAACTTGATCCCACCACAACTGCCGGCTAAAGACACCGTCAAAGGCAACAAGGTCGCCGCTGCCGAGTCCGCGGGCATCACCGTCGTCATAGAGAGCGAAACGAGTCAGCTCTGTCCTGTCTCCCAATCCAAGAACACGGCATTCGACTGAGTGAATCGAGCGGGAACCGGCTGAATGGGTTACCCGAACGCTGATCGAATGAATGCGGTTGGGATTAAAAATTTGCGGCAAGCGCAAATCGCTCAGAACCGGCGGGCTGGCGGCGGACGATTGGACCGGCAATTCCCGATCGCTGCACCCTGAAGATAAAAGCCCTCCGATGAGCAAAACTCTACTCACAAAACGCCAAACGGTTCGATTCATCGTTTATTCCTGAGACTGGTGTGGTGCAATGGCAAACTTTGCCTGAAAATAAAAAAACCGAGCCCAGTAATCTCCACACTCGGTTTAAAAGGAGAAAGGTCATGACCTGGGCATCTTGACCCGCACAAAAAGGGGAACGAATTAAAAAACGTAACAAAAAGTATGCCCAG
>JAFGJN010000204.1 GCA_016929055.1 Candidatus Zhuqueibacterota bacterium
CCTGACTTTTAATGCTTTGTGCCCAACTTGATTGTCATTTTGGTTTGCTGGCATTCTCGAATGGGACACCAGTGGAAGCGAATATCCATCGACACCAATGAACGGTTTCAATCCATGTTTGATCTCTCTGAAATCCGCCTCGATCCGCATAACCAGAGCGGCGGGGTCGATGAATTTATGGCTTATTATGGGATAGCTTCTCGATTGCCGAATATTGACTTTTTGCGCATTATTCTGCGCTATTTTTCCCGCCTGCCCTATGAGAATATCAGCAAAATAATCAAACTGAATCGCCACATCAATTCTCCCGGACATCCCATTCGTCTGCCCGATGAGGTGATGTCCGATCACGCGCAGTTTCATCTGGGCGGCACCTGTTTTTCTTTGACCTATTTTCTGCACGCGATTTTGAGCCGACATGGCTTCGATGCCTATCCGGTCATCGCTCATATGCGCAATCGTCCGAATGTCCATTGTGCTCTGGTGACGATGCTCGAGGGCAGCCGGATTTTGGTGGATCCGGGTTATCTGCTCAACGATCCGATGGAAATCCATCCGGATTGCCCGCGCATCTATCATTCGTCCCATGCAGGGGTTGAGTTGGTGTTCGAGCGCGAAACCGAAATTTACCATCTCTATACTTTTGATCGCCTCGAGAGCAAATGGCGCTATTGTTTTGCGGATCGTCCCTTGTCGGCGGATGAATTTTTGAACTTTTGGCTCGAATCGTTTTCTGCTCCTACGATGCACGGTATCTGCTTAACACAGCTTTCGCCCGAAGGCCGAGTCTATTTGCACAACGACTATTTGCAGATTTCGAGTATCAACGGCAAGCAAAAGAGACGGATCAAGGAAAATCTGCAGGATGTCATCCAGTCGATTTTCGGCATCGACGGCGGGCGGGTCGATGAAGCGCTCTCTGCAGTCGAACGCAATATGGAGTGGGAGCGGGAGCGGGGTATCTACCGCCCTCGGGAGAAAAGGCAAAATGAAACCCGCTGAACCACAGCCGGTCAAGCTTTTTTGGGGGTTGTTGTTTTCGGATCAAGAGTTGCGCGATCGGGCTTTTGAGCTCTTAAGCGCGTCCTATGGAGCGTTCGATTACAAAAGTCCGGTTTTTTCTTTTGATTGCACGGATTATTATCGGCAAGAGATGGGGTGGCCGATATGGCGACAATTCATCTCTGCTTCTCGCCTGATTTCGCCCAAAGAGCTGGCTTTAATCAAAATCGAGTGTAACCGGATCGAAGACGAACTGGCTTTGGCCGGCCGCAAGGTCAATCTCGATCCCGGCTATCTCGATTACGACAAGGTGGTGCTCGCCTCGGCCAAGTATAACGGCCACAAAATATATTTAGATTTAGGGATTTATGCCGATCTGACCCTGCATTTTCAGCGCGGTTCGTTCGTGCCGTCGCCCTATGCGTTTCCGGATTTCAAAGATGGACGCTACGATCCAATTTTCAGCCATATTCGCAGCAAATACAAAGGACAGGTGCGCAAGTTGCTGCGGAACGGTTAAAGTTGGAATATTGGCAATAGAAAAAGGGCTGTCCGATTGTTTGCGACAGCCCTTTCTTTCAGGATTGGGGATGGTTACAGCACCAGACTGTAGGGGTTTTCCATCCATTTCTTTAGTTCGCGTAAAAAGAGCGCAGCCTGGGCGCCATCGATAGCGCGATGATCGCAGGAGAGAGTGACGTTCATGCGATTGCCGATTTGAATCTCGCCCTCTTTGACCACCGGGATGGTTTTGATCCCCCCTACGGCAAGTATGGCCGCTTCGGGCGGATTGATGATGGCGACAAAATCCTCCACGCCGTACATGCCCAGATTGCTGATCGTAAAGGTGGCGTTGGTGTATTCCTGGGGAGTGAGTTTTCGTTCTTTGGCCCGATCCGCCATCTCACGAATGTCTCGCGCGATGTGGCCGATGCTCTTGGAATCGGCGTTGCGCACCACGGGAGTGATGAGGCCGTCTTCAAGCGCCACGGCGACACCAATATCGATGCGATTGTGCCGCATGATTTTGTTGTCGGAAAAGGAGGCATTGACGGCCGGATGTTTTTTAAGAGCGAGAGCCACCGACTTAATCAGCAGGTCATTGTAGCTGATGCGGATGTCGCTTTGCGAGGTATTGAGCAGTTTGCGAAACTCGGTCGCGGGACCCATATCGATTTCCATGGTGGCGTAAAAGTGGGGTACCGTTGTTTTGCTCAATACCATGCGTTTGGCGATCGTTTCCCGCATACTGTTCAAGGTGATCTCGTGCGCTTCAGGTTGAGGTGTGATGCCGGGTTTGGCCTCGGGTCGTTTTTCGAGAAATTGCAGAATATCGCGGCGGATAATGCGGCCGCCGGTTCCAGTGCCGTTGATCTTGCGCAGATCGATTTTTTCGTCCTGGGCGAGTTTGCGCGCCAGCGGCGATGCCTTGATGCGCACCGTATCGGAGGTCAGAAGCTCATTGTTCGGTGTCCGGTCGATGACCGGCGCCGCATGGATGGGCTCGGACGCTTTTTCCTCTTTTTGCGGGGATTCGCTCGGTTTTTTCTTTTCGGCCGGTTTTTCGCGTTCGGGTTTTTCCTCCAGAAATTCGGACAGGTCTTCATCCTCTTCGCCGATAATGGCGATGACGCCGCCGACCGCCACCTTGCCGCCATCGGGAATGAGAATCTTGCGCAAAATTCCGGCATCAAAGGCTTCCAACTCCATTGTCGCCTTGTCGCTTTCGGCTTCGGCGATTACCTGGCCTGCTTCGATCCGGTCGCCCTCTTTTTTCAACCACTTGCTGATCACACCCTCATCCATGGTGTCGCTCAGTTTGGGCATGGTAACTTTAATGGCCATCGATTAACCTCATTTTCTATATATACCCGGATTCAGTGGTATCCCAACGCGGCAAACCACTTTACCTAACTAATATAAAATCAAAAACCTTTTTCATATTTTCCTGATAAATCGATCCAGTTTTTTTGATCCTGATGCATGATCAATCAATTGTTTTTATGGGGTTGTTCGTGCTGACGCCCGGAAAGCAGTGTCCCGGATTCAGTATTGACTGAATCCCAATTCAAACACTCTATTGATTTGCCGAATCAAGAGTTCCATCGCCTCTGGTGAAATTCCGTTCCGTTCATGGTCAGTTCGCTGCAAATAGCTTAATTCGGGATATACAGGACTTTTTTAGCCGCCTGCACCACCTTATCCACGCTGGGCATCACTTCTTTTTCCAGGTTGTGGGCGTAGGGCATGGGCAAATCCTCGCTGCTGACCCGCAAAATAGGCGCGTCGAGTGAATCGAACGCCAATTCGCTGATGCGGGCGGCGATTTCCGCTCCGACGCTGGCAAAAGGCCATCCTTCTTGGACGATTACGCAACGGTTGGTTTTTTCCACCGACGTGACGATCATCTGTTCATCGAGCGGTTTGAGCGTGCGGGGGTCGATCACTTCGGCCTGGACGCCTTCTTTTTCCAGAAGCGTCGCTGCCTCCAGAGCTACGTGTGTCATTTTGTTCCATGCCACAAGGGTGATGTCGCTGCCGCCGCGCTTAATGTCACCGACACCGATGGGTATGAGGTATTCTTCCTCAGGCACCTGGCCTTTGAGGCCGTACATCGCCTCGCTTTCGATAAAGATGACCGGATTGTCGTCGCGAATAGCGGATTTGAGCATGCCTTTGCCGTCGTATGGGGTGCTGGGTGTCATGACGATTAAACCCGGCACATTGCAAAACCATGACTCAAGGACCTGCGAATGCTGAGCGCCAAGCATATGAGCCGCTCCACCCGGTCCGCGAAAGACAATGGGGATCTTGAACTGGCCGCCTGACATGTAGCGCAGTTTGGCGGCATTGTTGATAATCTGATCCAACGCCAGAATCGAAAAATTAAAGGTCATCATTTCAATGATCGGGCGCAAGCCGACCATCGCCGAACCGACACCCACTCCGGCGAACCCGAGTTC
>JAFGJN010000020.1 GCA_016929055.1 Candidatus Zhuqueibacterota bacterium
GAAGTTCCTTGACCGTGTATCGCTCGGGCAATGAAGCGGACCAGTCAAAGGTGAGATGGTTCCAGACCGCCTGATCGTCATTATAGCTATCGTGTTGCAATTCTCGAGCAGTCCCGTTGTAAAAGTAACGATCGCGTTGCAGAACCTCGTCATAAAGGGTGACATAGAGATTGGCATAAAGCGTCGACATCGAAGCCATACATTCAGCGATCTCGACGGAATAGCCGGTAGCCGTCTGCCAGAGCGGATCTTGACTCAGATCCGGGGAATGCAAGCTCTGAATCCACCAGGTCGCCCCGGGATTGGTGATACCGTGTCCGCTCAGAGTGGAAATCATCAGGGAACCGTGATTATTCCCCAGCGCATCTCGTCCGGGTGGCAGGGGGAAATGCACCGGATCCTTCCAGCCAAAGACAAAGGCACTGGACAACGGACCGTTTCCGCTTTCGTCCCACGCACCGCTCATGCGCCAACCCTGAACCGTTCCATCATCAAAAGTAAAGGTGCCGGTTGGAGTTGTGGCGGATTGTGAATGCAAAGCCGCCACTTCCTGAATATCGGCGCTCAGCTCTGCCGAAGCGCCCCAGACGTTGGGCTGAATGCGGATCAGGGTCACCTGGGCATCAGCAGCGAGTCCAAAATCATTCAGATCGATTTCCGCGGTGCCGCTATAGGTGCGAAAAGCACTGAGGCCGCCTAGCGTGCCATTGCTGCTCACCGCCACACCATAAGACTCGGGCGTGGCGTATTCAAAAACGACAAAATCCGCACCCGGCTGATTAACGATGGAATTGTCTGTGAAACGAATATCGACATAATCTGGCGGAGCGGCGGCAACGACCCAGGTACCCAGGTTGATATCGGTCAACGCAATCTGCACTGTTGTGCCCGCATTGGGCAAAATCAGACTGTTGCCGACCGCTTCCGCTTCATCGGCAAAAGCCGACGGCCCCTCGAATTCGTAACCGCCAAAAGAGAATTGGGCGCTAAGAGAAACAGCTCCGCCAAGCAGCAACACCAATAAAAGTAGGATAGCGCCAACTCGGTGATTTGCATCCATCGCTACCTCCCTTCTGAGCAAACGGATCAAATCCAATTTTTCTGCAATAAAACGAGAGGTCTTGGGGAATACTCTGGTGGACTGCCGAAGTGAGAAGTGCTGCAAGTGTTCTTTGGAGGGGAAAGCCTCAATTTCAGTGTAAGCAGGATTTCAATATCACGCAAGGGTTTTTTTCTGGCCCCTCAGTCCGGGATCGTGCGTCGATCTGCGTTGGATATTTCGTTGGCAAATCTCAGGTGCTCGTGCCAGCCCCAATCGAATTTCTTGGTATAGCGTATGACCCCGGCTGGACAGCTGTTGACGCATTGTTGGCAGGCGATACATTCCGTCGACAGGACGCGCTGACCCCGCTTCATATATTCCAAGAGCCGAATGTTCATCGGGCAATTTTCCTCACAGAGCCGGCAGTTGGTGCACCTGTCCGGATCGAGCTCGATCTTCCATATGGAAAAACGCGATCCGATCTTCATCAAAACAGGTATGGGACAGAGATACTTGCAAAAGGCGCGGTTGTCCTTGAGCACCAAAGCCAGGACGATCGCCGATGCAAAATAAAAGAGATTGCCAATAAGCAGCCATTTTATCGCCGTTCCCGGGCTCTGATGAAACGTCCGCATCTCGTAAACGTACCAGAGCGAGAGGACAAAGACAAGAGAAAGAAAAAAATGAATCGTTCGCATCGCGCCCCAATATCTGAACCGACCGCGGTGGGGTTTTACCCAGGGGAAAAAATCGAGGAGCATCGTGGTCCAGCACGCCCAGCTGCACCAACCCCGGCCAAAAAGAAAAGTGCCAAAAATCTTGGCAATAGCATAGTGTAAAACCGGTCCGCTGAAAACGCCGGCCAGCAGATAGAAAAAGAAACCTTCCAGCTGCATGTTTTCGCGGCCGAGAACCCCCAGCACACCCAACATATAGAAACCGATAAGAAACTGACTGATTCGTCTTCCCCAGATCCTCTTTTCCCGCGGCAAAAGACCGAAGAGCAATTCCCCGACCGAGGCGGCAAAACCGATATAGAGAAAATTGAAGAGATAGAAAATGTGGCCTTGTGTTCGCCACAGCAAAACACCGATGGCACAGAAAAAGCAAAGGGTAATGAGGCTTTCGAGGATTGTTTTTTTCTTTGTGAATTCCTGTCGTTTGGTCATGAACGAAACCCTACGCCTTTATCGAATGATTTTACCGGTGTGTTTGTTGGCTTTTATCGTTCGGCCCCCAAGGTCTTGGAGTCGCTTTTTTTCCCGGCAGAAACAAAGTTGATGGATTGCTTTGCCGCTTATCTATACTGACTCAAATTGGACGCGTTCCATTTCAATGCGGAAAAGTCCGTTTTTGCTCGACCTCCTTTTGCAGGACCTCAAGCAGATGTTTTCTCAAGGCCTCTGAATTCAGAGGGTTGGTCTTGATCTGTTGATCCTGCTGTGTTTGAATCAAAGCAGGGGGCGACCTCCGTTGGGTTTGGCAGGTTGCACCGTACAATGCGACCTGCCGGGTTGGGTCAGGCAATCCGAGTGGGTGGGGATTGCCGCTAACCCAAGTTGCCTTTATTGATGGCGCCAGTGCAGTTAACCGCATTTTTTTGAACGCCCCCATAGGCAGAGAATGATCAGAATATCAAAAAACAGGTTTATTCATCATCCAACTATTATCGCTGCAAGTAAACAGGGTTATTTCATCTATTGAGAATAACGTATCTTGCGGTAAAATGCAATTTTTTATTTGTCCAAATGTAGGAAACATCCTGACGCGTCGCAACCGCATCTGTTTGCCGCTTTTCCCTGTTTGTTTGGCAGTTCAAAATCAAGTTGTGACTGAAACTGGCTCAATCGCCCCCCATTTTCACTTGCCACAGCCACCTGGCCTTTCATTTAACCCGCATCAATTTCCTGATCAGCACCTGACCATCGCAGACCAGGCGGGCGAAATAGAGGCCCGAAGCGACTGTTTGTCCCTGTGCATCCTGGCTGTTCCATTTGGCTTCATGCCAGCCGGCATCCAGCTGTCGATCCTGCAGCAGTGTTTTTACCAGCCGACCGCGAATATCGTGTATCGTTAAAGTTACGAGTCCGGTTTCCAGCAGTTCAAACGGAAGGATCGTACTGGGATTAAAGGGATTGGGATAATTGCCCAATAGCTGAACACGATGCACAGAGGTTTCGTTCTTTGCGTTCTTTTTCACCCCGGTCATCAACTCAGATATCCCCTGCGCCCAGAGACAATCCTCCACTTGCATCTCCCGTACCTGACCGCTGTGATCCATCAGAGTCGAGCCATTGCCTTCATTCATATCCCAATTGCCAATCAGTCCATTCTCATCACCGGATAAATAGCGATAGAGATGACTCTGGATTTCTGGCGTCTCCAATACCCGATTCCAGATACTGACCTGGTCGATCACTCCCTGAAAGGCGCTATTGCGACTAAAGCTGTTGCCGATCAACAAGTCCTGTGCCGCGTGAGTAGCGACAGCACCGCTGACCCGTCCCAGCATAGTCAAGGACTTTTCGGCGCCATCGATCCACATGCGAACTTGGCCATGGGTTGCATCATAACAAGCTGCCACGTGTTGCCAGCGATTCAGTTTGATCGAGCAATCGGGAGTGGCGAGCATGCCCATGCCACCGCCATCGGTATAGAGTTGCAGAACCAAGCAACAATCGTTCATAGTTGCGCTCGTACCTTTGACAAAAAAGGAATACTTGGCGCGATCAATGATGCGGCCAAACCCCATTTCTCCAAACATCCCCCAACCGGTGGGATAAATCCAGGCTTCGAGAGTAAATCCGTCTGTCAACTCGGGAAAAAACGTTGCCGGACAGAGTGCACAGCTTGTCGGCTGATTGCATTCTAAGGCGCTCTCGCCATCGAACACGCGAATGGTATCGTCAAAGCGTTCGATAACCTGGGTTTGTTCATCGCCAATCTGCAAACCAACCGAGTAATATCCCGGTTCGGTATAGGTCCACGAGGGAAAGCGCTCGAAACGATCAAACACCCCATCACCATTCAGGTCCCATTGCCAGGTGGTAGGTTGGCCGTAGGATCGGTCACTGAATTGCACAGTAAGCGGTGCATGGCCGCTTCGCGGACTCGCCTCGATATTGGGTTCCATTGCCGAAAGGCGTAGGACCCAGGCATCGAAATCGCCGTCACCCTGGGAAGCCGTCTGACCAGCGATGACATAATCACCATTGGCTGCCACACACAGAGCATTTGCCCAATCTGATTGGGCACCACCAAAAGTTTTGCTCCACATTTCAAAACCCATTTCATCGAGACGCAATATCTGTAAATCGTTGTCGATTTTGATCTCATTCCGAACAGAACCGGCGAGCAGATAACCGCTGTCTCTTGCCGGGACGATAGCTCTGGCTTTGTCATAAAATCCCGCGCCATAATTTTTCTCGGCGATGAATTCACCCGAAGGATTGACTTCGATGGTATAAGCCTGGAGTGGCGATACCACATCGCTATCTCCGGCAAGCAACCAGTTGCCCCGAGCTGTCCGGCAAAACGCATGGGCCCAATCAAAGGGGTGGCTGGAGAGATGGTTGCCATAGGCGCGTTCCCGTTCGACCTCGCCTGCCGCGGTGAGTTTGAGCAACCAAAAATCGGAATTTCCCGAGCTCAGGCTCTCGCTGCCGGTGGCGCCGACCACCAGAAATCCACCATCATCTGTCAAAGCAATTGCATTGCCCCGATCCGAACGCTCGTGGCCAATCCTTTTTTGCCAGAGCATCTCACCCGCCGCGTCGGTTCGAATGACCAATAAATCTTCCTCAGCCGTCTCGTTACTGCGCACAAAACCGCAGAGAGCCAGCCCGTGGTCTTTTGTCTCGCATATCGCCGTGCCGACCTCGAGTCCGGAACCACCAAAGGTCTTTTGCCAAACAAGTTGTCCCTGTGCATCGGTCTTTACCAACAGCACATCTCGTCCATTTGGGTTGGTGGAAGTGGTATAGCCGACCATGGTGAGTCCACCATCCTCCGTAGTGCAGAGAGCCAGTCCATCTTCCCAACCCTCTCCACCAAAGACCTGTGACCAGACCAGCTCTCCCAGGGAATCGACCTTGCTCAGCAGCATATCGCACATTCCCTGGCCAAATGAAAAAGTTGTGCCCAGCACTGCAAATCCTCCATCCGGCAGAGCACAGATCGCCCGCAGTATCTCGGAATCTGTGCCGCCGAAATGTGTAGCCCAAATTGCATCCACAGGTTGCTGGTGCTGCCACTGGCAATCGACCTCGCTTGATCCAACTGATGGCAGCACGAGGTGCTGTTCAAGAAATTCTCGTACCGCATCGTTGTTTTGAAAATGATAGTACTGGCCGCGTGCACAGGTAATGATATTGCCATCGATAACGGGGGGATGATCACTTGCGAGAAATGTCGCGCCAGCAGCTATCAGTTCATCTCGAACAACATCCTGCGCCACCACTTGCCGGCCTTGCACCAGGTCAAGAGCGGCCAAAACACGCGGACCCGCACAAGTTGCCCAAATGGCCAAACCGGCATGTGCAGCCGTTCTCAGCATTTCCAGAGCTTGAGGACTGGCGAGCAAATCTCTGTAGGCAGCTCCGCTGCGCCAATCCATTGGCATGATCGCCACAGCATCATAGGCGGTGATATCGGCGATTTCGGAGAGCACCGTGTCCACAGAGACAGACCGGCAGCCGACTTTTGCGGCAAATGATGCACAAGGTTCAACCTCCGAAGTCAGGCCGGTTAGTGTGATATCCCAGCCAAAAGATTCAAAGTCATCCCAATTGAAATAGAAATTGGCGCCATATTGATCGGGCAGAATGAGCAACACCCGCACATCCCGCGCCATCGAGACGGATACAGAAATCAAGATTACAATCAGCACAAAAACAGCCGTTCGCCATTTCATCCCTCTTCTCCTCGAGATTGGTCGATATGAAAACAGAACTCCTGGTTGATGCAAACAACCCAAAATAGGAAATTTTCAAGAGAATTGTACAGCGAATGGGTAAACATCAGGGAGAGAGGGTGAACAACAATGGGCAAAAGTCGATCGATTGAACGATCTACTCCGTTAATCCCAGGTGTGATCTCACATCAGACAGATAGGCACGGCCGAGCGGCAACAAGATATTGTCGCGCAACTGCACGCTGTAGCGGCCACCGCTCAAATGGCCAAAGGAAACAATACGACGCAGGTCAACAGCATACGAACGGTGAATGCGAATAAAATGAGCGGGAAGGATTTGCATCAGACGATACAGAGGTTTATCGATCAAAGATCTTTTGCCATCGGATGAGATGGCCTGCACGTAATTATCTGCTGATTTGAAATAGACAATCCGTTCGCACGGCAGCAAACGGATGCGTGCACCTTCGCGGACAGGAAGAAAAACTGTAGCCAGTTCTTTTCGGTACCTGCGATCGAAATAGCGTGTAAATGCCTTTTGCAGGCGTTTAGGTGTAAACGGTTTGGGAATAAAATCGAGAACACCGTATTCGAAAGCTTGAACGGCTTGATCGGTATAGGCCGAGATAACAATGGTGTGAAACGATCGCGCAATTGCCTGTGTTAGAATCTCGTAACCGTTTTTTCCGCTCAGGTTGAGATCGAGCAAGCAGAGATCGACGCTGTGTTCCTGAAGATGATCGATCGCCGCCTGCAGACTGTAACGGATCTGCAAGAGGTGTGGCCGCTTGTCGAGAATCGTATGACAGAGATCGGCGATATATTCGGCGATCGGCGGCTCATCTTCCACGATGAGAATGCGCAGCATGGTTGTCCTTATAGATTATAATCTCCACACACCATCGACCGTTTTCACGACCGGCGTCCAATTTCCACCGATTGGGAAAGCTCTCCTGCAAGCGCGATCGAACATAGCGCAGCCCCAGACCCTCTTCCCACTCATCGGCTGGTTGACCAGGCGCATCTCCGCCTGTCGCGGATATAAGATTGCTCAAACGATAAAGGGTCAGCCGCTCATTGGAAAATCCTTCCAGGTCAAAAACACCATCTTCGCCCACGTGAAAGGCATGAGTCAGGCCATTTTCAATCAAGGTATGAAAGATCAGAGGTGGCACGTGTGCCTGTGTATCGATTCCTCGATCTTTCAGCTGGTAGGCGGCTTGCCGCCGATATCCCATAATCTGCAAATGTTTGCGGCAGATCTCGAGCTCCTGCGCCAGAGGGACGAGTTGCTGAGACACCATCTCGTTGACCAAACGGAATTCGTCTGCCAAAGCATGAATCAACCGCACTGCGCTTTCGGGTTGTTTTTTGATCAGCGAAATGATGGTCAACAGAGTGTTCATGAGAAAATGCGGCTGGATATGTTTTTTCAACAATTCGGACTCGAGACGCAAGGCGCGCAGATTGGCGCTTTGGGCTTGTTGAGCTTGAACACGGACCTGCCTGCTGATGGAGAGAAGATTGAAAAAGACGAAAACCATATCCGCGATCATCATTTCATAGGACAATGGCTTGAAAAAGGTGATCAACATGACAATATTGAGCTCGACAAAACCGATCAGCGCCAGCACACTGCCGGGTTTCTTGTTCTTTACAGCCCAGGAGATCATGCCGATGGGATAGAGCAGGATCAACATGGTAAATTTCAGTCCCCAAAAACCATAAAAGAACAAAAACAGCGCCAGATTGAGAAAAAAATGGATTCTTTTATGCGGCAGAGAAAAATGAAAAATCACAAACCAGCTGAGAAAAACATAGGCCAAGGGATCAAAAATATAATTGCTAACGATGAGCCAATCGTGTGCAGCCGTGGTCATGCGTTCGGAGACCAAAGCGATCGAGATCCCACCATAAAGCACATAGCAAAGTCGATGCAATCCAAAATAGAGATAAGAACGATGACGGCCACCGATCAAAAAAAACGCAACACTGAGCAGAAAACTGAGAAAATCGAATCCCAGCGAAAAGGAACGAGCTGTGCGCCCTCGTAAAATCTGTTCATGGTATTCAGAAAGAGAACCGAACAGCGCTCGATTGCGGCGCAACAACAATCTCGGGAAATCATTATCGACACGCAGCATCAATTCGTGCAAACCCGGTTGGCTGAGACGAGGGGGAATGCGAACGAGTCGGGCAATCGAGCCGGGTCGTCGTTCAGCGGGATTCTCGGACAAACGGCCGTTTTGATCCAACAAAACACCATCCCAGTACACCTGAAAAGCGCGCGCTAGGCCGACAAAATAGAGTATCAGCACTTCCGTCTCTGGCAATTCCCCGTTCAGCAGGATTTGCTTTCGAAAAAAAGCAAAACTGCTGTCGCCTTCAACAGGCGTGACCTGGCTAAAGTGAATCCAGTCTCCATTCTGGCCGGCTCGAGCTTCCCAGTTTTGCAGAACGACCAGTGCAGTTGGGGACAAGTCGATCTTAAGCGTATCACTCTGGCCTTGAAGCGAGAGGGGCAAAAATAAGCATATCGCATGCATCAAAAAATGGACGTTCCGTCTCATTCAAACCTTCCGAGTAATTCGGATATCGTAGGATTGGCGGCTGCGACCTGGCTCAACGCATTGACCGACAGACCGGCGCGCAGAGCCATCGCCACCGTCGTCATCAAATCGGCCGCATGTGCGCCAATGGCTGTCGCGCCCAGAACCTTTTGCGAATGCGGCTCGAGGAATAAACGCAGCCACCCTTCTTGCTGGCGGTTCACCACTGTTTTGAGAATGGAGGAATACTCTACCTCTCGAGCTTCGACTTCAATCCCCTGCTGATTTGCATGTTTCAAAGTCAGGCCCACTTGCGCGACCTGAGGTTCCGTATAGACCGCTTCGACAATCCATTCCGAATGGAACACCTCTTTGCATCCGAGAACCAGGTTATGCGCTGCCACACGTCCCTGAACGGATGCGCGATTGGCGTGCATGGGAGCGCCAGTGGCATCGCCCGCAGCAAAAAGCCAGGGCAAAGCGGTACAGGCGAATTCATCGACTGCCAGTGCTTGCTGAGCGTCGACGAGTTGCCCGTCGAGCACATCCAGATCGAGTTGGGCCAGATCCGCCCGCCGGCCGATAGCGACGAAGGCCATATCGACGAATTCCATACTGCCATCAAGACACGAAAGAGTCACGCGGCGGTTATCGCTGCTGAGACGAACAACCGGTTGTTCTTTCGCAAATGCCACACCCTGATCTGCCAGAGTGTGTTCCAGAGCAGCGGACACTTGCGGATCGATATGGGGCAAAAGGTATGGCAGGTCAGAAAAGACCTTTACCCGGCAGCCCAAGCGGTTGAAAAGCCAGGCCACTTCACAGCCGCTCACTCCGGCTCCGATCACGGCAATCTTTTTGGGCAGTCTTTCGAGTTTGCCGAGAAAGCGCGGTGCGATGATGCGTTTGCCATCCGGCTTGAGTTCCGATGGAAAAATCGGTATCGATCCAGTGGCAACGATTGCACCGTCGACTTTAAGCTCAAACGATTCTTCATTTTCAGGTGTGACGAGTAACCGCCTCTCCCCCACGAATCGCGCCAGCCCCGGCACCACTTCGACTCCGATCTTTTGCAATTCTCTGCTGTCTTGCTGCATCTGCCAGATCTGGGCGGTTTGAATATTGTTGAGGATCTTGGCCACATCGATCTCGAACTCTTGCACATCGATTCCCAATTCGTCGGCTCGTTGCACCTGTTCCAGAGCTTCGGCTGCAGCCAGCCAGCATTTGCTCGGCACCAGGCTGTGCCACAAGGCTCGACCTCCGGGTGGTTCCGGGTCAATCAAGGCCACGCGAGCACCCAGGCGCGCAGCTGTTTTGGCCGCCGCCAGTCCGGCTGGACCAGCGCCGATCACGGCAATGACTGGAAACGATTTGGCCAACAGAACCTCCTTCGAATAGTATTTCACGCTTGGCCGCTTTTGCCAGAGTCCTTTGATTTGGAGTTGCCGGAGCGATGGGTTGATTTCGATCACTGAGCTGGCGTGTGCGACTTTATATTCTTCGGCCGCGGCAGATGCGAAAATCTTTTCGCCTGATTCATACTCGGATTCGGTGCGAAGCACCGAATCCTCAATAAACACAACAGCGTATATGCACCTTATGGGTGGAATTGGTGGTCGCTGCAACTGTAACATATTATAAAGATATTACTTTCCGGACTTTGCTACCACAGAATTCGGGTCATCAATACAATATAGTCGGGACAGTGAGAAAATGCAAGATACAATATCACGATTCTACAAGCAATTCGGGGTGAAGAGAGAGGAAAAGATTGCTTTTGGCGCAAAAATGTATAGTTTCAAGAATTACTCCACCCCGGGGTGACCCCGGGGTGGGCACAGGATAATTTTTTTCAATTGTATTTATTTAAGTTAGGCCCGATCAATTGACCCGAGGTATTCCCGAGGTTGATTATCCAAAGCAGATAGGGGTCAAATCTCCAGTTATGCAAAACAGAGGGACAACCTCGGGGTGATCGCGAGACAAGCGCATCGTTTTTCAATTGACTGTTTTTATTTGTCTTGCAGCAACCATCGAAAATCCCAACCGAGGTATGACAAGTCGACCCCGGGGTCACCCCGGGGTCATGGCGATCCATCGAAACCCAATATGTTTTTATTATGTTTACAACAAAAAGCTAACCCCGGGGTGACCCCGGGGTGCTGAAAAGAGGCACACGAATGAACAAATCTCAAAATCAGCTTTTCCTCAACTCGTGGAAATGCATCGACTCGCCTCCGGGAAAAGGCAGTGCCAATCAGCTGTTCGCATCCACCCTCGATGATTCGTCCTGGCTGCAGATCGAGGCGCCGGAAGACGTGCACCGTGCCTTGATCGACAGCGGCCGGATTCCCGATCCTTTTGTCGATCGCAACGAGGTACAGTGCCGCTGGATGGAGGAACGCGAATGGTGGTTCCGCTGCACCTTTAATGGACCCGATTCAAACCCAGAGGCTGATGAACGCCTGGTGCTGATTTTCGACGGAATCGATACTTTTGCCACCATCTGGCTCAACAGCCGATTGCTGGGCTCGCACCGCAACATGTTCAGCGAAGCGGTATTCGATGTAACCGAACAGCTGAAAACCGGAGAGCCCAACACCTTGGCCGTCTGCATCGATCCCCCCCTCTCCCATGTAAAGGATTGCGGCGAGTTTTCCTCCTGGGGTCCCAATCCCGAACGGGTGGCGCTGCGCAAGGCTCAGTTCAGTTTCGGTTGGGACTGGGGTCCGCGTCTGCCCGGCATCGGGTTCTGGCGGCCGGTACGCCTGGTGCGACAGCGTCAGGCAGCGCTGAGCGGTGTGCATTTTTTCACTCTCTCCCTCGACTCGCGCAGCCAGCAGGCGGTGGTCGGAATCCGTATCGAGAGCACTGCCTTTGCCGTTCGAAACGATCTGCGCGCCGAGATCGACTTGTTCGAGCCAGGCCGAATACCTGATCAGCATCCGGCTGCCGTGCACATTGAGCTCAATTTGCCGGGTCAGGATTCGGATCAGATCGTCGCTTATGCAGTCGTGGAACAACCGCAGGTGTGGTGGACGCACGACCTGGGTGAGCCCGCGCTCTATACTCTGCGAACCCGGCTCTTCGCCGGAGAGCATCGGGTGGATGAGTCTCTGCAACAGGTGGGCATTCGCACCATCGAACTCGACCAGTCACCTGACACCGATGAACCCGGTACGCGTTTTTTCCGCTTCGTCCTCAACGGCGTGCCGATCTTTGCCAAAGGCGCCAACTGGATTCCAGCGGATTCCTTTGTGGCCTCGATTCCGGATACCCGTTACGAACGTCTCCTCACTCAGGCTCGTGATGCACACATGAACATGCTGCGCATCTGGGGCGGCGGCATCTATGAACACGATATCTTTTACCAGCTCTGCGATCGCCTGGGTATCCTGGTCTGGCAGGATTTCATGTTCGCCTGTGCGATGTACCCGGATCACCATGCCGATTTTGTCGATCAGGTCAGAACCGAGGCGCGTTACCAGGTCAAACGCCTGCGCAGCCATGCCTGTCTGGCTCTGTGGTGCGGCAACAATGAAAACCAGTGGATACACGACAAAGAGGTTTGGGAAAAAGGTGGAAAAGAGCCAGTGCCAGGAGTGCTCTTTTACCACCAGCTTCTGCCAGAGATTGTCGCTGAGCTGGACGGCCGAACACCTTACTGGCCGGGCAGTCCCTATGGCGGCAATGACCACAACAGCATGGAGGACGGCGATCGCCACAATTGGCAGGTCTGGCATGGCGACCAACCCCGGCGGTTCGGAAAAAAACCGCGAGCGGATCAGACGCCGGAGGGCGTGTCGTTTCTGCATTACGGCGAGGATCACGGCCGCTTTATCAGCGAATTCGGTATGCATGCCTCTCCGGTTCCGGAGACACTGCGCCGGGTCATTCCAGAGGATCAGCTTTGGCATCACAGCCCATCGATGGACCACCACAACAAGGATTTTCCCAAGAACAAGGGCGACAATCTCATGCAATCGGTCACCGGATTGCCGCGGGATCTGGACGAGTATATCGATTTCAGCATGATCGCCCAGGCCGAAGGGGTGAAATACGGCATCGAACATTTTCGCCGCCGCAAACCCCACTGTTCCGGCGCACTTTTTTGGCAGCTGAACGACTGCTGGCCGGTTCTGAGCTGGAGTGTAATCGACTATTATGGTTTTGGCAAAGCCGGCTATTATGCCGTGCGTCGCGCTTTTGCGCCGGTTTTGGCGCTGTTTCACCGAGTCGAGGAAGGCGGTATGGAACTGTGGGTGGTCAACGACCAAAGGGAGCCGGTCACGGGCGAATGGATCGTGCGCCACGCCTCGTTTACCGGAAAACTCGTGTGGCAGGAGAGCACAAAAGCGGCTGTAGATGCATTGACGAGTCACCGCATCGCCGCCTGGCCGGCCGAGCGTCTGCAGGCGGATTCCGGTCATTATCTGTGGGTGGAGGAGAAATCGGGACTCTCGCCGGCAAACCGCCACTTTTTTGTCGCCATCAAGGATCTGCAGCGCCCGCCGGCACGGGTCGAAATGCGGAGTGAACGTCTGGAAGCCGAGCGGATGCGCGTCCATCTGCGCAGCAGCGGCTATGCGCTCAATGTTCATCTGCAATTGCCGACCGAAGCGGTGGAGTTGAGCGACAACCATATCGATTTGCCGAATGGCTGTGAAACCGCCATCGATCTCAGCGGCCCGGCATTCAAACTCGATAGTGTGGAAATCGGTCTCGCCTGGCGCTAACACCCCTCTTTTTCAAGTGGCCGCCACCCTCAACAGAGGATCGGCGGCCATTTTTTTGCCTTTTTGGTGTTTTTCTCTTGACATGTATCGACAGAGGGTGTATATTTCTATCGAAACGTTTCGATTTCTATTTGAAAGAAATCATTTTTATGGTTTTACAGTTTTGTTGAACGAAACGGCATCGTTTTACTGGTTCAGTCGACACCTGGGTTGACTGCTGCATTTAACAAAAAAAGATGATTCATGCGCTGTTCATACGGATTTTCGCTCGAAAACACTCCCTTTTCAAAAGATAAGCGATTCGATTCTAAAGGTTTGCATACTCTTTTTTCGGCAGTACACCCGTGTAAGTAAAATCGATATCGGACGAAATGCCCTGGGGTTTGGCATTCGAACACCAGGGATGCTTTTCACCCTTTCGCTAAAAATAAAAACGTTTCGATGACTGCAACGATTCGCGATGTGGCTCGACTGGCCGGGGTGGCGGTTTCCACCGTGTCTCTCGTCGTCAACAACAAAGGCCGGGTGAGTAAAAAAACCGAGGAAAAAGTTCGCCAGGCTGTGGCGCAACTCGATTACCACCCGCAGCACTCGGCGCGCGGCTTGGTCACCCGCCGCAGCGGTAATTTTGGTTTTATCCTCTCCACCGACCACTTTTCTCAGGCCGAGCCGTTTTATACCAAAATCTTTCTCGGAACCGAATTCGAAGCTCGTTCCGTCGACTATTATATCCTTCTCACCACCATCGAACGCCATTTCAACTCGAGTAAAATCCCCCGTTTCCTCCTCGAACGCAACGTCGACGGCGTCATCCTCGTCGGCACGGTTCCTCATAAAATCGTCGACTATATCGCCGAACGCCGGTTGCCGATCGTGCTGGTTGACTATGAGCTGCCGCGCATGATCCATTCGGCCGTATTGATCGACAACGCCGATGGCATCCGCCAGATCGTCCACCATCTTCACGAACTCGGGCACCGGCACATGGCGTTTATCGGCGGCGATATGAAACACCCCGGGATGATCCAACGCTGCAAGGCATTTCAGGAAACCATCGAAACCACCGGTCTGCCGTTTGATCCTGATCTGCTCCTCTGCGATCAGGAGACCAGCAATATCGAAACCGGTTATGTCGCCATGGAGAAACTCTTGTCACAGGGCGACCGATTTACCGCTGTTATCGCTGCCAACGACGCGATGGCCGTGGGCGCCGTCCGTGCCTGCCAGAGCCGCGGATATCGTGTTCCCCTCGACTTTTCCATCACTGGATTCGACGACGTCGAATCCGCTATCACGTCGCGTCCGGCTCTCACAACCATTCATGTTCCAAAAGAAAAAATGGGCGCCACTGCTCTGCGTCATCTGGCAGGCATCATCAAAGGCACAGCCTATGAAGGTACGCGAGTAACAATTCCCGTTCGCCTGGTTAAACGCGATTCCACCGATCATCCCCGTTCGCATACTCTGTCCGCCTGAAGCTCGACTGTTACCTGTCCGGCATTCTGTATAGTGGATCCCGGACAATCGAACAAGAATGGATC
>JAFGJN010000021.1 GCA_016929055.1 Candidatus Zhuqueibacterota bacterium
ATCGTCGACCACAAAGAAAGCGAAAAGCTGGCCGCCGCGGCAAAATATTTGAATGAGATGGAAGCCAATCTGCCTCTTCCCAACCGTCACAAAAATTTCAATCGCGGCGCTTTTTCGCCCATCAAAGTGGTACAGGAACTTTTCTCAGCCGGGGATACCAAAGCGGGCATCCAGACCACGGCCTTTAATCTGCCAAACGACGAACGGGTGCGCGAAGCTAAAGGCTCAAAAAAAGTCATGCTGAAAAATATCGCCCGGGCCAAATTCGATAAATGCTGGATACCCATCGTCAATACGATTCTGTCGGAAGAGCAGCTCCAACACGTTTCGTTTGACGCCTATTTCACCCATGTTTTGATGCATGAAATCAGCCATGGCCTCGGTCCCGGAATCATCACCCGCAAGGACGGAAGCCAAACCTCCGTTCAAAAAGAACTCAAGGAACTCTATTCGGTTATCGAAGAATGCAAAGCCGATGTGCTCGGCGTCATCAACATGAAATTTCTCATGGGCAAAGGCGTTGTCCCCCCTACCCTGGAAAAATCGATGCTCGCAAGTTACCTCGGTGGAATGTTCCGCTCCATTCGCTTCGGCATCAACGAAGCCCACGGCGGAGGCGTGGCGATCCAGTTCAATTATCTCATGGAGCACGGCGCTTTTGCGCTGGATAAAAACGGCAAGTTGACCCTCGATGCACGTCGGGTTCTGCCGGTTCTGAACGACCTGGCAGCCGAGTTGCTGATTATTCAGGCAGAAGGCGATTATCAACGAGCCAAAAAACTGGTCGATCGATACCGGAAAATGACCCCGGTAATGCAGGATATGATCGACCGTCTCTTGGTCTTTCCCATCGATATTCGTCCCTCCTTTCCCGCTGCGCTCGAGTTGGCGGCACTGAAATAAGGCGAAAATCGACCATTCCCGGATAGCCAATTCGCCGGCGAATATCCATTTTTGCCCACAAAACACGCATACGCGGGTTCGACGATTCGTTGAACCCGTTTTTTTATTCAGAATGGAGAAATGTACCGTCTGTCACACGAATTTGCGGGAACTATGAGTCACACTGGTAGAGTATAATTATTTAAAAGCTTTGCGCTCTCGATCACTCAAGAAAAGGGGAAAGCGATGCACATCAGCAGAGCATTGACGATTGTAGCATCATTTTATCTGACGATCCTTGCAGGTACCATTCCACCGCTGCAAGCCCAAAATCTGCTGCCGGATAGCAGCGTCCAAGTGATATTACCCGACACCCTGTCAGGCAATGAGGGGCTGGTTCGAGTTCGAGTCGCTCTCCCGCTTGCCGATTCGCTCATTCCTCCCAGACGCCGTTCACCGCTCGATTTGACCCGCGCCCATTGGAAGCGAACCGTGTCACACGACTCCTTTCAGATAGGCGAAGAGCTGGTTTACAAAGTCAAATTCGGCCCGTTGACAGCCGGTGAGGCTCGTTTATCGATTCGCTCCATAACCCAATTTGACGGCCGCCCCGTCTATGAAATCGTCTCGACCATACAAACTGCAAGCGGGTTTTCACGCATTTATCAGGTCAAAGACCTTGTTCGCTCATTGGTGGATGTCGATGGCATATTTTCCTGGTATATCGAGGAACATCTGCGCGAAGGAAGGTACAACGCCGATCGCTGGATTATTCTCAATCAAAAAGAGGGCCTGGCCTACAACGATCGCGACACAGTAGCCATTGCGCCTTTTACCCAGGATGTGCTCTCGATTATTTATTTCATCCGTTCTCAATCCCTGCAAGACGGAAAAATCATCCAAACCGAAAATATCGCCAATATGAAGCGCTATCCGGTCGACGTTCATATTTCTCAATCGGAACGGATACGCGTCAAAGCCGGAGAATTCGACTGTTTTCAGGTAGAACCCCGCTACCGGCCGGGGTTTCAGCAAACGCCCAAAGGCCGAATGGAGCTCTGGGTCTCGAACGATTCGCGCAAATTGCCGATTCGCATCATCACTCGCCTGCCTTTCGGATCCCTCAAGATGGAGCTGGAATCTTTTTCCGGCGTCACACCCTTGATCACCCGTACCGACTGATAACTTTATTTCCCCGCCCCCTGATTTTGCTGCGCTTTCATGAAGCACCAATTCGGAGTACAGCACCGAATCTCGCACAAAATCAATCAGACCGTGATTCCTTTAGAGCAAATCACTGGTGCCCGGTTTGTCAACCGGTCATCAGACAGAGCAAAAAACAGTTATTTGATCAAATGTCAAGATCATCAAATTGCAGAGGGTTGTTCGGTTTACACTGATTCTGGCTAAGCAACTTTTTTTTGCCTTGTAGAGTTTTTCTCTTGACTTTTTGCCGTCAATCGAACATATTGGAGATGAAAGTATTGTTTCATTTTCCCGGATAAATGAAACTTTAGTTACATTGGCATTTTCGCCTTCAGACTTGGCCGATAGCGCCCTGTCCCCTTCCAGTCCGACAAACCAGTTACTCGTTTAACCGAGTTGTGGCCATGCAGGAAATAAAAAACATCAAAAATTTGATCGACGAGATTCTGCCCTCTCTGCCGACCAATCAGAGAAAAGTCGCCGATTTTTTTCTGGATAACATGCATCTTTTGGCCCTGCTTCCGATAAAGGAAGTGGCATATCAGGCGGATGTCAGTCAGGCCTCGATCGTGCGTTTTGCCCAGTTGCTCGGCTTTCGCGGCTATAAGGAACTCAAACAACAAATTTCAACGAGTTTGCGCACTCAGCTATCGCCCACCGAACAATTCCAGTATGCTGCCGCGGAAAAAAGCAAAAAAATCGACACCCTCAAATTGATAAGCAAGAGTGTGGTGCAAAATATCGAAGAAACGGTCCGTTCTCTGGACTCGAAGGTTTTTTCCTCCGCCATCGATCGAATCATGCATGCGAAGCAAATCTATTGCCTGGGCCTGGAATTGTCGGCCCAGTTGGCGCAATTGATGACTTTTATGTTGCGGCTGTATGGCTACAATGCGCAGACACTATCGGCGAATTTTATGCATTTCAGGGAACAGATTGCATTTCTATCGCCGAGCGATTTGGTCATCGCTTTCAGTTTTTCGCCCTATTCGCGCGAAACAGTCGAAGCCGTAAGCCACGCCCATGTGCTGCGCATCCCGATCATCGCCTTTACAGACAAAAAAACCTCTCCTATACGCGAACACGCCGACGACTGTATCGAAATCCAAACCGATAACATTATGTTTAGCAATTCATTGGGGCCGATAGCTGTCATACTCAACGCAATCGTCACTGAACTGAATTTTCGCGATAAAAACCGAACTCTTTTCGCTTTGCGCAACATCGAAGACAGCATTCGCGATGAGCGGTACTATTTGTACCGGTAAGCGATTTTCACCTTTATTCGAAAAGAGAAAGCTTGATGTCCCATCATACAAAAGATCGAGAGCGGATGTATCGATTGTTCGTCGATCTGGCCGGAATCGACGCCGTCTCTCTGCATGAAAAACCGATCGCCGACCATCTCACCGATTGGTTTTCCCGCCGAGGGTTGACAGTCGAGATGGACGACGCGGGCCAGAAATGCGGCAGTGATTGCGGCAATCTGCTGGTGCGAATACCGGGAACAGATGAACCGCTCATGCTGGTGGCCCATCTGGATACCGTTGCACCGACGGCAGGCTTGCAGCCAATTCTGGAGGATGATATCATCCGCAGCGACGGCCAAACCATTCTGGGTGCCGACAATCGCGCCGGTGTGGCGGTGATCTTGTATGCCGTCGAGCAACTATTGGCTCACAAACGCCCCCACCGCTCCCTGGAACTCGTTTTCACTATCGCCGAGGAACTGGGTATGCTTGGGGCTTTAGCACTCGATTTTTCTTCACTCCAGGCACGGGAAGCCTATATTTTTGACTGTTCGCGGGAAATAGGCAGCTATGTCTTTCAAACCCCCACCGCAATCGATTTTGACATCGATTTTTATGGCAAAGCTGCTCATTCGGGTGTCAATCCCGAACGGGGGATCAATGCCCTCTCCATGGCATTGCCGGTACTGCAGGCGATACCGGTGGGTCGGGTCGATGCAAAAACTGTCGCCAATATCGGCACCATACGAGGCGGGCAGGCGATCAACGTCGTACCCGATCAGGTCGAGGTAACCGGTGAGATGCGCTCATTCGATTCGACGACACTGGAAAAGCTGACCCAGAGTATCCAGGATTCCTGTTTGCAGGCGGCGCAAAAACACAACGGCCGTATCGAACCCCATTTCAAGGTCGGGTTTCAGGGCTTTACGCTGAGCCAGGACAATCCTGTCGTCGAACGACTGCTGAGAGTGCTTGAACGCCTGGAGATCAGCGGCAATCCGCTTGTCTACTATGGTGGCAGCGATGCCAATGTATTCAATGCCAACGGGATCCAGGCGTTAAACATCGGCATAGGCGCCAGCAATCCGCATTCGACGGATGAGCAAATCGCCTTGTCGGATCTGTTGTCTGGCGCCCAAATCATCCAGTACTTGACGGAGGTCGATCGATGAAACGACCGGTTTGCCTGATTGGGATGGCCTTGTTTTTACTTTTCAGTCACTGCGATGTTCCAAAACAGGAAAGTGGTCGCGGACATTTGCTGATTGTCGGTGGAGGAGATAAACCGCCCGATGCTTTGCAGGAATTTGTCGCTCTGTGTCAGGGTGGCCCGATCGTCGTGATCACATCGGCCAGCGCAAGTCCCGAATCTTCCGGCCCGGACGCAGTCGAGCTTTTTCGACAGGCAGGAGCAGTGCGCATTAGCTGGCTGCATATCGCCGGACCCGACACCGCCGATTCGGATTCGGTGGCAGAACAGTTGGCCACCGCCCGCGGCGTCTTTTTCACCGGCGGTGTTCAGAGCCGGTTGATGGCACGAATACGGGGCACCCGCGCTGCACAGGCGATTCTACAGCTTTACAACCACAATCGAGGCATCATCGGCGGAACGAGCGCCGGCGCAGCGGTGCAAAGCGAAATCATGATCACCGGAGAGGGCGACTTTAGCATACTCACCGCCGACAACATTGAAACCGCAACAGGACTGGGCTTGCTTACCCATTGCATCATCGACCAACACTTTATAGCACGACAGCGACAGAACCGCCTCTTGAGTCTGGTGATTGAAAAACACTTGCCGGGAATCGGCATCGACGAAGACACAGCGATTTTGTATCGCCCGGACGATACCTTTCGGGTTTATGGCAGCGGATCGGTCGTCGTTTATGATCCCGAAAAGAGCCGAAGATTTGTCAGCGAACCCGGCGAACGTCTGGCAGCGGAAAATATCCGTCTGGCAATCCTGCGCGCCGGACAAGTATATGATCTGCGAAAAAACCGCCTGATTCTCTGACCGGAAAGCACCATCTTGTTGAGACAAACAAGGACACGCATGAAACTAAAAATACCCCATACCCTTGTTTTGATCCTGATCATCATGCTGATTGTCGCGGCCTCGACTTGGATCATACCCGGTGGCCAATATCTGCGTCAAATGAATCCTGACGGCCGGGAAGTGGTGGTCGATGATTCGTTTATCCATACCGAGCGCAATCCCCAGGGGCTCTTTGCGGTGTTGCAGGCGCCGCTGAAAGGCATGAGCGCTTCAGCCGACATTATCAGTTTTATCCTTATTGTCGGCGGTGTTTTTTCCATCCTGCAACGGACGCGGGTGATCGATGCGGCGATTCTCCGTCTGGCCGAGCGGCTGCGCGGCAGGGAAACGATTATCATTCCGGTGGGGATGCTGATCTTTTCCGTTTTCGGCGCCGTCTTTGGCATGAGTGAAGAGGTGATTCCCTTTGTCCTGATCTTCATCCCCATGGCACTGGCCACCGGCTATGACAGCCTGACCGGCGTGGCGATTCCCTTTCTCGGTGCCGGTGTGGGTTTTGCCGGCGCCCTGCTCAATCCCTTTACCATCGGTATCGCGCAGGGTATCGCCGAGCTGCCCCTATTTTCCGGCCTGTTCTATCGTCTGCTGGTCTGGATCATCCTGACCACAGTCGCTATCGCCTGGGTTACTCGATACGCGGTGCGGGTCAAACGCAATCCACAATCCAGTCCCGTTTATGCACTGGATCAAAGCCGGCGTCGCGAATTGGAAAACGAGCGCGCCGAACACATTGAATTCAGCCGCCGGCATCGAGCGATTCTTTGGGTTTTCGGCGCGACGATCGTCTGCATGGCCTGGGGGGTGATGCAAAATCAGTGGTTTATCGCCGAAATATCCGGATTGTTTCTCGGACTGGGCATTGCGTCGGGGTTGATCGCCGGATTGTCGTTGCAGGACATGGCCGACGCTTTTGTCGATGGAGCCCGTGATCTCATAGGTGCGGCATTCGTCGTCGGTTTTGCCCGTGCCATCCTGATCATCGCTTCTGACGGTCAGGTCATCGACACCCTAATGCACGCCATGGCACAAGCCATTCGCCTCCTGCCCTCAGTCTTGGCGGCTCAGCTGATGATGGTGATTCAAACCCTGATCAA
>JAFGJN010000205.1 GCA_016929055.1 Candidatus Zhuqueibacterota bacterium
AATGCGCGCGACAATCAGCCAGTTAAAAGTAGGCGGAACGGTCGATCCCAGCGCCGAGAAGAAAAAGAACGCAGCCGAGATCAGCAGAATCGGTTTGCGTCCGAATCGGTCTCCGAACGTGCCGGCAACGAGGGCTCCGATGATGCAGCCCAAAAGCGCCGAACTGGTGAACCAGCCGACCTGCAGTTTGCTCAACTCAAAGAGAGCTTCGACCTTGTCGACGGTTCCAGAAATGACGGCGGTATCGAATCCGAACAACAATCCGCCCAGAGAAGCGACCAGGCAGATCTGCGCCAAAAAACCGGGTTGCCGCTTTTGCGGCGGGGTGGAATGCATGGCAGGGGAGAAAGGAGTCATCGGGCTATCCTTATGGCAACGGGGTTTCGCGGCAGGCGCGGCTGACCGCGCGCAGGTTTTCGACCGGTGTATGGCGGGGCACGCCGCAGCCGGCCGAGACGATCAGTTTTTCCGGCATGCGGCAGGAGCCGATCAGGGTCCGGGTTTGCTCATCTATACGGCGTGAATTTTCATTTTGAAGGAACAAAGTGTCGAGATTGCCTTTGAGAGCGATGCGGTCACCGATGAGCTGACGGGCGCGGTCGAGCGGCACGAGTGAATCGAGTTCAAATACATCGATCGGCAGATCGCGCAGATCGGCAATCAGATGGTCGGTACGGCCGCAGATGTGCAACCAGAGGTCGCAATCACTGCTGTTGAGCGCCTCGGCGGCGCGATGAATGTAGGGCAGGGCAAACTCGGCGAACTGATCGCGGCCGATCAGGCCGGCCGTGGCTTCGCCCATCTGGATGCCGTGCACGCCGCTGCGCTGCATGGCGCGGCCGTAGGCAATCACGCATTCGCAGGCGAAATCGAGCAGCTCGTGCAGTTGGCGCTTCTCCGACCCATAGAGACGGGCGAGAAAGCCTTCGACGCCCAACAAGTTTGCGGCTGTGCTGAACGGACCACAATCGATATTGGCCATGACATAAAAGTCGCTGCCGGCGCGATCGACGGCGATTCGAGCGGCCTCGAGAACCGTGCGCATGCCGGCTGCGCTTTCGGGCTGCGGAATTTGGAGCCTGGCCAGCGCGTCAAGATCAGACAACACCGGTTCGAGGAGCAGCGGCTCATCGTCGTCAGGCCACTCGATCGCTCCGCCCAGAGCCTCGTGGGTCACCAGATTGTCGCGTGTCACATAGATGCCGTCGCATTCGGTGTCGCGGCTGAACCGGACGAGTGAATCCGCCAACAGCTCGGGATCCTGGCTCCAGCGATTCTGGGGAATGCTATAGGTCTCGCAGACCACCGAGGTGGCGATCCAGATGACCGGGGGATAATCGTGCGGTGCTCCGGTCAAGGCAGCGCGCATGCGTTCGATCGTCGTCATCACGCGTCACACCGATACGGGGGATAGGCGAGGATGGTTTTTTGCATCTCGAGCAATTCAGCGGCTTTTGCCGGAAAGCGCTTCGCCAGATCGACTGTCTCTTCTGGGTCGTTTTCCAGATCATAGAGTTCGGTTTCGTGCACGAGTTTCCATTTGCCGTAGCGCAGCGCGTTTTTGTTGTCCCACGAGAAAAACAGAGGCCGGTCGGCTACAGTCGCCCGATTCAGCAGCGCGTCGCTGACATCCCGGCCGTCGATCGGCAGCTGTTGCAGCTGATTCTGAAAACCGATCAGGCTTCCCAGCGTCGGCATCAGGTCCCAGGTGCACAGCACCTGATCGTTGACCTGTTCCGGCTGCAGCCGGCCTTTCCAGCTGACCAGGGCGGGAATACGGATACCGCCCTCATAGACCGTGGCTTTTTCGCCTCGGAATCCGCCATTGTCGGCATGGCCGTCATAGCTGATGGAATAACCGCCATTGTCGGAAATGAACCAGATCAGCGTATTGTCGCGCAGCCCGCGTTCGTCTAGCAAGCGCAGAACGCGGCCGACCTGATCGTCCATGGACGCCACCATGGCGCTATAATAGCGCCGGGCCGGGGATGAAATATAGGCAAAGCGCTCCAGGTATTCCACCGGCGCCTGTAGGGTGTTCATCACCCGTTGGCCCTGATAGTCGTATTCAATCAGGCTCAGGGTGTTCGGCGGCAGGTCGTCGGGCGAGCTTTTGCCGTAATGGGGCGCGTTAAAGGCGAGATAGACGAAAAAGGGATCGCCTTCCGGTTTTTGTTGGCGCAGATAGTCGAGGGCATGGTCGGCGATCAGCTCGGTGGCATAGCCGGTTTCTTCGGCGGGCTGGTTGTCGACGTACCAGTCTCTGCCCTGCGGGCCATAGGTGTGGCGGTAATAGTCGACGCACCCGCCCGGCATGCCGCAAAAGTGATCGAATCCATGGTACAGGGGCAGGTAGCTCTCTTTGGCTTTGCCGAGGTGCCATTTGCCGAAAAGTGCGGTTCGGTAGCCGCGCTCTTTTACCAGTTCCGCCAGTGTCGTCTCGCAGACGTCGAAATGAATGTCGTCTCCGGGCATATAGACTTTATCGAGACCGTGGCGGCTGCGATGGGGATAACAGCCGGTCAGCAGGCTGTAGCGTGAAGGCGTGCAGGCGGGAGAAGAGACGTAGAACTGGCTGAAGCGAATCCCGGACTCGGCAATGGAATCGATGTGGGGTGTGGGGATATCGCCGCCATAGCAGCTCAAATCGCCGTATCCGAGATCGTCGGCATAGATGAGCAGAATATTGGGCGGAGAAAGTGATTTTTTTGTGCATGCCAACGGCTGCAGCGCGGCATAGCCGGCCGCAGCGCCGGTCAGGCGGCAAAAATCCCGGCGCGAGAGTTTAACAGGCACACCTCCTGTTCTTGGCTGGTCGGATGAATTGGCTTTGCGGATCGAATCGAATCCCCGGCAGCTGTTATCGGTGTTTCGGGTTGCACGGGGGCCGCTTTCGGATTGAGCCTTTGACCCCGATCTCGCAAGCGAGGTCGGGGTCAAAAGAGAGCAGAGGATCCGTCTCAATCCAATCGGAGGGATCAGCCCTCGAACACCACCACGGCTGCGGGTTCAAAAACCTGAAACGTGAACGATTCGGTGAAATAGAGCTGAACCTCGTCGGCGGTGTGGCTTTCATAGCCGATCGAGAGATCGGTGCCGAGGGTGAGGCGAAAATCACCGCCGCGCTTGGAAACCAGAAACAGGCCCTCGATGGACGGGCAGAGAATGATCTCTCCCTCGAGAATATCCTTCAACTGTTTGTTCAGCGGGTAGCCCTGACCGTAGCTGTTGATTTCCTGCCATTTTTTGGGATTGGCCACCAGAGAGTACGGCCCTTCGACAGCCGCTTCTTTGAGCAGACGGATGCCTTCGGGAATACCGCATATTGCTTCCTGGGCGTTCTTTGGGCAGCTTTTCAGCGGATAAGCGCTTTCCGCTTTCAAGCCCGGGACTTTGGCTGCTTTGAAACCGTAATAAATGGCTCGTTCCTCGAACTCGGCGATTTTGATTGCGGCCGAGTCAAGTGGGGAGAGATCGATATCCTCGGCGCCGCGCGCCAGATTATCCAGTTCCCAGATTTTGAGGCGGAATTGAGTGCGGGTTTCGATCAAGGGCAGGACCTGATGGATGCCGTATTGCACATCGTTTTTTTTCTGTTGGGTCGGTATATCCAGACGTCCCAGAGTAACGGCGCCGACATTCAGTCCCTTGGGACCGTCGACATCGACAAACTTCCGCGCCGTCAATCGGGAGCGGAGAACGGTTTTGGCCTGACTCTCGATTTCGCTCCAGGCTTCAGCCGTAATGGGCGCCAGAGATTTTTTCAGAAAATCCATTGTATCACCTCCTATTCGAGTTTGCCGATTCCGAGATCGGTCGACGGTTGCTCCTCGGCGGCGGATTCGCCTTCTTCGAGTTCGGTCACATCGCCTGTGGAAAAGAGATAGAGACGCAGCTGTTCATCCCAGGCGCCCATGTTGCGCCGCAGCCATTCCAGGGTCATGCAGGCGTGTTCGATCTCTTCGTCGCGGTTGTGGGCGAGGATTTTCTTGAGAGATTCGTCGTCCGTGCGATCGACGCGCTGGTTGTACCAGTCCACCGCTTCGATCTCTTCCTTGAGGCTTTTCAAGGCGCGGGTTATATTGCGAGCCTGCGGACTCAATTCTTCTGCCGGCTCATGATAGTCGCTCATTGGATTCCTCCTGTCGATTATGTTGAATCAGTTTGTTGTCACCAATCTTAAAAAACAGATTTTTTATCTGTTTTGCAAGGGAAAAACTCTCGTGTGCAAAGGCAGAGGGAGGGGAATTGGATTCTCGGCAGGGTAGGTTGCAGGACGAAAAGGTCTGTTTTTTTGTGTGTCGACAAGGCAAGATGGGGTCAAGCTGAAAGAGAGCCCCCAGACGTCAGCACCGACTCGAGATCGAATGCGGATGGCGCCGGGAGGGCTCTATTCTGGCGGGGTTTTATTTCCTGTGCCGATTTGTTTGTTTGGTTTTAATGCGCGATGGCTCAGGAATCGGACGATGGTCAATCGATCTCGGGCATGCCCTCGTATTCGACCACATGTTCGGGTTTGCCGCAGTAGGCAAAGCTCTTGTTGCGGTGATCCCGTTCATCCAGACCGATGCGGCGAAAGACGTCGGCCCAGGTTGCGGCGTCGGGATAATAGTGTTTGACCAGATCGTTGTCGACGGGTTGGCTCTCCCATTCCGGGTGTTCGCTCACGAATTGGGCATAGACGTGCTCGGCATGGTCTTCGAATTCGGCGTTAAAGAGAAAGGCACGGCGCAAGCTGAAAAAGGCGAGTGTGGAGGCAAAGATTCGGTAAAAGCAGACGATGGCCCAGGGAACCGGCGGGCGCAGATACCAGGAATCCGAGACGCCGTCCAGTTTCATCTTTTCCTGGATCACCAGGAGGTGCCCGTATTCGTTGTCCTGCGCTTCACGTCCCCATTCGACAACGCGGCGTGCGTGTTCCACCGCCTCGAGGTTGCGATAGTTGCAGGTCATGCGGCTGTATTTGTTGTTTTCCCAGGCGCGATAGGGGATGCTGGCGAGGATTTCCACCAGCTTGGTTTTCGACAGAGTGATTTTGTTGCCGGTCACCAAATCCATGAAGGAAAAAAAGAAACGCGCCGCCAAGGAATAGGGGTAACGCGGCCGCGCCGAAGAAGCGGCCTGTTCTTTTTTGAGATCGGGTTTTTGCTTGTTCATATCGCCCTCGTTTGCAAAGGCAACCTGTGTGAACCCTGTCATTTTCTTGCTGACGAGGTTTAGACAGCCCGCCTGTTTTGGGATAAAAGTGTGGGTCTAATTAATGGATGGAGAAAAAATACACAATCTCTTGCTTGCTGTCAAGTTTTTAAATCGAGGGATCGACGGTTATAAGAGCCGTGCGGCAAGGGAGAGGAAGGCACAGTCAAATAAAAAAAAGGTCAGCTAGAACTGCGTCTAACTGACCTTTTCGCTAGTAGCGGGGGGAGGATTTGAACCTCCGACCTTTGGGTTATGAGCCCAACGAGCTACCAGACTGCTCCACCCCGCGGTGTCTGCAGGTTTTGCCTGCACTTTAAATGGGACTATAAATATAACATTTTTTTGCTTAAAGTCAAGCAATAAAATAATCTGATCGCTTAAAATCTCAAGTTATCTAGAGTCGCAAAAAAATACGCAATTACTTAAATATTTCTTGACTTTTACCCGCTAAACCCTTATTTTATCGCAACTATCCAGTACTATCGGATGTCAAGTTCTCGCAAATTTTCTGCATCGGCATCGGGGTGCATCTACCGGCCCGATCTTGTTCCGCATCTTTTGTCCCGCCTCTGCCCGCAACTTGTGGCGCTATACCATTTGTTCAGTCAGTCAGTCAGTCTGTCTGTCCGTCATTTTATTCCTGGAGGTGTGGGACCATGAATCATTGTTACGTTTGCGCTTTTCTTCTTATTCTTTCGTTTGCAGGTGTCTCCGGAGCGGTCGATTATACCATCACCATCACTCCGACTGCCCAACAGCAGGTAACCGAAGGCGATGCTCTGCCCGCCGCGACAGTCGAGTTTCAGATCACCTGCTCGCCGGCTCCGCCGGGGTATCTCGACTGGGTCAACGTTTCCTTTGATATCAGCGGCGCCGCCAGACCCCTGCTCGATTTTATGCGCCTCGAACCCCCGCTGCTCAACTCGGTGACCTTTAGACGCAATCAGACAACAAAAACGATTCGGCTGGCGATCGTTCCGGATCAATTGGTGGAAGGCGACGAAGCCCTCACGATTACCCTGACCGGCGCCAGCACTCGCGGCGGAAGTACGGTCACTATCGCCTCGAACGCCGGCTCCTGCGTCATTCTCGACGACGATCAGGCCAACCTCATGATCCAGACCCGCGAGATCGTCCACCTCGATGGCTCTCCCGTTGTCGGAATGCTGCAGCCCGACGAGGACTATATCATTCGAATCGGCGTGCAAAATCTCGGCGGCTCGGCTGTGGCCATGAACACCGTCGGGGTTGTGGATCAACTGCCGCCCGAACTTGCCTTTGTCCGCGCTTATGTCAACTTTGACATTTTCGGCTACAGCGGCGAATACGATCTCTCTTCTGGTTACGATCCGGTTAGCCACACCTGGTCTTTCCAGATCGTTATGCCTCTGCTCAATCCCTTATGGCCGGCAGGCGACGAGCGCGTCTTCAATCTACAGGTGCATAGCGATCCGGAACTAATCGAAGGTCAGCAAATGACCAATTTCACTCAGATTTTGCTCAATGCTCAATACGTCCCGGGGAATCCCCAGGTACCGGATCCGGAATTGGGCAACAACGAACACGACTTTGTCATGGGTGTGCAGACCGCCAACGTCGATCGCTGCATCGACATCGATTCCGACTGCAACGTCGGCCTGGCGCCGCTCTGCGTCCATTTTCATCTGCTCAAGCCTTTTGCACTGCATGAGTGGAGTTTTTACGAACACGGCCGCATTCACGGCGCTGATCCGCTGGTCACGTTTTGGCAGCCGGACGGTCTGCCGAACAAGAACCACGGCGTACAGTTCAACGACGAACAGTTTGACGATTTCGTCACCGTTTACCCGGCAGGCGGTTACAGCCGCTTACAACTCGTGGCGGCCGGCCCGTCGATCAAGGATTCCTGGCCCAACGCCATCGATGGCGATACCTATTGGGATAACGGCAGCGCCTGGGTGCAACCGGATGCCAGCGGCGCGGCCTGGGCGATTTTCGAATTCATCGATCAGGGCCGTCGGGATCTGGAATCCATCCGCCTGATGACCGATACCGGTATCGGTCATCTCGCCCAACAGGCGATTCATTTCCAGGTCTGGGTCTCGACAAGCGGTACGGATGCAGCCGATTTTTCGCTGCTTCTCGATGCCGAAAAGAACAACACCTGCGAAACACCCTGCGACCTCAATGACGACTGGATGAGCTGGGATGTGGCCGCCGCGGATGTGCGCTATATCAAGCTTGTCGTTTTGTCGCCGTTCGAGAGCGGTGCTGCCTTGCTGGGCGAATTTGAGGTCTATACCGCTGTCACGCTTCCCGAAGCGGCTCAGAGCTGGATCGATGTGACCCACGACGGTTCCCATGAACCGGCTGAATTGGCGCTCCATCTCTTAGATGCCGATGGCCAACCTCTAACCGGTAAGACCTTTCACGATGTTCGCATTCTCGGCGTCCCGCTTTATGGCGATCCCAATCAGTGGATAAAAGCGACTGACTTTTCAGCGACCGCCGATCCCGGCGTCTATCGCGCTTTTCTTCGCAGCGACGCGCGCGGCGAATTTATGATCAAGGCATCGGTCAATGGTTGCATCGTTGACCGCGGCGTCGAGGGCGAAGTGCGGATCTGCTTCGGCGAACAGATCGAGCCGGGTCAGGGATCGAGCGCTGCAGCCAATACACTCGTTCTGGTCAAGGGTTCGGAAACCTACAAGAGCTTTAGCTGGGACAAGCTCGTCGACGGCCTCAGCGACGGATGGAACGGCACCACTTGGGCGCGCGGGTCGGGCGACCCCGAAGCCCCGGCCTGGGCGATCTATCGCTTCGGCGATGACGGGCTCTATCGCTTCAATCTTGTCACCCTGCAGACCGATAACGGTCCCGACGATGACGCCTACAGCAATCAGGTGCTTCATTTCGAGGTCTGGGTTTCTCAAACCGGCCTTCAGCCGGCAGACTTTGCCTGCGTTCTGAAAACCAATCGCCGCGGGGACGGTTCTCTGATCTACTACCGCCTGAACGGCGACATCGTCGCCCGATATGTCATGGTCAAATTCATCACCCCCTCGTGGGAAAAAGGCAGCTGGCGCCAGGCAGTCGAATTCGGCGTTGATACGGCCGAAAAACGCGGTGCTGTTCCGGCCGGATCTGCCATCGATTTCCGCTCACTGCCGGATCAATTTGCTCTGATGCAGAATTATCCCAATCCATTCAACGCATCTACCTCGATCACCTATAGCCTGCTGGCCGATGCCCAGGTCGAACTGGCGATCTATGACATCAGCGGCGCCCATGTTGCCACGCTGGTCGATGCTTATCAACCGGCCGGAACCCATAGCGTGCGTTGGAGTGCCGGTGATTGGGCCAGTGGCACCTATTTCTGCCGCTTGCGCGCAGCGGGACAGATTTTTACCCGCACTCTGGTTTTAATCAAATAAGAGTCATGAGCTCCGATTCAGGCCGCCCGGCAAAAGTGCCGGGCGGCGTGGTCGGACATTCAACCGAAATGGATTTTTCTCTCCTCAGCGCTCTGTCAGCGGTTCCCATTCGGCAAAATGTTCCACCTCGATCATCGCCTGCGCTTCGCTGGTGATTCGCTCGGCAATGTTGTAGCTCCAGCCGAGGATTTCCGAATCGCC